>VBHP01000025.1 GCA_005881435.1 Chloroflexota bacterium | reverse complement strand
TTCATGTAATCCTGGGCGATCGCGCGGTATGTGGCGGCTTCCTTCTGCAGCCGCTCGTCTTCCGCGACGCGCTCGCTGATCGCCTCGACCGCGAAGTTGACGCCGCGCATGTCGGGCGCCAGATGCTCGAGCGGGAACGGCGTGCGTCCCGTGTCTATCGGCGAGCGCGGGCCGCGTGGCAGCGGTACTGGATGCAGCGCTCTTCGCGACGCGTCTTGCACGGTCGCGAGTGCTTCGAGGAGCTCCTTCGTGAGCGGCCTGTCGGCGAGTCGCGTCCGAATGTAGCGATACGCGATCGAGAGATCGCGGCCGATCACGAATGCGGCCGGCCGCGCGCGCTGCTCGTTCTCCTGATACACGCCGTACGCTGCGATGACCGACGCATCGGGATCCGCAAGCATCGGAAACGGCAGGTCTGGGGATACAACGGATACACCTGCACGACAGGGACACAAGACAACAACCCTGCGGATCATCCGAGTTCGAACTGCATGGCGTGGTTCCCGGGAAACTCGCGTAATCAATACACATACCAAGACGTCGTCTACTACTACATGAACAGTCCGGCAAGCGAGACTCCTTACACGAGTAGCGGGCCTAACTCTAAATACGATGTCTCAGTCAATCTCGGCTACGGCAGTGGCGGCAATCACCAGGGTGCGCCGCCTTGACAGCACATTCGTAGCGAACCAATGTCCCTCCAGCACATCTGACGACAAGCGGCGTGAACTATGGATACTGAGTCAGGCGTAGCGGACTCCGTCTCAACGAGCTGCGCGAGCTGAAGGTCTCCGACCTCGACCTGCGCCTGCGTACCGTCACCGTCCGACCCGAGACGAGCAAGTTCGGCCGCGGCCGCGTCGTGCACGTCCACGACGACGTCGGGCGCGAACTCGACCGCTACCTGCGCGAGGCCCGCTTCGGCGCCGAAGCGGAGGCGCCGCTCTTCGCCACACGCAGCGGCGCCTGCTTCACCGAGGCCGGGTTCGACAAGATCTTCCAGCGTCTCGCCGACCGCAGTGCCCTGCGCGGCTTCTCGGCGCATGTCCTGCGTCACACCTGGGCCACCAACTTCATGCGCGCGCCGCACGCGAGCCTGCTCGAGCTCAAGCGCCAAGGCGGCTGGGAGCGCTGGGACATGGTCGAGCGCTACAGCCACGCCACCCCGCCACGCGATCGCAGTGCCCTGCCGAACCCGCTGCACAAAAGCGCCCCGCACCAAAGCGCCTTTAGTCAGCCGCCTTCCGGCACACAAAAGCGCCTTTCGCTGGTCCGCACCGCAAGCGGCTAAGCCTCAATCGCCAGGACTAGTGCGGGAATCGGTGGGCAGGAAGGGAATCGAACCCCTACAGCCGAAAGGCGGCTGATCTACAGTCAGCAGAGCTCACCACCTGCTCAACCTGCCCCTGAGAACTGTCTAATTCTAGGTCAGAGCAGCCGGCCGAACCAGAGCATCGATAGACCCACCGCCGCGAGCGACAGCAGCGCCGCCGCGATGGTGAAGTAGGCCGTGATCTCGGTCTTCTCCTGACGCAGCACGAACTGCGTCGCGAGGTTCTCGTAGATCTTCTTCAGGTCGTTCGCGTTCGAGGCGTTGAAGTACTCCGCGTCCGTCAGCTGAGCGATCGACTTCAGCGTCGTCTCGTCGAGCGCCGTGCGCACAGCGCGGCCACCCAGACGCAGCACCGTGCCTTGCGGCGTGCCAAGGCCGACCGTGTACACACGCACGCCGCGATTGATGGCCTCGTCGATGATCGCGAGCGGCTGCGGGAATTGGTTGTTCTGGCCGTCGGTCATGAGCACGATCGTCGCCGGCGCGAAGCCGGGCATGTTCGGGTGCCCGGTCGCGGTCGGCGCCGGCGTCGCCGGTGCCGCTCCCGGATTCAGGTATTTCGCGCTCGGAGGCACTTCGTCCTCGGTGAAGATCGCGTCGAGGGAGACAAGGATGCCGCGTCCGATCGCGGTCGCCCGCTGCGGGCGTAAGCGCGCGATGGCCGCGCGCACGAGATCCTTGTCCGTGGTCGGCGTCTGGACGATCGACGCGTCGCCGGAGAACGACACCACGCCGATCTGTACCGCTGGACCCTGCTTGTCGACGAACGCCATCGCGGCGGACTTCGCGGCCTCCATCCGGTTCGGCTGGACGTCCGTCGCCTGCATGCTTCCGGAGACGTCGATCGCCAGGATGACCGTGCCCTCCTGCGCCGGCACGGCTACGACCATCTGCGGCCGCGCCGCGGCGACGAGCATGAACGCGACAGCCAGCAGGAAGAGCGCCGGGGGCACATGACGTCGACGCCCGGGCGCATTGCCCATGGCGTCGCGCACGAGCGAGAGGCTGGCGTAGCGCACGGCGTACCGACGGCGGCGGCGCTGCAGCCAGATGTACACGCCGACGAGGACCGGCACCAGGATCAAGGACAACAGCACCGTGGGCCAGATGAATTGCATCCCTATCTCCCTGCGGCGGCGTGCGCCGCGGCGCGTCCTCGTTTGCGTGCCGCCGCGAACCGGATCACGGCGGACACCAGATCATCATCCGTCGAGAGGGGGAGCACGGCTATGCCATGGCGTGCGAACGTCTCCGACAACGCCTTTTCGCGGGCTTTCGCGGCCTCGATGAAGCGACGGCGAAAGCGTTCGTCGTGCGTGTCGACGAACAGCTGCTCGCCGGTCTCGGCGTCGTTGAAGTAGACGCCGCCGATGTCGGGGAGCTCCATCTCGCGGGGGTCGACGAGGCGGACCGCGACGATCTCGTGTCGGCGGGCAAGCATCGCGAGCGGCGTCTCCCACCCAGGCGCGCTGATGAAGTCGGACACGATGAACACCAGCGAGCGCCGGCGGATGGTCTTCGCCGCGGCGGCAAGGAGCTCACCCAGCGCGGTGAACGGCGCGCTGGCGAGAGGCGCCCGGCGGTCGAGCTCGTGGATCAGCCGCAGCACCTGGCGCCGGCCCGTCGAGGGCGGGATCGGGGCTTCGACACGATCGCCGTAGGCGATCACGCCGACGCGGTTGCCGTGCCGGGTCAGCAAACGTGACAGCACGGCGACGAACGACAGCAGCTGATCGCGCTTGCGGCTCTGCGTCGTACCGAAGTCGATGGAGGGCGAAAGGTCGAGCAGGAACCAGCCACTGATCTCGCGATCCTCGAGGTACTGACGCACGTAGATCTCGTCCATGCGCGCGGTGACGTTCCAATCGATGTAGCGCACGTCGTCGCCGGGCTCGTACGGGCGGACATCGAGGAGGTCCAGGCCCTGCCCGCGGAAGAGCGTGCGGTAGTCGCCCTGAAGCAGACCGTCGAGCCTCCGAATGACGGTCCACTCCAGACGCTGGAGCAGGAGCTCAGGCGCGCGTGGCGACGTGCTCGTGGAGCGGCTCCTTCGGGATCGGAATTCGCTCGAGGATCTTGGTGATCAAGGCATCGCTCGTGGTGCCATCGGACAGTGCCTCGTACGACAGCACCAGCCGGTGGCGCAAGATCTCATGCGCGAGATCCAAAACGTCCTGGGGTCGCACGTGGGTGCGACCGCGCATGTACGCCAGCGCCCTGGCGGTGAGGATGAGGTTGATCGAGGCCCGGGGACTCGCGCCGAACTGGATGTACTTGGCGATCTCCGGCAGCGCGTGTCGCGTTCACCACACGGACCACGAACTCCACGAGTGTGGGATCGACAAAGACGCCGTCGACCGTGCGCTGCAGGCTGACGAGCTCCGACGTAGTCATCACCGGCGTGATCGCCGCGACCTGGCCGGTCATGCGCTCGACGATCACGAACTCGTCCATTTCGGACGGGTAATCGACGATGACTTTCATCATGAAGCGGTCGACCTGTGCCTCCGGGAGCGCGTACGTGCCTTCGGTCTCGATCGGGTTCTGCGTGGCCATGACCAGGAACGGATCCGGAACGCGATGGGTCTCGCGTCCGATGGTGACCTGCCGCTCCTGCATGACCTCGAGCAATGCGCTCTGCACCTTTGCCGGCGCGCGGTTGATCTCGTCGCCCAGCAGCAGGTTCGTGAAGACAGGCCCGAGAGAGGTCTGGGATTCGCCGGTGCGCTGGTTGTAGACGCGCGTGCCGATGAGATCGGCCGGAACCAGGTCGGGCGTGAACTGCACCCGCTTGAACTCACCCTGGATCGACGCCGCCACGGTCTTCACCGCCAGCGTCTTGGCCAGGCCGGGAACACCTTCGACCAGGAGGTGGCCGCGGGCGAGCAGCGACACGACGATGCGCTCGAGGAGGCGATCCTGCCCGACGATCACCTTCTTGATCTCGAAGAGCATGCGCTCCATCAACGCGGGATCGACCGGGCGTTCCATCTCTCTCCTACTTTCTAGTCCGGCGGCAAGCCGAGCGCGCTGGCCGCGTTATCGATCGTGACCGCGAAACCGATACCAACAGCGGTCTTGTTGTCGTCTGGTTTGGGTACGCCGAGGACGATGCCGACGACCTCGCCGCGATCGTCGAGCAGCGGTCCGCCGGAGTTGCCGGGATTGATCGCACCGTCGAACTGGATCAGCCCGTCGAGCGATGTCTCTAGCGGCGGCACCTTCGCGGAGCGAGCCGACCGACAGCGACCCGGTCAGCCCGTACGGACTGCCGATCGCCAAGGCTGGATCGCCGATGCGGAGACTTCCGGGATTGCCCATGACCGCGGGCCTGATCCCCGACGGCAACAGCGAAGGCACGATCACCGCGACGTCCTGCGCCGGGAGCGTGGACGCGATCGCTGCGGGCACTTCCGTCCCGTCGGCGAAACGCACCGTCAGTCGGGCGTCCTGGACGACATGGAGCGCGGTGAGGATCGCGCCGGAGGCATCGACGAGGACGCCCGCACCGGTCCGAGTCTCATTCGTGGCGCTGTCGGTGGCGTGGATCTCGACGACCGCGGGACTGATCGCGGCATAGAGCTCGGCTGGAGTCGGCGGCGGAGCCGCGGTTTGATCGGCCGAGGCCGGCGGCGGCGTCGGGGGCGCGAAGAGCGCGGCCGCGAGCAGAACCAACGTCGCCAGGAAGGCCCCGCGGCGCATCCACATCGCGCGCGACCCGGGTGCCGGATCGAACCAGCGCCGACGGGCGGGCGGCGATGCCGGCGTCTCCGTTTCCATCGGGCCGCCGCGCGGGAAGGTCCCGTATGGGCGGTCGGCCTTCGATCCCATCGCGCGTGGTCGAGTGTAGGGGTCGAAGGATGAGAAGCGGCTAAGACTTCCGCAGTTGATACGCGCGCTGCTTACCGCACCGCCCGCGGAATACGTACGGCGAGGATCGAGGACAGCGGCCCCGCCACGATCATGCCGCCGGTCTCCCGGAACATGAACCCGGCCTCCGAGACGACATGACCATCGCCTTTGGCGATCGCGGTCTCGCCCTCGAAGAATTCGTATGCGTCGAGCGTGAACGACGCGCCCTCAACCTCATGCCAGCGGTCAGCGAGTAGCACCGCCCTGATCTCGTTTACCGGTAGTCCGAGGCTCATCGCCTCACCTCCTGGCTCCGCCGTGGACCTCGACCTACGATGCGCCCGGTGCAGCCTAGACCGCCCATCCTTTTCATTCACGGCGCATGGGTGACGGCGCGCTGCTGGGATCCCTTTGTCGGCTACTTCAGCGCACACGGGTACTCGTGTCTCGCGCCGAATTGGCCGCACAGGGATGCGCCGCCGGCGCGCCTGCGCGAATCGCCGCCGCCGGAGCTCGCCGGTCTGGGTGTGACGGAGATCGTCGATCACTACGCCCGCGCGATCGGCGTGCTGCCCGAACCGCCGATCCTGATCGGTCACTCGTACGGCGGTCTGTTCGTGCAGGTCCTGCTCGATCGTGGTTTGGGTCGAGCCGGCGTCGCCATCAGTCCCGCGCCGCCGCGTGGCGTGCTGGCCCTGTACCCGACGTCCATCCGCGCGAACTTCGGCGTGCTGCGGCGCTGGGGTGGCTGGCACAAGATCATCCCGCCCTCGTTCGGCGAGTTTTCGTACGGCTTTCTGAACAACGTGGCGCCGGCCGAACGACGCGCGATCTACGACGCGCAGGCCGTGCCGGAGACCGGTCGCATCTTCTACCAGGCCGCGTTCGCGCTGCTCGACGGCGACAAAGCCACGTATGTGAACTTCGCGAACTCGACTCGCGCGCCGTTGCTGATGACGGCCGGGACGAATGATCACAACGTCGCGCCGGCGATGGTCCGCGTCAATTACGCCAAGTACCGTGCCTCGCCGGCGCAGACCGACTACCAGGAATTCCACGGCCGCTCGCATTGGGTCATCGCCGAGAGCGGCTGGGAAGAGGTCGCTTCGGCGGTCGCGACATGGCTCGACGCGTTGCCCTGAGGATGGCGGTCTCGGATCGGTAGCCGCCGATCCCGACGCCGCGTGGCGCGTCTAACGGCCGAGCGCGAGCGAACGTTCGTGTCGTTTGCGCGGCCGATACGCGACGGACGCCAAGCGAACGATTGTGTTCGCTAGCTGCATTAGACCGTCGCTGGGCCGCCTGACCCAATACGAGGCTGAGTATCGCTTACCCCCGCACAGGGGACGAATGCACTCTCGTAATAGCCGCACCGTGTACGTCGATGGACTCGCTCCGCGTCCTCGTCGCGGATGACAGCGCAGCCGTCCGCGAGAGTCTCACCGAATGCCTTTCGGCCGAGCGCGACCTGCAGATCGTCGGTCACGCGGCAGACGGCCACGAGGCGCTGCGACTGGCCGAAAGGCTCCGTCCGGACGTGCTGCTCCTGGATAACTCGATGCCTGGGGTGAGCGGCCTCGAGGTCGCTCGCACTCTTCGCCGCTCGCAGCCTCAGATCGCGATCATCATGTACACGGCCGACGCGACCTGCCGCCTCTCTGCCATTGCCGCCGGCGCATCGGCGGTGATGACGAAGGACGAGCCAATCGCTGAGCTGGTGCAGAACATCCGCTCACTTCCAAAGGTCAGAGCAAAGCGAGCCTTGGCGGACCGCTAGGCATTTGTCAGTTCTGCCCCGCGTGGAGTATCGCCGCGCATTAGGTCTCGTCTCCCCTGCAACCGTGAGCCAACGGATCTGGCATGAGTTCAGGGGGGGACGATAGGCATGCCGTAGTAGGTTATCTCCAAGATTGCGTCGTGAACTGCAAGCGCGAGGAACAGGGCGAGCGCAATGAGAATTGCAAGCCATTCCCTCTTTTCGAACCAGGAGTCGAGGTCGTCAACGGCATGCTGATACCAGTGGGAAAGACGTCTCCAGCTCATTTCCGCGCCCTCGTCTCTTACTGATACTACTGAGCCGAGCCCCGGGCTCGAACCGGGAACCTGTGGTTTACAAAACCACTGCTCTGCCATTGAGCTAGCTCGGCGAGACCTTCAGTCTAGACAACGTGGTCGGCCCGATCGACATCTCCATTCGCCGCGCCACGCCCGCGGACAAACGCGCGGTGAACGAGATCTGCCGCCACATCTGGCGCGGCAATGACTATGTGCCTGAGGTCTTCGACGAGTGGGTCCGCGATCGCCGCGGTGGCCTCTGGCTCGCGACCATCCACCGTCGACCGATCGGCGTCGCGAAGCTGACCCTTCTCGGCGATCACGAAGCCTGGCTGCACGGGCTCCGCGTCCACCCGCGTTTCCGCCGTCGGGGCGCCGCGCGTGCGCTTATCGCGCACCGGGTCGCGCGCGCGAAAAAGCTCGGCGCGCGGGTGGCGCGTCTCGACACGACCGACGACAACTACCCGATCCATCGGCTCATGCGTGCGCTGGGTTTCCGCCGCGCCGGACGATTCACGGCGTTCGGTGCGAACGCGCGAGTCGGTGAGGCGCCCGAGCGGGCGCAAGCGCGTGACCTTCCGCGGCTGTGGCGACTGGCGCGGCACAGCGGCAGCCTGCTCAACGAGATGTTCGTCCAGCGCCGTATCAGCCGCGCTGATCTGGAGCGGGACGTGCGCGCGGGCCGATGCCTCGTCGACAACGCCGATGCACCCGGCGCGCTGGCGATCGTCCAGCCGTACGAGGATGTGTTGCGAACACGTCATCTCGCCGGAAGCGGCCGCGCACTGCGTCAGCTGCTTTGCGCGCTGCGCGCCGAGGCGAAGCGCCGAGGAAAACGCAGCATTCGGATGAGCGCGCCGTCCAGCAGGTGGCCGGACCTTCGCGCTGCCGGCTACCGACCGGTGTGGTCGGACTCGATGTTCCTGTTCGAGAAGCGCCTTTAGCTCTCGAGCTCCTCCGGCGGCGCGGCCAGCGATTCGTCCGACGACGTCTCTGGCTCCTGCTCCGAACGCGGCTCCTCGTCGGGCGGTTCCGCTCCTCGCGGCGCGGGCTCGATCTCGCGACGCGGCGCGGGCGCGACATCGCGGATGCGCTGCCGCAGCGCCTCGAAGAGCAGGACGGTTCCGGCAGCGGCGGCGTTCAGCGAGCCGATCTTGCCGCGCATCGGAATGCGCACGACCTGATCACAGCCCTCGCGCACGAGCCGGCGAATGCCTTCGCCTTCTCCGCCGACGACGATTGCCGTCGGACCGCGGTAGTCGACCTCGTCGTAGTACAGGTCGCCATCCTCGGCGCTGCCGACGACCCAGATGCCCTTGGCCTTGAGCGCATCGATCGCTTGCCGGAGATTCGCGACGTCGGCCGTGAGCAAGTGCTCCGACGCGCCTGCGGACGTCTTGGCCACCGCGGCGGTCGTGCCGACCTGGCGGTGCCGCGGTACGACGACGCCATGGACTCCGGCAGCCTCAGCGGAGCGCAGCAGCACGCCGTAGTTCTGCGGATCCTGCAGCGAGTCGACCACCAGCACGAGCGCGGGCTCGTGCACGGTGTCGACGTGCAGGATCAGCTCGTCGAGATCGACGCCCGAGCGCGGCTCGAAGATGCCGACGATGCCCTGGTGATTCTCGACCGGCGCGACCCGCGCGAGGTCCAGCTTGTCCACGAAGTTCACGCGCACGCGTCGCGTCTGCGCCTCATTGATGATGTCCTGGACCGGTCCGGAGCGGACCGAACGATCTTCCGCGACGTACAAGGTCTTGAGGAACCGACCGGAACGAAGGGCCTCCAGCACGGCGTGCGTGCCGGCGATCGGTTCGCCCGCGGAATCGGGCGCTTGCGTCGGCATCCCGCCGGTGACGCGGCGGAGCTGTTGCTGGTACTGGCCGGACGGCCGGCGCCACGGCGGCCGGAACCCGGTCCCTTGCCCCGCGGGACGTGGCATACCGGGGCGCGGCATTCCCATGCCCGGACGTGCCGGTCGTTGCTGGCGTTGCTCGTACCGCGCGATCTCGCGCATCTGCGGAGAGTCGCTGCCGCGGCCTCGGCCGCGACCACCGCGCCGCCGGCGCGGAGGACGCGGTCCACTGTCGCCTGGTCCTAGCGGCTGCTGTTGCCCTTGATCGCCCGGCGCGTCACCGCGCTCCTCCGGCTGCTGGCCTTCCCGTTCTTCCACCTGGTCGTATTCCTCCTTAGATGCGTTCCCATCGCGTAGTGCCGTTCTTCTCGTCGTGGACGCGAATGCCCTGTTTCAGTAGGTCCGCACGAAGCCCGTCCGCCTTCTTCCAGTCCTTCGCCGCGCGTGCGGCATCCCGCTCGCGCAGCAGGCGCGCCTCTTCCGCGGTCAGCTCGTCCTGCGCGACCGCCGCCTCCCGCAGCGACAGCCCGAGTACGCGGTCGAGGTCGAAGATGCGACCGACCACGGCCGCTCGCTCCTCGCGGCTTTCAGCGAGGTTCGCGCGGTGCAGTGCCTTCTCCACGACCGCCAGCGCGCTCGCGGTGTTCAGGTCATCCTCGATCGCGGCAACGAATTCGTCTCGTAGATCGGCCGTCAGCTCGTCCGTCGCCGACGCGCCGCTGTCGCGGTAGAAGCGCTTGAGGTTCGAGCGCCAGCGCACCAAGCGTTCCTGCTGCGCCCCGAGGCTGTCCCAGGTGAAGTTCAGCGGTGTGCGGTAGTGCGCGCCGAGCGCGAGCAGACGGAATGCGATCGGATCGTAGCCCCGCTCGATGATGTCGGACACGGTGTAGACGTTGCCGATGGACTTGTGCATCCCCTGCCCTTCCACCCGGAGGAAGTACACGTGCATCCAGCAGCGTGAGAACGGCTTACCCGTCGCCGCCTCGGACTGCGCGATCTCGCACTCGTGGTGCGGGAAGATGTGATCCTCGCCGCCGGAGTGCAGATCGAGCGTTGGCCCGAGGTACTTCATCGCCATGGCCGAGCACTCGATGTGCCACCCGGGTTTGCCCTCACCCCATGGGGACGGCCACTTCTGGAGGTCGTCCGGCTTCGCGGCACGCCACAGGGCGAAGTCGGCGGGGTTGCGTTTGTTCGGATTGATCTCGATGCGGGCGCCGGCGACGAGCTCGTCCAGCGGCTTCTTCGACAGCTTCCCGTACTCCGGCCACGACGAGACGTCGAAGTACACGCCGTCGGCGGCGACGTACGCGTGGCCCTTGTCCAGGAGCGTCTGGATGAGTGCCTGCATCTCGGGAATGTGCTCGGTGGCCTTGCTCACGATGTCGGCTCGCTCGATGTTCAGCCGCGCTCCATCCCGGAAGAAGAGGTCGGCATACTTCTCCGCGACCGCGAGCGGATCGAGCCCTTCACGACGTGCGGCCACGGCCATGCGGTCCTCGCCGGCGTCGACGTCTCCGACGATCGCTCCGACGTCGGTGATGTTCATGACCTCGGTCACGTCATACCCGCTGTACCGCAGCGCGCGCCGTAGCACGTCGGACACGATGTAGCGATAGAGATTGCCGATGTGCTGCTCCGCCCACACGGTCGGGCCGCAGTCGTAGATGCGGAAACGCTTGTCCTGCAGCGGCACGAAGCGCTCCTTCTTGCGGGTCAACGTGTTGTACAGCGCGAGGACCAAGGCGCCTCCCTAGCGCGCCGGCCGCTCCTCCAGGAGCGCAACGGCGATCGCCGCGATCGCTTCCCCTCGGCCGATCTCACCGAGGCGGTCACGCGTCGAGGCCTTCACGCTCACGCGGTCGACGCTGATGTCGAGCGTCTCCGCGATCGTGCGACGCATCGCCGCGAGGTGTGGCCCGAGCCTGGGCTCCTCGGCGACGACCGTCGCGTCCAGTGCCGCGACGCGATACCCGGCCGCGAGGACCTTCGCGCCCACGCGCGCGAGGAGATCGCGGCTGCTCGCCCCTGCGTACGCTGGATCCTGCGGCGGAAAGTGCGTTCCGAGATCGCCGAGCGCCGCGGCCCCGAGGAGCGCGTCCATGAACGCGTGGAGCAGGACATCGCCGTCGGAATGAGCCTGCGGGCCGCTCGGGTGCGGGATGTCGATGCCGCCGATGATGCAGCGCCGTCCAGGCGCGAGCCGATGGATATCGTACCCGATGCCCACCCTCACCGGCCGACGACTCCGGCGCGCGCCAGTGCCCGTGCCAGCTCCAGGTCTTCCGGGCTGGTCACTTTGAAGTTGAGCGCATGACCGCGCACCAGATGCACCCTGACGCCGGCGGCGAGCGCCGCAGCGGCGCAATCCGTGGCCGCGGCCATGGCCTCGTAGCCCCGCACCAGGTCCTCACGGCGGAAGGCCTGCGGCGTTTGCATCGCCCACACGCCTTCGCGCTCGAGCGTGTCGCCGGCCCACTCGCTGTCGCCGCGGCGGATGGTGTCGGACACAGGGAGCGCCGCGGCGGCCGCGCCGTGCTGCTCCTGGCCGTCGATCACGCGCGCGATGGTCGCCGCGTCAACGAAGGGACGCGCCGCGTCATGCACCAGCACGACGTCGGCCCCCACGCTGGCGCGCAGCGCCGACCGGACCGAGTCGGCGCGGGTCTCGCCCCCGGGCCACACCGCGTATGGCTTCGCCAGACCTCGCACCGCTTCGCCGACCTCGTGCGCTCCCTTTCGCTCGATCACCAGCAGGCGCGACACGCGACTCTCGGCCGCGAGCGCATCCGCTGCCCAGCGCACCATCGGACGGCCGCCGATGTCCGCCAGCGCCTTGTCCTCACCGGCGCGCGTGGACGCTCCGGCGGCGAGGAGGATCGCGACGAGCACTCAGCGAACCGCGCGCGGTCGCTGTGCGCCGCTCGCCTCGCCGCGCGGATGCGCGAAGATCATCCGGCCCGCGACCGTCTGCAGGACCCGCAGCACGACCACGTCGATCTCCTCTCCGAGGTGCCGCGCGCCCCCCTCGACCACGATCATCGTGCCGTCCTCGAGATAACCCACGCCCTGGGCGGCCTCCTTGCCCTCCTGGATGACCTTCACCGACAGCTCTTCACCGGGAAGGACGACCGGGCGCACCGCCGTCGCCAGCTCGTTCACGTTGAGCACGCGGACGCCCTGGAGCTCGGCGACGCGGTTCAGGTTGTAGTCGTTCGTCAGGATCGGGCAGTTGAGCTCCCGTGCGACCGCGACGAGCTTCGCGTCCACTTCGACGACCTCACGCGGATCGCGCTCGATGACCTGCATCGGCAGTAGCGCCTCCTTCTGCAGACGCGACAGCAGATCCAGACCGCGGCGGCCGCGCGCGCGTCGGAGGGCGTCGGATGAATCGGCGATGCCCTGCAGCTCGAGCAGGATGAAGCGCGGGATGATGAGGGTGCCGCGCAGGAAGCCGGCGCGCGCGACGTCGGCGATGCGGCCGTCGATGATCACGCTGGTGTCCAGGAGCATCTGCTCGCGCGAGCCCCGATCCCGCCCCTGACGCACGTCGCGCAGGAACGCCACGCCATCGTCCTTCTTGATGATGGCCGTCATCGCCCCGATCAGGCCAAGGACGCCCGCGACGGCAAGTGGCGCGAATTGGCCGACGCTACCCGGTAGCAGCGCGATCGGGAACGCGAGGAAGAGCCCGAGCAGCAGTCCGATGATCGCGCCGGTCGAGCCGGCGATCAGGTCCGAAGCCGAGGCGTCGCGGATCCGAGCGAGCAGCCAGCGCGCCGGACGGACCGTGACGTACTCGACGCCGAGAAACCCGAGGATCCCGCACGCGGTCGCAAGAAGAAGGACGACGATGACGCGGTTGTCGACCTCGTCGATCCGGGAGACCTCGAGCAGCGCGACGCCGAGGAGGAAGCCGAAGATCCAGCCGAGGAATGCAGCGAAGAGACGAAGGAGCGAAAGCATCCGACCACACCTCCTTTCCCAGGAGATGCGCCAGGCGATGAATCAGAAGAAGGATCACGGCGGGCGACGATAGCATCGTCGTCCTACTCCGAAAGAGCGATCTTGGACAGCGCCTCACGGATCGTCGCCACACCCTCAACCGTAAGGCCATCGCTCTCGACGTCACCGAGATTGCCCTTCGGAACGATGGCGCGGGTGAATCCGAGCGAGCGCGCTTCGGCCAGCCGTGAGGCGATCCGCGAGACGCGGCGCACCTCGCCGGAGAGACCGACCTCGCCGATGAGCACCGTCCCCGTCTGCGGCGCGCGATCCCGGTATGCCGACGCCATCGCGGCCGCCAGGCCCAGATCGGCAGCCGGCTCGCGCACGCGGAGGCGCGCCAAGCCCGATGCCCGCGCGCTTGGCCAGCACCGCGAGCAACACCAGCGTGCGATTCATGTCCACGCCGCTGACGGTCCGGCGCGGCAGACCGAAGGCCGTCGGTGAGACCAGCGCCTGGATCTCGACCAGCAGGGGGCGAGTGCCCTCGAGTGTGGGCACGACGATGCTCCCCGATGCGGCGCTGCGCTCCTCCAGGAAGACCTGCGAGGGATTGCGCACCTCGGCCAAGCCGGCGTCGCCCATCTCGAACACGCCGACCTCATCGGTCGAGCCGAAGCGATCCTTCGTGGCGCGCAGGATGCGGAACGCATGGAAGCGATCGCCCTCGAGATACAGGACCGCGTCGACCATGTGCTCCAGCACGCGGGGTCCGGCGATGGCGCCTTCCTTCGTCACGTGTCCCACCAGGAAGATCGGCACGCCGAGGGATTTCGCGGCCTCGAGGAATCGCGCCGCGCATTCGCGCAGCTGGCTGACGCTTCCCGCGGCCGAGCCGATGTCCGACGAGCTCATGGTCTGGATCGAGTCAACGACGGCCAGGACAGGTTGCACGTCCCGGAGTTGATCGATGACCGAGTCGACGTCGGTCTCGGCGAGAAGCCGGATGTCTGCGGTCTCGACTCCGAGCCGGCGCGCCCGCAGCTTCACCTGCGCCGGCGACTCCTCGCCGGTGACGTAGAGCACCGGCCCGCGGCGCGCGACGAGCGCCGAGACCTGTCCCAGCAGGCTTGATTTGCCGATCCCCGGCTCGCCGCCGAGCAGGACCAACGAGCCGCGAACGATGCCGCCGCCGAGCACGCGATCGAACTCGCTTAGACCGGTGACGAGGCGCTGCTCCTCGTCGGCGGGCACGTCCGAGAGCGCGATCGGCACGGCCCGCGAGCGCACCGGCCGGCCCTTCGGTGGTGCGACCACCCGCTCCTCGACGAGGGTGTTCCAGCCGCCGCAGCCGGGGCAGCGTCCAGCCCATTTCGGCGTGGCGTTGCCGCACTGCTGACAGACGAACGCGGTCTTCGAGGGCTTGGGCACGCGACAAGGATAGTCGGCAAGAGCTTGCCCACACGCGCGAAGCACCGCGCTAGTTGTGAGAGGTTGCGTAGATCGAGGTCAGGTCGAACATGCCTGGATAGGTGTCGAGTGGCGAATCAGTGATGCCACGGACCCACGGCTTGCGCAGGTACGCGGTCACCGGATACCAGATGAAGGCGAGGGGTGCGTCGTGGGACAGCAGGCGCGACGCCTGCGTATAGAACCGCTCCCGTCGGTCAACTTCGGATGTGCTGTCGGCCGCGTGGATCAGCTCGTCGAAGGCCATGCTGGTATAGCCCCAGCGCGCTATCGGTCCGTTCGACTTGGATTCAGCCAGCCTTGAGAGGTATCCATTCTGGTCGGCGTTACTCGGACAATATTCCAAATAACTTAGCAGCGCCCGCGTCTTCAAGGTTTTCTTCGATTCGTCACTCGTGGCTTGATCTTCCGGCTTTAGCACGATCTCGAGGCCGAGGTTGCTGCGCCATTGATCACGGAACCATCCAGCGAACGTCTGCATGAATCCGACGAATGCGCCCTGGCTTGGCACGGCAAATTCGATCGGAGCGGGGTTCGTTGTGGTGCCGTAGCGCGATGACGCGAAAAGCTCTCTCGCCACGACAGGATCAAACGCCTGCGCGTCGTCGGCGGGGTCGTACCCGGGCATGCCCGGCGGGATGATCGAGAGTGCGGGCATTCCGACGTGCATCACGTCGCGGACGAACGCCGCTCGATCGAAGGACTTCGCGAGTGCAAGTCGCAAGTTCGGATCGTCAAGTGGCGCACGAGCGACGTTGAATCGCACAGCTCCAAAACAATTGTTTCCGTGCACCACCAGCTGGTCTTTCAGGGTCGGATCCGCAGCAGCCTCGCCCCGCAGGGGGTCAAGAATGTGGACATCGGCGCGGCCGCTGCGGTACGAACTTAGCGCCTGGGAGCGGTCCGCACCGGTGATCATCGTCCAGCGCTTCACTTTCGGAGGAATTCGGTGGCGCGGGTTGGCGGTGAACACCATGTGCTCCCCCCGCTTCCACTCGCTCAAGACAAATGGCCCGTTCCCGACGAACGTCGCTGGCTCTGTCCAGTCCTCCCCGCCTCGAGCGACATCTGATTCGCGCACCGGCGCGCCGAGCCACATCGCAAGGATGGACGGGAAATACGGCGCGGATCGCGTGAGGTTGAACTCGAGCACACGGTCACTTAGCGGGACGACGCCCTCGGAGAAGAACCTGTCCCTGGCAGCCTTCAGCTTCGAAGGATCGACCTTGACCGGATCGAGCTGATTCCAGGCTTCGCATCCAATGATCACGAATGCGAGCGGGCTGAAACGGCTCCCCACTACCGGATCGCAGACACGACTCCAGCCGTAGGCGAAGTCCCTGGCCAGTACTGGACTCCCATCCGAGTACACGAGACCCTGGCGCAGCGTGAGCGTGTAGCGGCGTCCATCGGCCGAGAGATTCGGAAGGTCCTGCGCCGCGGCGGGTATTGGCTTCATTGTGTGAGCGTCGTAACTGAGCAGCGGCTCGAAGACCATCAGATCGAGGTAGTCCTCGCCGGCCGTGGTGTTCCGCGCCGGATCGAGGGTCAACGGTTCGAAGATGTTCATCGTCAATGACTCCGCGAGCGTAGGGTTCGAACCGGCTGGGCTCCCTGCGATGCATGCGCACAGAACGAGAGGGACGATCAGCCACAATGGAGCACGCCGCGCGTGGTGTTGCATGGCGCCTCGTTCCCTAGTTGTGCTTAGTCACGTATGTAGACAGCAGATCGAACATGCCGGGCCAACTGTCTAGCGGCGAGTGTGTGATGTGCACCCACGGCTTCTCCAGGTAGCGGAAGGCCCGGTAAGCCACGAACGCGGCGGGCGCATCCCGCGACAAGAGTTGCGAAGCCTCGATGTAGAGGGCATCGCGTGCTGGAGCGTCCATCTCAACATCGGCTCGGTGCACCAGCCCGTCGAACGCCGCGCTGGCGTATCCACCTTGCGCGATCGGACCGCCTGAGCTGGACTCGGCGACCCTCGACAGGTAGCCGTTCTGATCCGCATTGCTCGCACACCACTCTAGGTAGCGCACATGCGGGTTCGTCTCCGGTCTCATCTGGAGCTCCCGCATCGTCGGCAGGTCGACCACGCGCGTAGTGACGTCGAGGCCGAGGTTCGCGCGCCATTGCTCCCGGAACCAATTCGCGATAGGTAGGGCGGCTTGGTTTGCGACAACGAACTCAATGGGCACATCCGCTGACGCCGGATGCCGCAATGAAGCGAACAGTCGCTTCGCGTCATGTGGATCGAAAGCCTGCGAGTCGTCGACGGGGTCATGACCGGGAAATCCGGGAGGGATCATCGAGAGAGCGGGCGTGCCGATGTAGATATCACGCACGAAGGAATCGCGGTCAAAGGACTTTGCCAACGCGAGCCGCACGCTCGAATCATCCAGCGGCGGACGAGTCACGTTAAAGCGTAGAAAGTCGGTGCAGTTGGAGACCGGCGCGACCAGCTCGCGCTTGAGAGCGGGGTCTCGCTCCACGTCATCGATGTCTGGGCTTAGGTCGATGGGAAGGACGTCTGTTTGGCCATTCCGGTATGCGGAAATGTCGGCTCGCGTGCCGACGGAGTATGTCCTCATGACGCGGTTCTTTACTCGTGGCTGTGTACGAAACCGGGGGTTCGCCTTGAAAACAAGACGGTCACCGTGCCGCCACTCGGAGAGCACGTACGGTCCGTTTCCTACATAGGTTGCGGGATCGGTCCAGGTTTCGCCGCCGCGCGACACATCCGACTCTCGTACCGGCGCGCCGAGCCACATGGCCAGGATCGACAGAAAATATGGCGCGCGTCGGGTCAGATTGAATTCGAGAACTCGGTCGCTGCGCGCGACGATGCCCTCCGTGAGCAATCTGGATTTTGCGACGTTGAGTTTTGCAGCATCAGTCTTGATGGGGTCGAGCTGGCGCCAGCTGTCGCAGCCGACGATGACAGATACGAGGGCGCTCCGCGTGCTCGCGACCACAGGATCGCAGAGCCGGCTCCAGCCGTAAACAAAATCCTTGGCGAGCACACGCGTCCCGTCCGAATAGGAGAGGCCTTCTCGCAACGTGAAGGTGTAGCGAAGCCCATCGGACGCGAGAGCCGGTAGGTCCAGCGCCGCCGCGGGGACGGGGCGCAGCGTATGAGGGTCGTAATTGAGCAGCGGCTCGAAGACCATCAGGACGATGTAGTCCCAGAGTCCGCCGCTCCTTTGCGGATCGATCGTGTCTGGCTCAAGGATGCTCATGGTGAGCGCGGCGGTCGGGTCAGCCTCATCTGCCGGCGTCGCTGGCGTCTGCGCGCAGGCTGCCACGACCAGCGCGAATGCGACGATCGACGCCGGAAAAGGTGCAGCCCGAGGCGGACGCGTTAGCAACTTCGTCCTTCGCCGCCGAAAGACTAGCAGCCGGGTATACCCTCGCTGAATGTTCGAGCGGTTGGAGCTCCTTCTGGCCTCGCCCTTTCGCCTTGTGCTGGTCGTCGCGATCATTGCGGCAGCACCGCTCCTCGCTCTCGGCGAGATCTCGGCGAACGACACGCGGCAGCGCCTGCGTGCAGATGAGCTTCGCGCCGCGGCGCTCGCGGCGCTGCACGCCGCCGACGTCGTCTCGTTCGAAGTGTCGGGCGTGCAGGCCGGAATCCTCCGCGCCACCGGAAACGTCGACCTCAAGGTCGCGACGAACACCGGCGACGCGGCCGCGCTTGCGATCCTGGTGCGGGATCTCAAAAGCGTCATGGCGCCTGACGTACGGAGGCTCTTCGTGCTCGATCCGTTCGGGAAGGTCCTGGCGCAGGAGCCCTACGACGATCGCGTGGGCGTGACGAGCTTCGCGGGCAGCGACTTCTTCCGAGCTGTCACGCGAATTGGGACGGCCGCCCCTTCATTCGCGCTCTCGGCCGCCTATCCGCTTGATACACCAACGACGCCTGCGGTGATCATCGCGTCCCGGATCAACCGAAACGACGCAGTGCCAGCCGGCGTGCTCGCGGTCGAGCTGGATCTTCGTCTTGTGCATGACGCGCTCGCGCCATTGGTCGCTGGCGCGGACGACATCTACGTCGTCGACTCCCACGGGACGCTCCTGGCGCGCGCGCGCGGCGCAGTGGCGGACCCCGCGCTTCTGAGCGACCTCAGCACCGGCCCGATCGTAAAGGCGGCTCTCTCAGGACAGATGAACAACGTCGAGGCGGATGACCCGCTCGGTGGAGGCCCTCGTCTGCTGACTACCGCGCCGATCCGCGACCTCGGTTGGTACGTCACTACCGCGCGCTCCGCGGAGATCGTCGATCCCGAGGTGGGCAGCGTGCTCGCCCAACTCGCCTTCCTTCGTCTCCTCGTCGTCGCCCTTCTGCTCGGTGGGACGTACATCCTGGCGAGGGCCGTGAGGGGCCTGGTGCGCCAACGTCGCGGGCTCGCCGCTACTAATGCTCAGCTCCGGGAGGCGACGGCGGCCAAGTCGCGCTTCCTGGCGAACATGAGTCACGAATTGCGAACGCCGCTGACCGCCGTCATCGGCTTCTCCGACGTTCTGCTCCAGCGCGTTTTCGGCGAGATCAACGCGAAGCAGGAGGAGTACCTCAAGGACATCCTCCAGTCCGGCCGACACCAGCTGTCGCTCATCAACGACATCCTCGATCTGTCCAAGGTCGAGGCCGACCGGATGGAGTTGCACAAAGAGGACTTCTTTTTGCCGGATCTCCTCGCCAACGCGCTCACGCTCGTGCGCGAGCGCGCGTCGCAGCGGAGCATCCGGCTCGACCTGCATATCGATCCTGGCGTGAGCCACGTCCAGGCCGACCGTCGCAAACTGACACAGATCGTGCTCAACCTGCTCGCGAACGCGGTAAAGTTCACGCCAGAGCGGGGACGCATCGAAATGTCCGCTCGTCTCGTCGACGGCGCGATCGCGGTCGCGGTAAGGGATACCGGGATCGGGATCGCAATGGACGAGCAGTCCAGAATCTTTGAGGAATTCGCACAGGCGCGGGGCGTTGTCGATGCGCCGGAGAGCACCGGGCTCGGGCTCACACTGGCAAAACGGCTGGTCGAGCTCCACGGTGGGCGGATTTGGGTGGAGAGCGAGCCCGGCAAGGGCAGCACGTTCACGTTCACGCTGCCCCAACGTGCCGTCGCGTCAGTTCAGAGCGCCTAGATGGGCGAGCGAATCCTGATCGTCGATGACCGGCCGGAGAACCTTCGCCTCCTGGACGCGATGCTCGCGCCGTACGGCTATGGCATAACGACCGCTGGCTCCGGTGAGGAGGCGCTGCGCGTGATCGCGGACCGACCGCCCGACCTGATCCTGCTGGACGTCGTCATGCCAGGCATGAGCGGCTATGACGTCTGCCGATCCGTTCGGGCTAGTGAGGCGACCCGCTACCTCCCTATCGTCATGAAAACAGCGACGCCCGATCAGGATCGCGTCGCCGGGGTCGAGGCGGCGGCCGACGATTTGGTCGTTGAGCCGTTCGACAAGCAGGAGCTTCTCGCTCGCCTGCGTTCGCTTCTCCGCATCAAGTCCTACCACGACACCATCGAACGGCAATCAGCGGAGCTCGCCGAGCTGAATCGAGGGCTGCGTGAGCGAGTGGAGTCCCAGGTCCAGGAGATCCTTCGCCTGCGCGGTCTAGGCGGGACTGCGGTGTTCCGTCGCGAGGGCGACATCTGGACGATCGCCTACGAGGGCAGCGGCTTTCGCCTCAAGGACGCGAAGGGTCTTCACTACATCGCCGCTCTCCTTGGCGAGCCCGGCCGAGAGAGGCATGCACTCGATCTCGTCGCGTCCGAGCCGAATGACGAGGGCGGTGCGCCCCACGTCATTGGCGACGCCGGGCCCATCCTCGACGCCGAGGCGAAAGCACAGTACCGCGCACGTCTCAAGGAGATCGAGGAGGAGCTCGGCGAGGCGGAGCGATGGAACGACCCCGAGCGCTCTGCCCGAGCTGCGGAAGAGCGGCAGTTGCTCGCCCATGAGCTCGCCACCGCCGTCGGCCTCGGCGGCAGGGACCGCAAGGCCGGATCAGACGCGGAGCGCGCCCGCGTGAACGTCACGCGCGCCATCAAGACGGCGCTCGAACGGATCGAGGAGCATAGCCCGGGGTTGGCGCGTCACCTAGCCGAAACGCTGCGTACTGGAACGTTCTGCGAGTACCGTCCGGACGCCCGAGCCGCGTTGCGCTGGGAGCTCTAGAAGCCGTTCGTCGCGATTGAACGGCCGTTCCGTCCTTCTTCACGCCTAAAGGCTGAGAGCGCCTGAGACGCTCGAAGAAAGAAGGCGAAAAAAATGCGTGCTCTGGGACTGATCGTTCTCGCAGCGGCGGCCCTTTCCAGCGCGTGCGGCACCATCGCGGCTTCTCCAGGCAGCGACTCCTACGTTCGATGGCGGCGGACAATAGCTATGACCGGATCGAGCAGCTCCGCGTGGAGCGTTCGGCAGCCGCCCTGGATGACAGCTACGACAGGCTGGAGGCTCATCGCCTGACTCGCGGAAACTGATGAACGCCAGTCGAGTCTCGTGAGCGCGGCACGAATGAGTGCCGCGCTCTCGCCTAGGCGGTACTGGCCGCCGGCTGCTTCTCTTCGGCCTTCTCGATCGTAAGCTTCTTGTCGTGGGCGTCGACCCGGACGTGGTCGCCCGCCTTGAACTTGCCCTGGAGGAGCATTTCCGCGAGCGGGTCCTCGATCTCGTTCTGGATCACGCGGCCGAGCGGTCGCGCGCCGAAGTTCGAGTCGTAGCCGATCGACGAGATGTAGTCCTTGGCGTCGTCGGTGACCTCCAGCGCGATCTCCTGCGAGTTCAGGTTGCGCTTCACGCGCTGGAGCTCGAGGTCGACGATCGAGCGGATCTCGATCTTGGTCAGCGGCCGGAAAATGACACTGGCGTCGATCCGGTTGAGGAACTCCGGGCGGAACGTGCGCTTCATCTCCTCGGAGAGGCGCTCCTTCATGCGCGCGTAGGCGGCCTGGATGTCGGCGTCGTCGCCGGTGCCCTGCGCGCGGAAGCCGAGCGCGGCCTCGCTCTTGAGCATCTTCTGGGCGAGGTTGCTGGTCATGATGATGATGGTGTTGCGGAAGTCGACGGTGCGGCCCTTCGCGTCCGTCAGACGGCCTTCGTCGAAGATCTGCAGCAGGATGTTGAAGACCTCGGGGTGTGCCTTCTCGATTTCGTCGAGCAGGATCACGCAGTAGGACTTGCGCCGCACGGCCTCGGTCAGCTGGCCGCCCTCGTCGTAGCCGACGTAGCCAGGTGGCGAGCCGACCAGACGCGAGACGTTGTGACGCTCCATGAAGTCGGACATGTCGATCTTCACGAGGTTGTCCTCGTTGCCGAACATGAACTCGGCCAAGGCGCGGGCGACGAGGGTCTTACCGATACCGGTCGGGCCGACGAAGAAGAACACCCCGATCGGGCGCTTCGGATCCTTCAGGCCGGCGCGGGCACGGCGAACCGCGCGCGCGATCGTCGTGATCGCCTCGTCCTGGCCGATGACGCGTGAGTGCAGCGCCTCTTCCATGCGGAGGAGCTTCTGCGTCTCCTCTTCGGCGAGCCGCTTGACCGGGATGCCGGTCCACATCGAGACGACCTCGGCGATGTCTTCCTCGGTCACCTCGGGTCGCTTCTGCGACTGCGCCAGGAGCCAGTCCGCCTTCGTCTGCTGGAGCTTGTCCATCTGCGAGCGCTCCTGCCGGCGCAGCGTCGAGGCGAGCTCGTACTGCTGCGCCTCCATGGCCTGCTCCTTCTCGGTGACGATGCGGTCGAGCTCCTTCTGCGCCTCCTTGACCTCCGTCGGGAGCGTCGAGTAGCGCAGGCGGACGCGGCTGGCGGCTTCGTCCATCAGGTCGATGGCCTTGTCCGGCAGGAAGCGATCGGTGATGTAGCGCGCCGACAGCTCGGCCGAGTCCTTCACCGCCTCGTCGGAGATGGAGACGCGGTGGTGATCTTCGTATCGCGACTTGATGCCGCGAAGGATCTCGATCGTCTCTTCGATCGAGGGCTCTTCGACCATGACCGGCTGGAAGCGACGCTCCAGCGCGGGATCACGCTCGATGTACTTACGGAACTCGTCCAGCGTCGTCGCGCCGATGCACTGCAGCTCGCCGCGCGCGAGCGACGGCTTGAGGATGTTCGCCGCGTCGACAGCGCCCTCGGCTGCACCGGCGCCGACGAGGGTGTGCAGCTCGTCGATGAACAGGATCACGTCGTTGGCGTGGCGAAGCTCCTCGATGATCTTCTTCAAGCGCTCCTCGAACTCGCCGCGGTACTTCGTTCCAGCGACGAGCGAGCCGATGTCGAGCGTCAGCACGCGCTTGCCCTGCAGGGTCTCGGGGACGTCCCCCTTGACGATCCGGTGCGCCAGGCCCTCCGCGATCGCGGTCTTCCCGACGCCAGGCTCGCCGATGAGCGCGGGGTTGTTCTTCGTGCGGCGAGAGAGGATCTGGATGACGCGCTCGATCTCCTTCTCACGTCCGATGACCGGATCGAGCTTGCCGCCCTTGGACATCGCCGTGAGGTTCACGCCGAGCTGGTCCAGGGTCGGGGTCTTGCTCGCCGCGGCCTTGCCGCCTGCCGTAGCGGTCTCGCCGGCGGCCTGCGGGTGCTGCTGGCCGAGCGTGGCGATGACCTGATGCCGGACCTTCTCCAACGACACGCCGAGCGACTCGAGCACGCCGGAGGCGATCCCCTCGCCCTCGCGGACCAGGCCGAGAAGCAAGTGCTCGGTGCCGACGTGGCTGTGCCCGAGCTTCCGGGCCTCGTCGATCGCGAGCTCGATGACCTTCTTCGTGCGCGGCGACAGGGTGATCTCGGAGGGCGACGTCGTCGAATCGCCACGGCCGATGATGAACTCCACCGCGGTGCGCACCTTCGACAGCTCGACGCCGAGCGAATCGAGCACGCGGGCGGCGACGCCTTCACCTTCGCGGACCAACCCCAGCAGCAGGTGCTCGGTCCCGATGTAGTTGTGGTTGAAGCGGATCGCTTCGTCCTGCGCTAGGGCGAGGACGCGCTTCGCGCGATCGTTGAAACGATCGAACGGTCCCATCGCGCTACGCAGACCTGCCTGTCGTCACCATGTTGATTATAGGAACGGCACCCTTTCGCAAAGGTTGCGACGCGCTCGCACGTCCATCTGTATATACAAAGGTACGCGTGCCGCACGATTCGCGATCACGCCAGTGGTAATGCATCGCGCGTTCCACTCCTCCACGACCGAGCGTGGACGCGCTTTCTCCGGCGAAGCGCTACCGATTTGACCGTAGCGTCCCCCGCCGTTTCCGCGGTATCAACCCCCCGCCGATAGAATCCGGCCAACCGCGACGAGGAGGCATCCCCTGCGGACCAATACGGTCCCTTGGACTGATCGACTCACACGGGTCGCGGCCGCCGCCGCGGCCGATCGCGCCGCCCTCGTCGCCGTAGGCGAGGACGGCGTGCACGTCACGGCCGCGCTGGCGGATCTGGCGCCAAGCGATTGGCCCGAAAGTCTCGGTGCCGGCGTCCTGAAGCGCGTGGCACGCGGCTCCGATCCCATCTCGCTCGATGTCTCGGGTCAGGTGTCGGACAAAGAGGGCCCGTTCGCCTCCTCGCTGCTCATCCCCGTACAGGGGGACCCGACTTTTGTACTGGCGCTGTTCAGGCGGGGAGCCGCGTTCTCCACAGATGAGGTCCCGCGGCATGCCTCCCTCGCGACGTTGCTCGGCGACCTTCACGACGAAAGTCGCGCCCGGCTGCGAGCGATCACCGAGCTCGAGCGGATGCAAGAGCGTCTGCGGGCGATCGAGGACCTTCGACCCGCGCTGACCGGGGCCCACGACTCGGTCGGCCTATTGACCGCCGCGGCGGAAGCCATCGCCGAGCGCTTCGGCGCGCAGGCGACGTCGGTGATGTTGATCGAACCGAATGGCGAGATGCGTATCGCCGCGTCCGTCGGACTCGAGCCGCAGGTCGCCAAGGAGGCGCGACGACGGGTTGGAGAAGGTATTTCCGGCTGGGTCGCCGAGCGCGGCCGTGGGGTCCTGCTCCGAGGGCCGATCGAGGACGCGCGGTTTCGCGGCGTCGATCCTGAGGCGCGCGTCGCGCTGTCGGTTCCGCTTCGCCTCGGCAGCGCCGTGCTCGGCGTCGTGAACGTGAAACGACCGCGGGAAGGCACCACGTTCGACGAGTCGCACCTTCGCGCGCTGGAAGCCATCGCCAGCGATGTCGCCACGGCGCTCAAGCAGGTCGAGCAGCTCCAAGGCCTGGAGGAAGACCGGCGCCGAGCCGTCGCCATCGCCGAGATCGCGCGGCTCGTCCAGTCCGGCGACCGTCGCACCGCGGCGCGTCTGGCTTGCGAGGCGCTCGGTTACGCCGGGGTCGGCATCGAGACGCGTGGGGGGTTGGAAGTCTTATACGTCCAGCCGGACGTCTCGCTCGGTGGCGAGCACGATGCCCGGTTCGAGACACCCGCCGGCACCGTCGTCTTCGTGCCGGGACCGGACACAAAGGAAGGCAGTGCCACGATCGCCGAGGGGGTCGCGCCGCTGTTGGCGGGCGGGCCAGGCGCCGCCGTGCCGGAACCGCGCGGCGACCGGCCCGCGCCGAGCCGAGCCCGCGAGCACATCCGGGTGTTCGTCCTCGACGACCACCCGATCGTGCGCGAAGGTCTGCGCCGTGTGCTCGAGCTCGACGGCGACATCGGCGTGTGCGGGGCCGCCCAGACATTGTCGGAGGCGCTGCTGGCGCTGCCCGAGGCACGCCCGGGGGTGATCGTCTGCGACCTGCATCTCCCCGATGCCGACGACGTTGAAGCGGTCCGCCGGCTTTCGGGACGCGGCATCCCGCTGATCGTCTTCAGCATCGACACCTCGCCCGACGTCGTGTTCTCGGCATTGAAGGCGGGGGCGCGTGGGTACATACCCAAACGGTCCTCGCCGGAAGAGCTCCGCGCCGCCGTTCGCGCCGTCGCGAGCGGCATCACGGCGGTCGACCCGGACGTCTTCTCGGCGCTCCAACCGCAGGCGGACCTGGAGTCGGCTGAGCCCGCCTCGACGCGGCGGGACGCTCCGCCGCCATCGAAAGATGCGCTCACGCCCCGCGAGCTCGAATACCTCCGGTACCTGGCGGAGGGCTACACGAACAAGGAAATCGCCCGGACGATGGTCCTCGCCGAAGACACCGTGAAGAAGGGCATCCAGGGCCTGATCGCCAAAATGGGTGCCGCTGACCGTACCCATGCGGTGGTTCTCGCCATGCGCCACGACCTGATCGACTAGTCGTCCCTCACCGCCGGCAGTCGTGTAGTACAGCGCTGCTACATCCCAGACGGGTTCCCTAACTAGGTATCTGAAGTCGGCCTGGTTGGGGCTTAAACACCCGTCGCTTGCTGGGTCACCATCCGGCCGATCGAAGTGCCTGCGAGGGCACCGGTCCGAGACGGAGGGGGAGCCTGGAAACCACCAAACGGTGGGCGCAGGCCCGGCTCGGCGACCAGGACGCACGGGCGGAGCTCATCGAGAGCTACCGCCCGTACGTCTCGAGGTTGGTCGCCAAAATGGGCATACCGCCCACGAGCGTGCAAGGACGCGAGGACCTCGTGTCGGCCGGGGTCGTCGGGCTGATCGACGCCGTCGATCGCTTCGACCACCGCCGCGGGGTGCCGTTCGAGGGCTTCGCCCGGCAGCGGATCCGGGGTGCGGTGATCGACGAGCTGCGGCGTCTCGATGGTCGCACTCGGGTCTTCTGGAAGGGGGTCCGCGACGGGACGAAGGACGAGGAGACCATGCCGGTCGCGCTCTCGCTTGACCTGCTGATCGAAGCAGGCGGCGAACCGGCCGGGGCCGACATGATGGTCATGGTTCTCGAGGAAGACCTCTGGAACGACGTCGGCATCGCGATCATGACCCTGCCGCGCCGGGAGCGGAGCGTGCTGCAGCGCTACTACGGCGCCTCGCGGACGCTGCGCCAGATCGGAAGCGAGATGGGTGTCAGCGAAGCCCGGGTGTGCCAGTTGCACTCGCGAGCCATTGCGCAGCTGCGGCGGCTACTCACGATGCGCGAGGCATTTTTCGTAGCCGGGGCGGCATAGCCGGAGCGCACGCGCACCCGGCGGATTCCAGCAGCTCGCAGCCGCTGACACGTGCGTACATCGCCCAGACCCAGAGGCCTTCGTGACGCACGACCGAGAGGAGCCGCTTCGGTCTGGCCAGGGCGGCCGCGAGATCGGCGAACATCGGGTGCGTTTCGGAGCGGAGCAGGATGCGGCCGCGCGCGCGGTGAGGCTTTGGGGCGAGGGGCGCGATCCGCTCGTACGTCCATTCGGCGAGCCAGCCGTGTCGCTGGTCGAGCGTCACGACCAGCCGGACGCCTCCGTCTTCGGCGACGAGCTTGCCGCGACCGAGAAGCGTGCCCAGGACGACCTGGATCTGGCCGGGATCAGGTGTGTGGCGTAGCGCGATGCGGGCCGCGTACCCCATCCGGTACAGGAGAACGGCACGCTCTTGCCGCACAAACGAAAACGACCGGCATCGCTGCCGATCGTTTCATGCCCCGGCCCTGACCTATTTTCCCGAGGGCCTGCGCCCCAAGTATCTTCGGCGCTGGCGAGCTTAACTGCCGTGTTCGGGATGGGAACGGGTGTGTCCTCGCCGCTCCAAGGACCGATGCGAGTACAAGTCTATGGCATTTCGTATGCTTTTCACAACCGCGATCGGCGGCTGGAGGCGTAGTCATGGCGGTCACGACCACGCAGCTGTCTCGCATCGAGTCGCTGCTCGGCAGCGAGGCATCCTCGATCCTCGAGCACCAGTGCCACGGGATCCCGAAGAGCGCACTCGTTCTCCCCGGCCCGGACATCTTCGAGCGCGTCTGGGTGCACACCGATCGGAGCCAGCGCGTGTTGCGCAACCTCCGGTCTATCTACGACCACGGTCGCATCGGCGGTACGGGATACCTTTCGATCCTTCCCGTCGATCAGGGCATCGAGCACTCGGCGGGAGCATCGTTCGCCCCGAACCCGATGTACTTCGACCCGGAGAACATCGTGCGGCTCGCGATCGAGGGGAACTGCAACGCCGTGGCGACGACGTTCGGCGCTCTTGGAATCGTCGCGCGCAAGTATGCCCATCGGATCCCGCTGATCGTGAAACTGAATCACAACGAGCTGCTGTCGTATCCGAACACCTACGACCAGACGCTGTTCGGCACCGTCAAGGAGGCGTGGAACATGGGGGCGGCCGCTGTCGGCGCGACCGTCTATTTCGGCTCGCCCGAATCGCGTCGTCAGATCGTCGAGATCAGTCAGGCCTTCGCGGAGGCACACGAGCTCGGCATGGCGACCGTGCTGTGGTGTTACCTGCGCAACCCGG
>VBHP01000065.1 GCA_005881435.1 Chloroflexota bacterium | reverse complement strand
TCGACGCGTTGCATCGGGTAAATGAGATCCGACTCACGGTGATCGGTCGGAAGTCGCGACGGCCGATCTTATTCTCGGTGTGGTTCGCGCTGGAAGACGAGACCCTGTACCTCCTGCCGGTGAACGGCTCGAGCACGCAGTGGTACCGCAACGTGTTGAAGCATCCGGCGATCGAGGTGCGCGTCGGTCGCCGCCGTGTGAAGGTCAGGGCGAAACCGATCACCGCTCGTGGCGGAGTGCGCAAGGTCGTCGAGATGTTTCGCAAGAAACATGGATCCCGGGACGTGAAGCGCTATTACACGACGCCCGACGTCGTCGTCGCGGTGCCGCTGTCGCGGGCGCGCGCCGTCGTGCCACGCGCCAAAGCTCGTACTACCGCGGCGTGATGCGAACCACTCTGTCGCTGCCGCCGTTGCTCGTGGTCACGTAAAGCGCACCGTCCGGGCCCTGCACCGCGGCCCGAAGGCGTCCGTATTTTCCGTGATAGAGGACGTTTGTCTGGGTCGCGGTAACGCCCTGCGCCACGAATCGTCGGAGATCGGTGTCCTTCAGCACCGCGACGAAGAGCGAACCGGACCAGCTCGCCCACGCCGGGCCGGTGACGAAGGTCGCACCGGAGGGAGCGATGGTCGGACAGCCACTGGACCACGCCGGATCGGCGTAGCCGCCGGCTCCGTCGTTGCCGGTCACGTTCGGCCAGCCGTAGTTCCGTCCGCCGACGATGACATTGATCTCGTCGTCGCATTCCGGGCCATGCTCGATCTCCCAGACCGTGTTGGTCACCGGCTGGAAGGCGATGCCCTGCGGGTTGCGATGCCCCCACGTGAACACGGCGCTGCGGCCGGCGGCGCCCGGGAGGATCGGGTTGTCGGCGGGTATCGACCCATCCGGATTCAGGCGAAGGATCTTCCCGTTCAGCAAGTTCGGGTCTTGCGCCCGGCTGCCGTCGCCGGCCTCACCCATCGTCACCCAGAGCTTGCCGTCGGGTCCGAAGCGGATACGGCAGCCGTCATGGTTCGAGTTCGCGAGCGCGCCGCGGCGGACGACGTAGGCGTCGAAGGCGGCCACGCTCCCACTCATGCGATAACGCAGCACCTGATTGCGCCATTGGCCTTCGTCGTCACGTGAGGCGCAGAGGTACACGAGACCGTTGCCGGCGAAGGACGGATCGAGCGCGACGCCCATCAGGCCGGCTTCGCCGTCGGCGTGCATGTTGGCGATGGTCGTGGTCCCGAGCAGCGCCGCGCCGGGTGCGCCGCCGGCGTAGACGCGCAAGCGGCCGGGTCGTTCGGTGACGAACATGCGGCCGTCGGGCGCGAACGCGATATCCCAGGGGATGTTCAAGCCGGACTGCACGACGACGTCGTCGAGGATCGGGATGCGTGTGTCGCCCGTCACCGTCACGAGGACGAAGACGCCCTCGTCCTCGAGCCAGGTGAGGCCATCGACGACCAATCGAAGCGGAAGCCGGAAGGCGCCCGGCGTCGCCGGGAATGTGAGCGTGAAGGTGAAGGTGCCGAGCTGGCCCGGCGCGACGGTGGTCTCGTTCTGCGTCGCCGGTCGGTTGCCGAAGAGCCAGTTGATGCCGTATGCGGCCCAGGACAGATCGTCGCCGGCCACGGCCAGATGCACCTCGGTCACGCCCTTGGCCCAGGGACGGGTCCCGGTGTTGCGGAAGCTCAGCGTGATCGGACCGCTGCTGTCGCCGCTCCTTCCCGACGGCCACGGCGATTGCGACACCCACTTGCCGTGCAGTCCGGCATCGCTCACCAGCACCAGGAAGACGCCCTCGTCCTCCATCCAGGTGACGCCGTCGAGGACGAGCCGCAACGGGATGCGATAGGCGCCGACCGCCGGCGGTGCGCGCAGGCTGAAGGTGAACGTTCCGGTCGCGCCCGGCGCGACGGTCGCTTCCACCGTGGTCGCGATCCGGTTCGAGGACAACCAGCCCACGGCAATCCCGAGCTGCGCGAACCGCGTGTCGTCGCCGTTCACGGCGAGGTTCGCCTGCGCTGCGCTGCCGCGCACCCACGCCGCCGTGCCGGTGTTCCGATAACGGATCGTGTACGACGTGGTGGCGTTCGGCGCGAGCGTCGGCCACGCGGCCTGATCGACCCAGCGCGAATGAAAGTCGCCGGCCGCTGCGGTAGCTGGCGCGCCGTACGCCATCACGGCGACGATCAGCAACGCCACGACCGCGCGATGGGTGCTCACGACAAGGTGAAACCGCCGATGATTCGAGATGTGACGACACCCGCGTACACCGATGCAGCCTTCATCGCCGAAGTGCACGCCTGGGCGCGCGAAACCTGTGAGCGTCTTGGCCTCGAGATCAGCGGTCCGATCGAACAACCGCACATCCGACCGTGGTCGACCGTCTTTCGGGTTCCGACCGCCTCGGGCGCCGTGTATCTGAAGGTCTGCGGTCCGTCACAAGCCCACGAGCCGCGGCTGACGAAGCTGTTGCAACGGGAGTTTCCGACTCTGGTGCCCGAGGTCCTGGCGCTGCATCCGACGCACGACTGGATGGTCGTCGCCGAAGGTGGCAAGAAGCTCCGCGAGGTCTTCTCGCCCGAGCAAATGCTCGACGAGTGGGCGCGGATCCTGCCGCGCTACGCCGAGCTGCAGCTCGCGCTAGCGCCGCACGTCGACGAGATGCTCGGGCTCGGAGCGCCCGATCAGCGCCTATCGCGTCTCGCGCTCGATCTCGCGGCCGTCATCGACGACGAGCGCGTCTTGCGTTTCGACGAGCCCGACGGCCTCACGCGGGATGACCTGCCGCGGCTGCGCGCCCTCCTGCCGCGCATCAGCGCTGAGATCGAAACGCTGGCGGCACTGGGCCTTCCGGACTCGGTGCAGCACGACGATCTGCACGACGGCAATGTGCTCGTCGGCGGTGATCGCCGCGTGATCTTCGATTGGGGCGACGCCAATGTCTCGCATCCGTTCCTCACGCTGACGATCGTGCTGCGCGTCGCCGCATTCCGCGTGTCGCGTCCCGAAAGCGCGCCCGAGATCCGTCGCTTGCGCGACGCCTACCTCGAACCCTTCGGGCGTCTCGCGCCGCCGGCGCTTCTGCGCGACGCCGCGGATCGGGGAGTGCGGCTCGGAACACTTTCGCGCGCGCTGACCTGGTACGTCGTGGTCACGCGTATCGAGAGCGCACTGTCGGCCGAACCGTATGCGGTATCGGGCTCGCTGCAGCGAGTGCTGGAGGCCTTCGTCTAGGCCCGATTTCATTGGTCGGAGCGCCACTCTTGACAGGCCGTCAGCGAGTGATAGAACAAATGTTCTAACGACGAGATGGCGAGGGGAGTCGCGCTTGCCGAGGCGATCGCACGCCTGGAGGAGCGCTATGGGTCTGGCGTGGTGCTGCCGGGAGGCGCCCGCGATGAGCGTGCGGCGACGCGAAAGCTCCCATTTGGGATCGCGTCGCTCGACGCGCTCACCGAGGGCGGGATCGCGGCGGGGGAGCCGTTCGCCCTCGTCGGCGCGGCGTCTTCCGGCGCGCTGACGGTCGCGCTGTCCCTCGTCGGATCGGCGCAGAGCGCGGGCGGAGAGATCGCGTGGCTCGATGCCTCGTCGTCATTCGATCCGCTCGCGGCCGCGCAGGCCGGCGTCGATCTCGAGCGGCTCCTCGTGATTCGAGCCGAAGGAACGGAGCTCGCTTTCGCCGCGACCGTCGTCGCGCGCTCGAGTGCGTTCGTGCTCGTCGTGGCGGACCTCGTCTCGACGCCGGTGTCATCCGAGACGATCGGCACGATCGTCGCGCGAGCGCGTGCCGCGCATGTTCCGCTTCTGGTCCTGGCCGACCATCCCTTTGCGCGCGTTGCCATGCCCCATCTCAAGCTGCGGCACCGGGACTGGCTGCGGGCATCGGGACGGCTCATCGGCTGGCGTTCGGAAGCATCGCGGGAGCACGACTCGCAGGTCGCGACTCTCGCCTTCGCGCCGTTGGCGCTTCCGCCGCGCGCGCTCGTCGACGAGGGTCTGGGCGAATTCCGGCTGGAGGCTGTGAGTTGATCCTCGCGATCGTCGCGTCCGATGTGACGAAGGAGGCGGTCACGCGGGCTCACCGGCTGCTCGCCGGTCTTCTGCCGGTAGTCGCCGTGCTCGACCAGGGCGCATTCGGCTGCGACCTGCGTGGCACGGCGCGATTGCTCGGTGCACCACGCGTGGTGGCGCATCGGGCCCTCGTGCTCGTCGGCGAGCCGTTTGCCGCCGGGCTCGCGACGCGTCCGTTTACCGCCCGACTGCTCGCGGCGCAAACGGATCCCGGTGAGCTTCGCGAGCTCGAATCGCCGGAGGCGGAGCGCGCATTCCTCGCGGCCCAGCCACTCGAGGTGTTGCCGCTCGATCCGCTCGTCCTCGACGAACTGGCATTGCTCGGACTGCGGGAGGTCGCAGCGTTCGCGGCGATCTCCGCCGGCGCGGTCCTCGATCGCTTCGGTCTCGCCGCGGCACACGCGCATGCGCTCGCGCGCAATGAGGATCCGGCGGTGCTCGTCGGCACGGTCGCGCCGGTGCGGCTAGCCGCGGGTCGTCAGTTCGACTTCGTCATCGAATCGCTCGAGCCGCTGCTCTTCGCCGTGCGCGTCGTGGTCGATGAGATCGCGGAGCGCTTGCGCGTGAGCGGGTTCGCGGCGCTGCGGCTTGCGGCGCGGCTGGAGCGCGAGGACGCGCATCCGCTCCGCATCGAGCGGCTGGTCCTACCGCCGACGGCGGAGCCCGCCGCGCTGCTGCGCTCGCTGCGCTGGGCGCTGGAGGAGCGCGTCAACCTCGGTCGCGTGATCGGGATCGAGCTCGAGGCCATCGCCGTCGAGCCGGCGCGAGGCCGGCAGCTCGGTCTTTTCGCGCCTGATAGCGCACGTCGAGAGGACACGCAGGCGGTCGCGGCTTACCTCCGTTCGCGTCTCGGCCCGCAGCGAGTGCTGCGGCCTCGGGTCGTCGACGAGGAGCCGCGGCTGTTCGAGCGCGCCGTCGAGTTCGAGGAGGTGGTGAGTTGACTCGCTTGTTCGCTGAACCCCGTGCTGTTTCGCTCGCATGGTGCGAAGGAGAGCTGGAAGCGATGTCACTGGACGGTCGCCGTATCGCCGTCGTCGAAGTCGTGCGACGGTGGCGCGTCGATGGCGAGTGGTGGGATGGCTCACGCGCGCACGCACGCGACTACATCACCGTGCGAACCGCGGATGGGACGCTGTGCGATCTCGTACTCGAACGAGCATCAGGGTGCTGGTCCCTGCAGCGGCTCTACGACTAGCAGGTGTCCCGCCGGAAGCGTCCGTGTGACGCCGATTTGCTCGAGAACGGCGATCAGGATGAGATCGTCGCCGGATCTCTGAGCCTGAGGCCACGCACGCTCTCGAAATCCCGTCGGTTCCGGGTGACGAGTTCGAGGCTGTGTTCGAGCGCGGTCGCCGCGATCAGCGCATCTGGCGTCGTGATCGCCCATTCGCGTCGAAGCCGGCCGGCACGCTTCGCGATTCCACCGTCGATGACGATCGCGCGAAATGGCGAGAGAAACCTCTCGACGTTTGATTCGTTCGCTCGACCGGAATACAGCTCGCACTGTGTGACGACCGAGTACGAAACCGTGTGCCCCACCAGGTTCAGGGCTCGTGCCCCGCGGAGGTGGTCGATGCACACGTCCGTATCTAGAAGGAGCTCACCCAAAGATCCGCCGCTCGCGTTTCTCCCACTCATCGCGCGAGGGGACCTTCAAGTCCGGGATGCTGCCGAAGGTCTCGTCGAGGATCTTCTGGTAATCGCTCTTTTCGGATCCCAAGTACGCATCGATCGCCTCCCTCACTACCGCTGCCAGGGTCTTGCGCTCGCGCTTGCGCCGGGCGTCGAGCCGTTTGCGCTGCTGGGGGGTGAGGTAAATCTGAGTACGCGTTGCCGACATATACAGCGCAGTATACAGCAGCTCGAACAAACCGAGTATGGCTACTTCTTCTCGGCCATCTCTCCAAGCTCGCGCGTCCGTTGAAACGCCGCATAGACCGCTTTGGACAGCACCGTCCGAAGCGATCCCTTCTCGAGCTGGTAGATCGCGGCGGCACTCGTCCCACCGGGCGAGGTGACCTGGTTCCGCAGTTCGGCAAGGTGCTTCCCGGAGTTCCGCGCGAACACAGCGGAACCCTCGACAGTCGAAAGGACAAGCTGCTCCGCGACGCGGCGCGAGAAGCCAAGGTGGACAGCGGCGTCGACCAGCGCCTCCATGAGCAGGAAGACGTACGTCGGGCCGGTGCCAGAAACCGCGGTCGCCATGTCGACGAGGTCCTCATCGTCGACGAAGACCTCCTCCCCGAGCGCACCGAGGATCGCGCGAGCCTGAGCCCGATGGGCGTCGTCGGCCGCCTGCGTGGCGCACCACACCGTGATGCCCTTCCCGACCTGGGCCGGCGTGTTCGGCATGGATCGCACGGCGATCTCGTGACCGAGTCCGTCCGTGACCGTGCGCAGCGCAACGCCCGCGACGATGGAGATCACGAGCGCGTCCTTCCTGATCCCGCCGCGCAGCTCGCGCAGCACGACCGGGAGGACCTGCGGCTTGACCGAGAGCACCACGACATCGCTCATCTTGGCGGCGTCGAGATTCGACCCGACACCGCGAACGCCGAAAGCCTTGGCCAGCTCGTCCCGCCGAGCGGGTCGCGGCCCGGTGACGAGGATCGCGCTGGGATCGATCAGTCCTTGCTGCACGAGGCCACGGATCATCGCCTCGGCCATCGTGCCACCGCCGATGAAGGCGATCGTCTTCGCGTTGAGGGGCATCCCGCGCAGTATGCCGAGCTTCACGCGCATAGCAATTACTCGTTCCTCGACGGCGCCTCTCATCCCGAAGATCTCGTCGACCGCGCCCTCGAGCTTGGCCTCGAGGGTCTCGCGCTCACCGACACCAACGGTCTCTATGGCGCGGTCCGCTTCTGGAACTACGCTCAGGAGCGCGGCCTTCACGCCGTGCTCGGCACGGAGCTCAAGCTCGTCGACGGCGACCACCTCGTGCTCTTGGCGCAGGACAACGCCGGTTGGACGAGCCTGTGCCGGCTCATCAGCCGCGGTCAGCTCGCCGGCGAAAAGGAGGCGCCCCGCTTCACCCTCGACCTCGTGCGCGAGCATGCCGAGGGCATCGTGTGCCTCACCGGATGCGCGCGCGGTGTCCTGTCGCAGACCGCACGTGCCGGCCAGACCGATGCGGCGCGGCGCCATCTCGCTCGCCTGCGCGAGATCTTCGGCAACCGGCTGTATGTCGAGCTCGAGCACCACCTCGACGCAGACGACGACCTCCTTGGCGACGCGCTCTGCGCGCTCGCGGACGAAGCCGGCGTTCCCATCGTCGCCACGAACAACGTGCATTACGCGCGTGCCGACGGCCGCGGCCTGCACGACGTGCTGCGCTGCATCGACGAAGGGACGACCCTGGCCGAGGCCGGACATCGCCTCAAGCCGAACGGCGAGTACTACCTAAAAGGAGCGGCGGAGCTCGAACCGCTCTTTGCACGTCGTCCCCAGGCGATCGCGAACGCCGCCGCGCTCGCGCGCGAGTGCAACGTCGATCTCCGCTTCCGCTACCAGCGCCTGCCGGGCTTCGCGGTGCCGCAAGGGCACACCGCGTTCTCCTTCATGTACGAGCTCTGCCACAAGGGGCTGGCCGAGAGATACCAGCCGGTGACCGCGGCGGCGGCGCGGCAGCTGGCACGCGAGCTCGACGTCATCGAGCGCACCAGGCTGGCCGAGTTCTTCCTCATCAACTGGGACATCGTGCGGTTCTGCAAGGAGAAGGGCATACCGGCGCAAGGGCGGGGGAGCGCGGCCAACTCCATCGTCGCCTACCTGCTCGACATCACCAAGGTCGACCCCATCGCGCACGATCTGCTCTTCGAGCGGTTTCTCACCGAGGACGCCCAAACGATGCCGGACATCGATCTCGACATCGCCACCAACGATCGCGAGGACGTCATCCAGTACGTGTACAGCAAATACGGCGCCGATTACTCGGCCATGGTCTGCAACATCGTCACCTACCGCGCGCGGTCGGCAACACGCGAAGTGGCCAAGGCGCTGGGCTATTCGCTCGAGGACGTGGATCGGCTGGCGAAGATGGTCGACGTCCATGAGGCGTTCGACGTGCCCGATGCTCTGGCGGACATCGTCGGCGACGAGCGGTGGCCGCACTTCCGCCGGCTCGTGGTCGAGATCGCCGGTTTCCCTCGACACCTCTCGATCCACAACGGCGGCATGCTCATCACCGCCGCCCCGCTCATCGACACCGTGCCGATCGAGCGCGCGACCATGCCCGGGCGTGTGGTGTGCCAGTTCGACAAGCGCGACGTCGAAGACCTGGGCCTGATCAAGATGGATCTCCTCGGCCTGCGCACGCTCTCGCTGGTGAAGGACGCACGCGCGATGATCGCCGCGCATCACGACACCGCGGTGCCGGATCTCGATCGCCTGCCGCTCGACGACGCCGCGGTGTACGACCTGCTGTGTGAGGTCGACACCATCGGTGTGTTCCAGGTCGAATCGCGCGCGCAGGCGCAGGCCTTGCCGCGCGTACGGCCGCGCAACTTCGCGGACATCGTCGTCGAGGTCGCGATCATCCGGCCAGGGCCGCTGCAGGGGAACGCCGTGAATCCGTACATCAACCGGCGTCAGGGCCGCGAGCCCGTGACCTATCTGCATCCGTCGCTCGAGCCGATCCTCAAGGAGACGCTCGGCGTGATCCTGTTCCAGGAGCAGATCCTCAAGGTCGCGATGGTCATCGCGGGATTCTCAGCGGCGCAGGGCGACAAGCTGCGGCGCGCCATGAGCCGAGCCCGTTCGGGCGCGGACATGGAGCGCTTGCGCGAGCCCTTCGCGCAGGGCGCAGCGGCGAACGGCGTGTCGCGCGAGATCGCGGACCAGGTGTTCAAGCAGATCGCCGGTTTTGCCGACTTCGGTTTTTGCAAGAGCCACGCGGCCGCATTCGCGCTGGTGGCGTACCAGACGGCATGGCTGAAGCTCTATTACCCAGCCGAGTTCTTCGTCGCGCTACTCAACAACCAACCCATGGGCTTCTACTCGCCGGCGGTGTGCGCGGGTGACGCGAAACGGCACGGCATCAGGATGCTTCCGGTCGATATGAATCGCTCGCAGGTGAAGGCCGTCGTAGAGGTAGGAGAAACGGGGGACGACCGCACCCAGGGAGCACTGGCTCGCGCGCGCATCTGTCGGACGCATCACGTGCGTCTTGGCTTTGGCACAGTCGATTCGCTCGGTGAGGATGAGGCGAAGGCCATCGTCGCGGAGCGAGAACGCGGTGGCGCGTATCACTCGTTCGAGGAGGTCGCGCGTCGCGTCGCGCTAAAGGAGCAAGCATTACGTAACTTGGCGCTCGTCGGCGCGTTCGATTCATTCGGAGAGGAGCGGCGCGCGCTTCTGTGGCGCGCCCGCGACGCGCACCGGCTCTCGCCGGGGTTCACGCGGACGAGTCTCGCCATTCCCCCTGGTGAGGCCCCGCCGCTCCCGCCCATTACCGAACGTGATCGCGCCGCGCTCGACTATCGCATCACCGGTATTCCTACCGGATCGCAGGCGATGCGTTTCTATCGCGACGAGCTGCAGCGCGGCAGCGTGTTGCGCTCCAGCGCGTTGAACCAGGGCCGCGACGGCGCGCGCATCCGCGTGGCGGGAGCGATGGTGGTGAAGCAACGTCCCGGGACGGCAAAGGGCTTTGTGTTCCTGTCCCTCGAAGACGAGGACGGACTCTCGAACATCATCGTGCGTCCCAACATCTATGCACAGTTCAAGCGCGTCATCGCCGAGAACGATGCGGTCGTGATCGAGGGACGTCTGCAGCGCCAGGATGGTGTAATCAGAGTGCTCGCCGAAACGATCACCGGCATCGAGCTATTCGTGAAGATACACGCGCATATGTGGGGATAGGTCAGGGGTGATCTCCCCTGGGCGTGTGGTGGCGATGACGCATGGCGAGGTGTCGTCGGCCGTGGTGCGATCGGTCATCACGATGATGATCACGTTCTGCGGCGGCACGTCGGTCGTGATGCGCCTATCGCTCGCGGTCGTCTGACGCCAGAAGCCGCTCGAGGCCATGCCCGTCGATCGCATCACGAACGTGACCGGCATCGCGGTGGGCGCGGGCGTCGCCGACGCGTCGGCCGCGGGCACCGGCGCGACGAGTGTGGCGCGGTCCCCGAAAGCGGCGACGGCGACGGCGATTACAAGCACGGCGCCGAGAATGAGTCCGATCGTCTCCATCGGGTCGACGATG
>VBHP01000151.1 GCA_005881435.1 Chloroflexota bacterium | reverse complement strand
ATTCATGCCCAAACACATCGAGCAGCCCGCGGTTCGCCACTCGAACCCCGCGTCGCGGAATACCTGATCCAGACCCTCACGCTCCGCCTGCTCCTTCACGCGCATCGAGCCCGGCACCACCAGCGCCCGCAATCCGCTCCGCACGCGCCGTCCGTCTAATACGGCCGCCGCGGCGCGCAGATCCTCGATCCGCCCATTCGTGCACGAGCCGATGAACACCGCGTCGACCTTGATCTCACGCATCGGCGTGCCCGGACGAAGGGACTGATAGGCCAGCGCGCGCTTTGCCGTCTCGCGCGCACCCTGGTCCGCGAACGAGTCGGGATCAGGGATCGCGCCGTCTACCGGTACCGACTGCGCCGGGTTCGTGCCCCACGTCACGTACGGACGCAGCTCGCGCGCGTCGATCTTCACCTCGGTGTCGAAACGTGCTTCCGGATCCGAAGGCAAGGACCGCCACTCGTCGAGGGCCCGCTCCCAGAGCGCGGCTTTCGGCGCGCGGGGCCGCCCTTCGAGGTAGGCGAACGTCGTGTGGTCCGGCGCGATCATGCCCGCGCGGGCGCCGGCCTCGATCGACATGTTGCAGATCGTCATACGACCTTCCATCGACAGCGATCGGATCGCCGAGCCGCGGTACTCGATGATCTTTCCCACTCCCCCGCCCGTCCCGATGCGCGCGATGATCCCGAGGATCACGTCCTTCGCCGCGACGCCCTCGGGCAACGCGCCATCGACGGTGATCGCCATCGTCCCGGGCTCCTGTTGCCAGATGCACTGCGTCGCGAGCACGTGTTCGACCTCGGAGGTGCCGATGCCGAAAGCGATCGCGCCGAACGCCCCGTGCGTCGAGGTGTGCGAGTCGCCGCACACGATCGTCATTCCCGGCTGCGTCAGCCCGAGCTGCGGCGAGATGACGTGCACGATGCCCTGCTCGCGGCTGCGCATCGGATACAGCGTGATGCCGAACTCCTTGCAGTTACGCTCGAGCGCCTCGAGCTGCTGGCGCGAGAGATCATCTGGAGGCACGTCGTCTGTCGGGACGTTGTGATCGGCCGTCGCGAGGGTGAGATCCGGACGGCGAACTCTGCGGCCGGCGAGGCGCAGACCGTCGAACGCCTGCGGCGAGGTGACCTCGTGCACGAGGTGCAGATCGACGTACAGCAGATCGGGTTGGCTTTCCTCGCGCACGACGACGTGCCGCTCCCAGACCTTCTGCGACAGCGTCCTGCCGCTCATGCCGTGGTGATCGCGCCGTTGGACGCGGACTGCACCAGCTTCACGTACTTGGCGAACACGCCGCCGGTGTAGCGCGGCTTCGGCTCGTGCCATCGCGCGCGGCGCGTCACCAGCGTCGATTGCGGCACGTTGAGCTCGAGCTTGCGCGTGTCCGCGTCGATGACGATGGGATCGCCGTCGTGCACCAGCGCGATCGGTCCACCGGCCGCGGCTTCGGGAGCGACGTGGGCGATCATGTAGCCGTGGGTCGCTCCGGAGAAGCGGCCATCGGTGATCAGCGCGACATCCTCGCCGAGGCCGCGTCCCTGTATCGCTCCGGTGACCGCGAGCATCTCGCGCATCCCCGGCCCGCCTTTCGGTCCCTCGTAGCGGATGACGACGACGTCTCTGGATCTTGCCGTCGTGCACGGCCTTGAATGCATCCTCCTCGCGATCGAAGACGCGCGCGATCCCGCGGAATTGGCGCTTCTTCTTCCCCGCGACTTTCATCACCGCGCCCTCGGGAGCGAGCGATCCTTTCAAGATCACCAGGCCGCCTGACGGCGCGATCGGCGCATCGAGCGATTTGACGACGTCCTGACCCGCGTCTTCGCGGACACGCAGCAGCTCGTCGCGCATCGTGCGCCCGGTCACCGTCTGCACGTCGGCATTGAGCACGCCCGCATCGAGCAGACGACTGAGGACGAGCCCCACACCGCCGGCACGGTGCATGTCCGGCGCGGTGTAGCGACCCCACGGCTTCATGTCCGCGAGCAGCGGCGTGCGCTCGCTGATGCGATCGAAATCGTCGAGCTCGAGCTTGACGCCGGTCTCGCGCGCCACCGCGAGCAGATGCAGCACCGCGTTCGTCGATCCGCCGGTGGCCATGACCGAGGCGATCGCGTTCTCCAACGCCGGGCGGGTGATGATCTTCGACGGCCGGAGATCGCGGCGCAGGTTCTCCATCACTAGCCGGCCGGTTTCGAAGGCGATGCTGTCCTTGTCCGCATCGGTCGCCGGGACGGAGTTGAAACCGAGCGGCGAGATGCCAAGCGCCTCAAACGCCGTCGACATCGTGTTCGCGGTGAACTGCCCACCGCACGCTCCCGCGCCGGGACACGCGCTCCGCTCAATATCCGCGAGCTGCGCGTCGCTGAATTTCCCCGCCGCGTGCGCGCCGATGGCTTCGTAGACGTCCTGGATCGTGACGTCCTTGCCTTCGAAGCGGCCGGGGAGGATCGAGCCGGAATAGAGCATCACGCCGGGGATGTCGAGGCGCGCCAGCGCCATGACGCACGCGGGGATCGTCTTGTCGCAGCCGGAGATCGCCACCAGCGCGTCGAAGTGGTGCGCCCGGGAGACGAGCTCGATGGAGTCGGCGACGACCTCTCGTGAGACCAGGGACGCCTTCATGCCCTCGACGCCCATGTTGATGCCGTCGGTGGAGGCGATGGTGTTGCACTCGATCGGCGTGCCGCCGGCCGCGCGGATGCCTTCCTTCACCTTCTCCGCCAGACGGCGGTGGTTGAAGTTGCACGGCGTGATCTCGATCCAGGCGTGGGCCACGCCGACGAGCGGCTTGGAGAAATCGTCATCGGTGAAGCCGACGGCGCGCATCATCGAACGCGCTCCGGCGCGGTCCGGACCGTCGAGCATGACGGAGCTGCGCGGTCGCGGATCAGGCATCAGGCGATGATGGGTTCGCGACGTGCCTGCGCAGCGATGGCCACGAGGTCGTGATCGTCGAGCTGATGCACGTCTTCGCTCCGGCGCATGGCCAAAGCGTACGCGCGATCGAGCGCGTCGCTCTCGAGCGGGACCCCGA
>VBHP01000064.1 GCA_005881435.1 Chloroflexota bacterium | reverse complement strand
CCTTATCGAGCAGGATCTGTGTCAGCGCGCCGCCGAACGAGTGACCCATGATGATCGGCGGGCTGTCCAGCCCCCCGATGATCTCTTCGAGGTAACTAACCGTCGCGGGAACGGTGACGTTCGCGATTGGTGACGGGTCGGCACGAAGCGCTTCGACTTCGACCTCGAGCCCCGGGTAAGCGGGCGTGAGCACCTTGTAGCCGACACCCTCGTAATGCGCGACCCAGTGCTCCCAGCTGCGCGGTGTCATCCACAACCCGTGAACGAGTACCACAGTGTCGGGCGATTGCATGGTGTTACCTCCCCTGTGCGCGCAGTATCCGCCGCTCGTCAATGCGCGAGCCTCATCGCTGCTCTCAGCTTGGGACCACGAGCGCCCGAGATTTGTGGATCGCGCCAACGCGACGCCGGCGCTCCGTAGAACGCCGGACGGCCTGCCGTGTCAGCGCCTCGCATGCGAATCGTCGTATAACTTCGCCTCAAGGGCTCGAGCAGTCTTGTTAGACGTGTCTTCGCCATTTCTGTTCGTCGCGATAGGCATTGGATTGCTCGCACTGACGCGCTGGGCAGCGCGACGGCCGCAGACCATGTGGGCGGATTGGATCACGCTGCGCGTCGGACGAGTGCTTTTTACGGAAGTCGCTGGTGCCTTCCTGATCGGGTTTGCCGTGGGTGGTTTCCTCACGCCACAGCTCGACACGGGCAGTGCGCTCGGCCCTCCACCCGGCCGATTTGGGTTCGGTCGCTTCGCCATGTTCGATCCGAGCCGGCTCCCTTTGATGCTCGGGATCGTCGCCGCGGGCATCGCGACGCTGCTGCGAATCGATTTGGGCGACGTTCTTTCGCGCTCCTCAGGAAATTCGCTCTCGACATTTGTCGGGACGGAAGCTCGCGTGACCGCAGCGATCCGAGCCGGCTCGACCGGCCAGATAACGGTGCGTGATGCCTCAGGCAGATTGGTTTCGGCCATCGCGATGGCGGACCGGGACATCGCGGCGGGAACCGTCGTCCGCATCGTCGGAACGAACGCACTGAAGCTTGTCGTCGCACCGCGCGTCACTGCCGGGATAGCGCGCGAGTCAGTCCGCCGCGATCCCGCCGCCGACAAGGTGCAACGGGCCCGGTAGTCATCGCAGTTCTTGTGTGAAGGGTCGAGCTGATTCGGGAGCGTAAGACGGTGTCCGTCCGGCCCACAGAGTCCCGCGTGACACCCAAGTAGCGCGGGTGTCGCCGTACCGTTAGCGATGGCGAATGATGTTGGTCCGATAGCGACTGCCGGTCATGCTCGTGGTCCTCGCCGCAGCCATCACTGGCTGCGCCGGCGTGGGCTCGCGCGCCGTGGTTGAGACCTCGACGCCGACGGTGTCCCCGTCACCACTCGCGACCGAGACACCGACGCCGGTCGCGACGCCGACCGCGACACCGGACTGGACCGCACTGCCAGAACCAGCAAACGACGCCGAGACGCTTGGGCGGCAGCTCGCCATGGTCGAAGCAGCGATCCGCGACCCGAGCGTGGAGGGGGCCCAGCTCTCGTACGTCGGCCACCTGCAGCAGCTGGTGTACGCCCGCCTTCGGGACTACCCGGAGTGGCGCGACACAGTGCTCGCGGGCTTGCCCGCGACGACGCGGGAGGCTGTCCTCGGGGCCCTCGAGGCGGGCAGGCAGCTCCGGCTGATCCCCGGTCCGGTACCGCGCAAGCTGCCGGACTGGAAGATCCTCGACGCGAAGCCGATCGACACCCTCCTCTCCTATTACAAGGAGGCCGAGAAGGCGTACGGCGTCGGGTGGGAGTATCTCGCTGCGATCCACCTCGTTGAGTCGCGGATGGGCCGCATCCACGGCCTCTCCACGGCCGGCGCGCAGGGTCCGATGCAGTTCATACCGTCGACGTGGGCGGCGTACGGCACGGGCGACATCAACGATGACCACGACGCGATCCTCGCAGCCGCGCGTTACCTGAAGGCTGCCGGCGCTCGAAGTGACATACGCGCGGCGCTGCTCGCGTACAACCACTCCACCGGATATGTGAACGCGCTCATGGCGTACGCGGCGGTGCTGCGGTCAACGCCGGACGAATATCGCGGCTACCACGGCTGGCAGGTCTACTACACGACGCAGGACGGGACGGTTCTGCTGCCCGTGGGGTGGACGAAGCCCACAAGTTAGGCTCGGGTCGTCAGGATGGGCTTCATGGTGCAGGTCGAATTGCTCGATCGGGACGTGGTCCCGCGAGTTCGATCGCTCCTAATTCAGCAGGACCGAACGGGGCAGGAAAGCACGTGACCGCAACGGTCGTGCGTACGGGTCGGCGAATCTCAGCGGACCGTCTCACGCGCGTCGCCCGAAAGCTTCTCGATGCGGCTCCGCTCTGCGCGCTCGCCACCATGACGCCGAACCGCGCGTACATCAACACGATGTACTTCGCTCGCGCCGGCGAGTGGGACTTGGTGTGGATCTCAGCGGCTCAGTCCCAGCACTCAAAGAACGTCCGCGCCAACGGCAGGGCGGCGATAGCGGTGTACAAGTCGCACCAGCGCTGGGGCGGCAAGGATCGCGGGGTTCAGGTCTTCGGACGCGCACGCGAGCTGCGCGGACGCGCGGCCCGTGACGGCAAGGCGGCGTACGGCCGCCGCTTCGAGAACGACGCGCGGATCCTCGAGAGATACGTCGTTTACCGCCTTCGTCCGACTCGACTGAAGCTCTTTGACGAGCGCGAGTTCGGCAGCGGTACGTTCGTCACCGCGCGCGTGCGGCGTGACGGGACCCTCGCGTGGGAACACACCGAGACCTATCGCGATTCGTGAATGGGGTTTGCGGTTTGAGCCGCCCTACTGGTGCAGCCGCGCCCGACTACGGCCCTTTCCGCGTGAGCACCATCTCCTCGTCGGTGAACCACGTGTGGCCACCGTCGCTCGAGATCTGCCCGCGCCAGCGGCAGCGATCCGCGCTGATGTCGTAGAAGGTCCAGATCTCGCGTCGCCCGTCCGGCGCGGTGCCGTGGAGCACGATGTCATCGCCGCGCTGGCGCGCGACGAGCCGATGGACTTGGTCATTGGGCGGGCTGATAGACGTGATGTCCCAGGTTCCGGTCGCCGGACGGTAGAAGCGGATCGTGGTTGCGTACTCGCCGCCCCGCCAGAGATCGCGCGAACGCTCGTCCCGTCTCGGCGCGAGGATCACGTCTTGGATGGCACGGCCCTCAAGAGCCCAGAAGAAGTGCCATTCGCCGCGCAACCTGCGCTGCTTGCCGTCCGTCGCAAACTGAGTCGATTCGACGTCCCACGATCCAACGAACTGGCCGAAGAGCATCAGCGCTTCGGCGTACTCCGGGTTCGGACCGGAGGCGCCAACGATCTCCTCGAACGTCGCGCCACTTGCGCGGGCCTGCGCCTTCACCGAGACGACGCTACGTTGCCGCGCTGTCTCCGACTATCAAGAACGTGCGGTTCTCGCTGGCTGGTGCGCGCGTGCAGTCCGTCGCGTCGCGCGGAGCTGCTCGCGAATCATGCTCGGGGTAACTTCGAGCCTCCGCCGCAGCGTGGCCGTCAGGTGACTGTGGTGCGAGAAGCCGAGATCGGCGGCTATCGCCGCCAGCGAGGCGTCCCCAGCTTCGATCCGGCGCAGTGCTGCTGCCGCGCGCAGATCCGCGAGATAACGGTGCACGCTCATGCCCGTGTGGGCGCGGAACTGGCGGGCGAGATAGAACGGCGAGTAGCCCACGAACCGGCCAAGTGATTCGAGCGTCCAACGTATCTCCGGAGCTTCGGCCAGCAGGGTACGAACACGGTCGACAGTGCGGCTAGTCGAAGCGCTTACGCCCGAGGTCCGCCGGCAGCCGATGCCTCTCGCGATGGAACGGACGACGTCGAGCGCACGCTCCTCGATTGCGAGCGGCTCTTGGCCGCGCTCGGCCGCCGCGAGCATGACGCCGACGCGGTGACGCAGCCTCAGGTCCAGCGGCGTGACGGTGACGCGCTCCGGCAGCAAGGGAAATGCCTCCTGCATGACCTCTGGCGCAAGACCAAGTGTGGCGCTCAGGTCACCTCCTTCGCAGGGATGTCGCATGCGGTATTCGAGGGCGTGAGGGAAGACGACCCCGACCGCGGCATGGATCGGCTGCTCCTCCCCTCCGGACACGACGGTGAAGACGCCGCTCAATGGCAGCCCGATCCAAGCCCGCTGAGTCTCGTACGTCTCGGTCAATCCCGATCTCGGCGTGCGGCAGGTGATCCGCATGAGCGTCACCGATGGGCTCGTGAAAAGGATCTCCGAGCTCTGCCTCACGGCACTCATGCTATTTCCGCCAGAGCCCGACCGAGAGTACCGACGTTCGCGAGCTCTAATTCGAAGCGCTCCATCGGCCCGCATTGAATATGGGGAACTGAAAGAACGACTTGAACGCTGAACCGTAATGCTTCACGACATGGTCAAGCTCCGGGCCGGTCTCGCGTTCCTCTGCGCCACCGCAGCTGTTGTCGTGGCGCTCGGGGCGGGAACGCTCTTGCGTGAGTATCGAACGGGGATCGCGCCCGGGGTTAGTGAGCCAATCCCGACAGCTGCCGATGAGGCGAACAGTGCGGGGACCGTTTTGGGTCCGGCTGGGGCTCTCGCGAGCCCATCTCCGCAGCCCTGGGCGCCAGCCGACACGCCTGCGGTGCTCGGACGCATCCCTGCTGCGGGCGTCATTGAGTTCCAGGATGGCAGTCGCTGGCGCTACAGCGGCGCGACGGGTTCGCTGGACGCCTTGCCCATCCGTCCCTCGAGCGTGCCTGCCGATGGCCTCGACTTCGCAATGAACGCGGGCGGCGACGTCGCATACGTCGATGGCGCTCATCACCTCCGTCTGGTCACTGGCGCCGTGGAGCGCGGTCTTCTCCCAGAGGCCGCCATCGCAAGCGTCCACTGGTCTGCCGACGGAAGACTCCTCGGCCTTGCGGTCCGCAGCAGACCGGGTGCTTCGGCGGGGATGGGGTGGGGATGGTGGGCGGCTGACGAGTTCGTCATCCTCGATCCCGGCTCGGGCGCGAGCGAGATCGTCTATCGGGCGCCCGATCGCACGTACCTGGACGTGAAGTCATCGCCGGCAGTCACGAGATCGTTCACGGAGACCTTCGCCTTTGCGACGTGGTCACCGGATCGACGCTTCGTGGCTCTTTGGCGTGTGCCGGAGGTGAGCGGTTCGATCGACGCGGACGGCCGTCAGCTCCTCATCCTCGATCGCCTGAAGAAGTCAGCGCCGATCGATCTTGGCACGACCCTTATGTGGCAGGACTGGCTCGTGTGGCGAGCTCCCCACACCCTCGCCTACGTTTTCGGCGCCTCTCGCTTCATCACCGAACAGAAGCGGGTGCGACTGTGGTCAGTGGAACAGGGAATCCGCGATGTCAGCGCGTCGACAGAAAGTGCGATCGCCCCTGTCTGGTCTTCCGATGGCAGGCTCCTTTTCTCGTACGCGCCGGTGGGACCTTACGATCCGAAGCCGTACTTCATGGGCGTCGGCGTCGGCTACAGGCGTCTGGCTGTCGTCGATCCCATCAGTCTTGCGCGCACCGAGCTGCCGGCGGCGCCAGGGTTCTTTCAACAGGCCGTCTTCCCGTCCCCAAGAGGCGACTCGCGGCTAGAACTTCGCCAGCCACTAGTCGACCAAACGCTTCCGGCGAACGGTGTGCCACCTCGGTGCGAGCTTTGGTATGTAACGGGTGACGCGGCGCAACCACTGGTTCGGCTTCGCTCGCCGTGCTACGCGTTCTATTCACACGCGTCACTGGCTGGCACCGTCTGGAATCGATAGCCGCTGGAGGGGTGAACACGTGGATCTTTCTGAGCGAAGGCGACAGATCAACGGTTTCAGCACGATCGGGTTGGTCGTTCTGTCTCTGACCGCGCTACTGCCTCTGCTTGTCATCGCGGTGCCGGCGATGTTCAGTGGACAAATTCCGCAGCCCGAACGAGATGAGGGCGCCGGCGCACACATCTTTCAGCTGTCGATCGGGCTGCTGATGCCGGTAGGGCTCGTTTTCCTGGCAACGGCCGATTGGACAGAACCGGTGCAGATCGCTCGGCGACTCGCATTTCCCATCGCCATCGTGATCCTGGCGTTCGCCATCCTCTACTACTTCGAGCACGTCTACAGAGGCTGACCTCGATCACGGCGTCGCGGCGAACCACTCCTCCGCGGTCGTGAGCATGTCCGGCGTCAGCACGTGCCCGACGCCAGGGAAGATCTCGAGACGCACTGGGATGGCGAGCGTCCTGAGAGCGCCGGCGAATCGCTGCGCGCGTTCCACGCGCGTCGTGCCGCCCACAGCGTTCCAGTCGGCTGGCACCGCGGCGAGCGACGTATCCGCGTCGCCGACACCGATGAGGAATCGGACCGAGCGGAGAGCCACCGGATCGAAGACATGGCCACCGTTGAAAGTGGCGAAGTGGCCGACTCCGAGCGGGTAGTCCAGCTCGCTGTTCGGCATCGTGTAGGACCCGGCGGACAGGCTGGCCACCGCGGCGACAAGGTCTGGGTGACGAAGCGCGAAGCGGTGCGCGGTCTGGGCTCCTCGCGAGAAGCCGACGACGAAAATCCGCTGAGCGGTCGGGCGTGGTGCGGTCCTCCGCACCAAATCGAGAAGCTGGAGGATCTCGTCGTCCACACGAAGGTCGGCGACGGAGAACGATTCATCTTGACGCTCGTAGATCGGGCTCGGCGCCAGCACGAGCCAGCGGTGGGATTCGGCGGCATCCGACAACCCGTCTGCGAGCGGTCGGCCGATGCCGCCGAGGCCGGGCAAAGCCAGGACCAGCGCAGTCGGCGCCGGCGCATCGGGGCCGGTGACTGACGCCGGGACGAAGAGCACCGGGCCGCGGTCCGGATCGGCGAAGCGCTCCCATACCGGCGGCTGACGTTCCCAGCCGGCGATGCGGTAACGCGCGTCGAGGACGCTCTCGGCGCGGACCGCGACGGCGCCGGCGATGACGCCGACGGATACGCCCAGCGCTATGAGGAGGAACAAGCGCCGCATGAGAGCGGTCACTTTATGACGACATCCCACGACCTCGGGAGTGAATTTCCGATCGGAGGCGAGTTGGGACCGGCCCGACACGACGGGCTAGCTCGGCAACTCCAGCGCTTCACCGGGCGCGAGCACGCGGACGTCCACATCCGGTGCGCGCTGTCCGACCTGGCGCGCGAATTCCAGGGGCGGGTGCGCCAGCGGGCGCGGCCAGATCCGCGCCAGTGCCCAGGGGTAGAACGTGCCCCAATGAATCGGTATCGCCACGCGCGGGCGGATGCGCCGCACCGCCTCAGCGGCCCTTTCGGGATCGAGATGGCCGGCCCCAAGCCGAGGCCCCCATCCCCACACCGGCAACAGCGCGACGTCGACCTTGCCGGCGAGGTCCGACATTTCCGGAAACAGATCGGTGTCGCCCGCGAAGTAGATGCGCGTGGACTCGCTCGCTACGAGGAAGCCCAGCGCCGGGCTCAGCGGGGCAAACGGATGGCGCCGCACCTGATGCCGGGCGGCGAGAGCGGTGACCCGAACCGCACCGACTGACACGCCCTGACCGGGATCGACTTCGTGGATTTCTCGTCCGGACGGCATCAAGGCTCCGAGCCCGCGCGGAAGCAGGATCTGCGGTCGTCCGGGGAC
>VBHP01000063.1 GCA_005881435.1 Chloroflexota bacterium | reverse complement strand
TGGCGATGCAGGATGCCGAGTCGGTCCGTCAGCAGCGGGTCGGTGAGAAGTCGAACTCCGGCGAGATCAAGCAAGACGGCCGAATGCCCTAAGAAGGTGAGCAGCGACCGCGTCGACATGACCGGAGCGTAGCCGCGCCGAATCGGCGACCATCGCGCGCGATCGTGCTCCGACACGTCGCCCGGTTCTACGCGGTCCAGTTCCGCCTCCTCTGGAACTGGAGCGGAGGGCCGCCGATCCTAGTACGCAGAGCCGCCGTCTCCGTTGCCGTCGCGGTCCTCGCGCTGGTGGCGACGATCGGGCTCGTTCCCGGCATCACCATGCGAGACCCGCAGTCCGCCGCGCTTACGGCCGTCCTGCTCGCGTCGCTGACCACGCTCGCCCGTCCGGTCCTCATCGGTCTGCTCT
>VBHP01000150.1 GCA_005881435.1 Chloroflexota bacterium | reverse complement strand
GACCGTGGTCCGTGCACTCGAGACCGCGGCTCGCAGCGGCGAGCTGCGCGCCGAGAAGGGCTGGACCGACCTCGCGATCCGGCCCGGCTATCCGGTGCGCGTCGTCGACGCGCTGCTCACCGGACTGCACGAGCCGCAGGCGAGCCACTTCGATCTGCTTCTCGCCCTCGTGGACGAGTCGCTGCTGGCGCGGGCCTACGCCGAGGCGGTCTCGCAGCGGTACCTGTGGCACGAGTTCGGCGACGCCACGCTCATCCTCTGAGTCACCACTCGACGAGCTTCCAGACCTCGGGCTCGCTGGCTGAGCCGATCTCCGCGAACAATCTGACCGCGCGCTTCAAATGGCGCATCGATTCGGACTCGTTGCCCTGCGCGCGGAAGATGTCGGCCAGATTGTTGAGCAACGCCGCCGAGCGGTGACGATCGCCGAGCGCTTCGCACTCGGCCAGCGCCTCCTCGGTGAGCTCGCGCGCGCGGTCGAGATCGCCCGAGCGTCGATGCGCGAGCGCAAGATTGTTGAGCGCGGCGACGAGCGCGGCGTGATCGGCGAGCTGGCGGGCCAACGCGACGCTCTTTTCCAAGTGCTCACGCGCCGGCGCGCGACCGGCTTCAAGGATGCCGAGGATGTTGTGCGCCTGCGCGAGCGCGCGTGAATCGCTCGAGCGCTCGGCCAGCGCGAGCGCCTCGCTCACCAGCCGCTTCGCGCGAAGGCCATCGCCGGCACGGTGCGCGGCGAGGCTCCAGTCGGCAAGGATCCGCGCCTGCTCGCCGCCATCGCCGCTCGCCTTGTGCGCCGCCTCGTAGTGTCTCTCGGCGTTGACCCAATCGCCGCGGCGGTGGTGGACCTCGGCGAGCTTGTGCTCGATGCCCGCGCGGGCAGAGGTGGGCGCTTTCGCGATCGCCGCCTCGTAGCTCTCGATCGCGCGCCGGTAATCACCGTGCAGCGTGTGCACGTCGCCGACGGCTTCCGACGTCGCGACCTCCGACGGCGACTCGGTGCTCTGTTGCGCGCCCGACTC
>VBHP01000068.1 GCA_005881435.1 Chloroflexota bacterium | reverse complement strand
CGCAGCGATGCGGCCACGGCACGGAGAAATTCGACATCGTCGGGATGGGCGGCCGATTCGGGGATCGCCGGGCGGATGGTGCGGGCGATCGCGCGCGCGACCTCCGTGCGCGCCTCCGGCTTTAGGCCGCCTTCGCGTAACGCGAATTCGCGAACGAGTCGCTGACCCTCGCCCGAAAGTCCGCGGACGGTCACGACGGGAGCCTCTCCCTGGGGCACGGCGCGCGTCCGGAGCGTGGAGAAGTCCCGCTCTACACGCGCCTTCACCACCACCGTGCCGGCGACGATGTCCCCAAGCCGCTGCCCCTTCTTCGACGCGACGATGAGCACGATGTCGATGGGAAAAATGATCGGGACGAGATCCAGCGAGCGCAGCAACGCGCGCGTTGCGATCGCGAAGAAGCCGACCGGAGAGCCATCGTCGCGCAGGACGCGGATGCCGACGATCCGCTTGCCCAGCGTCTGACCGTTCCACAGTGACTCCATCGCCACCCAGTACCCGAACGGCACGACGAGCAGCAGCAGGACCACCAGCACCGCGCTGACGATGAAGTCCACCGCCAGCGACACGCCGAGCTGTCGCAGGATCACAGCCGCCACCAGAAAGCCCCCGACGATGACGATGCCGAGGAACAGGATGTCGAAGAATGCCGCGAGCATCCGGTTTCCGATCCCGGCGAGCTCGTAGGAGATGCCGACGTGCTCGGCCGTCCGGATGTGGAGATCGCGTTCGAGCGTCATCTGAGATCGAGCGCATCATACGGAGCGACATGCCCGTCTCGATCGATCGTTTCGTCGATGAGCGCTCGGACCGCTGGCAGCGTCTGTCGACGTTGGTGCGGCGTGGACGTCGTGGCGAAGGCTCGCTGTCGGCCGAAGAGGTGCTCGAGCTCGGGCGGCTCTATCGCGTCGCCGCGAGCGATCTTGCCATCGCGCAACGGGACTATTCGCGCGATCGCGCGACCCTCGCGCTAAACGATGTCGTGGCCGAGGCGCACTCGCTCGTGTATTCGGAGCGACAGGTGCCGGTCTCGGCGATCCGCGCCTTCTTCAGACGCGATCTGCCGCGGCTGGTCCGCGCCAATCTCGGGTACGTCGGCGCCGCCTTCGCGCTCTTCGCCGTCCCCGCCGTGGTGGCGTACCTGCTCGCGCTGGCGTATCCCGATCTGCTGCAGGCGCTGCTGCCGCCGGAGCTGCGGCAGAATCTGGAACGACATCAGCTCTGGACCGACATCGACGAGCAGCTGCGGCCGTTCGCGGCCTCGCTGATCATGACCAACAACATCTTCGTGTCGTTCTTCGCGTTCGCCGGCGGTGCGGTCGCCGGCACCTTCACCGCGCTGGTGCTGGTGCAGAACGGGCTGCAGCTCGGCGCGATCTTCGCCGCGACGCAGTCTGCCGGCCTCGCCTCGGGCCTGCTGACGTTCATCGCCGGCCACGGCTTCGTGGAGCTTTCGGTGATCTTCCTGTCCGGCGGAGCCGGACTTCGTCTCGCCAGCGCCTTCCTGGCGCCAGGCGACATGACGCGGGGTGACGCGCTGCGCATCCGCGGCAGCCAGTCGCTGCGGATCGTGCTCTTCTGTATCCCCTGCCTAATGGTCGCTGGGCTGATCGAGGGATTCCTCTCGCCGTCCGCGGTGCCGTGGCCCGTCAAGCTCGGCGTCGGTCTGGTCAGTGGCGGCGCGCTGTGGGGATACCTGTTGCTGGTCGGACGTCGCTAGCCCGCGCGGTTCACAGCAAGGCGCGGCGTTTGAGCTCGAGATACCGCTGGATCGTCGCGACCGTCAGCTGCTCCGCAGGAACGTCGATGGTGTGTACGCCGCGCCGCTGCAGCATCGCCAGCACCCGGGCCCTGGACTCGACAACCTCTCCGGCGACGACCTTTTCGTACTGCTCGGTCGACGTCCGCGGCGTGGCCTGTGCGAGCGCACCGACTTGCGGATCGGCGAGCGTGACGCAGAGCACGAGATTGTTCCCGGCGAGCTCGGTGATCGCACCGACGAGCGCGCGCGAGGCGTCCTCATCGATGAGGTCGGTGAACAGCACGACCAGCGAGCGGCGAGCGCTGCGCTGGCGCAGGAACGCAAATGCCCCGCGGGGGTCTGGCTCCGTCAGCTCCGGCTCCAGGCGGCGGAGCTCTTCGGTGATCCGCCGGAATTGCCCTTTGCCCCGCCGTGACGGCGCGTACGCCACGATGCTGTCGGCGTAGGCGAGCAGCCCGACCTCGTCGCCCTTGGTGATCGCGACGAACGCGAGCATCAACGCGGTGTTGACGGCGTGATCCAGCTTCGTGAGTCCGGTGATCGTGCTCGACATCATGCGGCCGACATCGAGCAGGATCAGCACGCGCTGCTGGCGCTCGGTCTCGTACTCGACGCTGATCGGATGCCCACGACGCGCCGTCGCGGTCCACGAGATCTGCCGCGGATCGTCGCCCTCGACGTACTCGCGAAGACGCTCGAACACCGTGCCGGCACCGGGGATGCGAGCGCGACGCAGGCCGGCGTCGTACGCCAGACCGCGCCGCACCGCGATCTCGTAGCGGCGGATCTCAAGGAGATTCGGATACACCTTGACGTCGCGGCCGAGGGCGACCCGCCACTGACGCTCGACGAGGTCGAGCTGCGTCCGCATCCGCAGATGCACGTCACCGAAGTGGAATGTGCCGCGGTGACGCGGTCGCGCGAGGTAGTCGACCAGCCGTTCGCCACGCGGCGGCACGACGATCCGTTCGTGGACGCGGCGGTCGATGTCGAACGCGACCGGTGCGTCGTCCCGGACGCGCAGCTCCAGCGGCTGGGGATCCCGACTACTGAGGCGGAGGCGTATGCGGTTGGGCGCGCCGTTGGAGAGCTGCGGCTCCATCTCCCGCTCGACCGAGATCGATTCCAACTGCGGACTCCAACGCACGTCGAGCGCGACGAGGACGAGGATGCCGACGAGATACGACGCGGCCACGACGAGAAAGAGCGGCGAGAGCGCACTGAAGGCGATCGGGACGGCGGTCGCAAGTACCAGCGCCAGGAGTCGCGGACGCGGCAGCGGTACGAGGTCCACGAGACGTCTTATCGGGGCACTTCCACGCGAGACAGGATCCGCGCCACGACGGCGTCAGCATCAAGGCCCTCGATCTCGGCCTCGGGCTTCAGCACGAAGCGGTGTCGCAGCACCGGCGCCGCGAGGGTCTTGACGTCGTCGGGCGTGACGAAGTCGCGACCGTCGACCGCGGCGTTGGCCTTGGCCGCGCGAAGCAAATGCACGCCTGCCCGCGGCGATCCCCCCAGATGCAGATCGGGCGATTTGCGACTGGCGTCCACAATCGCGACGACGTAGCGCAGCAGGTCGTCGGCGACGGTGGTGCCGTCGGCTTCGCGCCGCGCCTCATCGAGCGCGCCTTCGGCCAGGGGCTCGAGCGATTCGAGCGTGTCACGCGGGTTCTTCCCTCCGTCGTGCAGGCGCAGGATCGCGGTCTCTTCGCCGGCGGCGGGATACCGCACCAGCGCCTTGAACAGGAAGCGGTCGAGCTCGGCCTCCGGGAGCGGGTACGTGCCTTCGTACTCGACCGGGTTCTGCGTCGCCAGCACGAGGAATGGCCGTGGCAGCGGGCGGGCCTGGCCTTCCAGCGACACCTGCCGCTCCTCCATCGCCTCGAGCAGCGCGGACTGTGTTTTCGCCGGCGCGCGGTTCACCTCGTCGGCGAGCACGATGTTGGCGAAGACCGGCCCCAGTCGAAGCGTGAAGCGCGAGGTCGCGATCTCGTACACCGACGTGCCCAGGAGATCGCTCGGCATCAGGTCCGGCGTGAACTGAATCCGGCTGAAGCTGCCGCGGACGAGTCGCGCGACGGCGCGGGCGAGGAGCGTCTTGGCCGTTCCCGGCACGCCTTCCAGGAGCAGGTGGCCTTCCGTGAGCAGGCACAAGAACGCCAGACGTAGCGGTTCGTCCTGGCCGACGATGATCCGGTGCGACTGCTCCAGGAAACGCGCTGCGACCGTCTTCGTGTTCATGCGCGTTCGACCTCCCCCACGACCTTGTCGGCGCGATCGACCGCCGCGAGAAGGTCATTGTCCGACACCGGGTGTTCGAGCCGCGTGAGCAGCTCTCGCGCCGACGCCGCTCGCCGCGAGTCCGATCGCGCCAGCGCCGCGATGACCTCGCGGTCGTCGGCCGTCACGCGCACGCCGGCGACGCGCGCCAGACGGCGCCGGTACGCGCGCGCGAGGCGATCGCCGGCGAGCTCGCGGGCGCCCGCGCGGCGCAGTAGTCCGGCGAAGGAGCGGACGTAATCGAGGGACGATCGCTCCGGCCGCTCCTGCAGCGGCAGCGGCGCACCGAAGCGCCGACCGCGCAGCGCGATGTAGAGGAATGTCGCGAATCCCACGAACAAGAAGGCCTGTCCCGGAGGCGTGTCGGTGAACAGGCCGAACAGATCCGGCTCGACGTGCGCGCCGTGATGGAATTCGTCGAACGCGACGACCGCACCCGGGCGTATGCCCACGAGGAGGTTCAGGATCAACCGATCGTTCTGCGCGGTCCCGATGTTCTTGTTCGCGAGCATGTCCGGCGCGCTGGAGAGATACACGCGGCCGCTGCCGATGTGACGCTCTGCCAGGATCGCGCGTGCACCGTCACCGATGAGCACGGCGGCCGGAGCATCGATGCGGAGCGCGCGCGCCGTGCCCGTGGACAGGTCGCGGAACGCGGGCGCATCCAGGGCGGGCGAGATCTCGCCGCTGAGCGGTCCCGACGGCCGATCCACGAGCGCGACGCCGAACGCCTTGAACAGCTCTTCGTCGAACAGAGAGCGATCGCTGGCGACGACGGCGACGCCTCCGGCCTCGACCCAGCGATAGAGCGACTGTGCCTCCTGTGGCTGCCACAGCTCGAGCGGGCCGAGCGCGAAGACGAGGTCGGCATCGGTCGGAACGGTGAAGCGTGCGCTCTGCAGACTCCGCGTCTCGAAGCCAAGTGCGGACAGCCAGCGTCGCAATGCGAGCACGCCGCCGGGTCCGGCGTCGGTGGAGGCGTACGTCGAGATGATGTCGCTCTCCGTGCGTTGCGGGCGGAAGGAGACGAGCAGGGACGCAAAGAGTGCGACCGCGGCTATGGCGATGAACGCAATGACGCGGCGGCTCACGATCCGATCCGTCGCGCCAGGTCTGCGGCGCGCTCGACCTCCGACGGTGTGGGCTCGCGCTCGCCGAACCAGGCTGGCTCGTATAGCTCGACCAGCGAGGAGAGATCGTCGACGCGCGCTGAACCCGCGGCGCGCGCCAGGATCTCGCGGTCGGTCAGGGCGGGATCGAGGCGCAGCCCGCCCCGCTCCTCGAGGCCGGCGAGCGCGGCGAGGAAGAGCGAGCGGAGAGCGTCGCGAAGACGCCCGCGGCGAATGGCTTCGTCGGCCGCGCTGAGGTGATCGACGGCGCGCGGGCGGTCCGACGACAGCGCCGCCGCGAGGACGGCTTCGCGCGTGATCTTGGCGCGCAGGCCGCGCGTGGCGTAGATCGCGATGAGGGCGAGAAGCAGCGTGACGACGCCGCTCAACGCGGTCGCGATCTGAACAGCCGTGACCTGCGGGACGCGCAGGTCGCTGCTGCCGAGCAGCGCACGGAGGATCGCCAGGAGCGCGTCATGCCAATCCGGCTGCGGTCTGAAGTCGGTCGACGCGAGGATCGCATCGAGGGCGGAGCGCGCCTGGGCCGGGTCGAGGAACGCGGTGCCACCGCCGATAGCGGCGATCGTCTCCCCAAGCATCCCGCTGGCGCGCTCGAGGCTGTCATCGCCGCCGTCTCGCAGTAGCGCCTGTAGCGGCTCGTGCGGCAACGCGGTGTACGTCGCGTCGCCCGCGGTCACCTCGGTGACGCCGCTCAGGATGCTCATTGCCGCACCGATCGCGCGGCGCCGGTCGTCGCCCGAGCGCTGACGCGCGACGTCGATCTCGGTGCGCGCATTCACCAGCGCCGAGCGATACGCGGCGAGCGAGATCGGATCTGCGTTCGCGCGCGTGACGGGCAGGAGAAAGAGCAGTGCGGTCAGGAGGAACGCGACGCGGGCGGTCACGCCGGAGCGAGCTGCTCCGCAGCCAGGGAGAGGTCGAGACCCTCCTTGCGAACGCGAAGGTCGTAATACAGCAGCGTCAGCGTGCCGAACTGCACCGGGAAGTACGCGCTCTGCGCCAGGACCGAGACCAGCTCGGAGAGGGCCGTGCCGAAGGGATCCGGCAGCGGTGTGGTGAGGAGGCTGACGAACGTCGACGGCACCGTGAACAGGACCGACTCGATGAGCGTCAGCAGCAGCGTGATGCCGATGACGCGCCATCGCGAACCGGACACCAGTCCACGGCTCCGTCCGAACGAGCGCAGCACGCCGGTGTCCTCGATCACGATCGCCTGGCCGCTGAGAGACCAGGTCACGCCGAGCCAGGTGAACGCGACGATCGTCAGGATGATCGTCAACAGCGCGATCAGCACGCCGGTGGGGCCGCCGATGACGGCAGCGAGAAGTCCGCCCAACAGCAGCGTGCCCAACGCGGCGCCGACGAGGGTGAGGACGAGCACGGTATAGCTCGCCACGACTCTCCAGTAGCAGGCGAAGGCGCGGCGAAGAGCCGCGTCGATCGTCATTGGGCGTCCGAGGTATCGCGCCGAGACGGCGGCCGTGATCGCTCCGAATAGGAGTGGGAAGGCGATCGCGCCGACCACGAGCGCGACGCCAAGCGCGCCGAGTGCGACAAAAAGGGTATTCGCGACCTGCTGCGGGTTCGCTCTGGCGACATCCAGGTTCTGCAACGTGTTCCCGACGAACACGAACTGCGTCACGATGTAGATCACACCCGCCGGCAGCCACACCATGGCGGCGACGCCGAAGAACAGCGCCGCGTTGGCGCGGTACAGGCGGAAGATCTCGTCAACGAGATCGGCGACGGTCAAGGGCCGCAGCGTCGGCGTGTTCGTGACGGCCTCGCTCATCAGCGGCGAAGCGTATCAGCGCGGCTCTACA
>VBHP01000045.1 GCA_005881435.1 Chloroflexota bacterium | reverse complement strand
GGTCGGCGCACGCGCGTGACCATCCGCGTCCAGCGGTCGGGCGTCACGCCCGAGTGGATCGAGATGGCGCGCGTGGGCTGGGGGCAGTCGCTCGACAAGCTTAGCTACGCCGTCGCCGACGATATGACGGTCGCGGCGTCGGGCGAGCGCGAGATCGTGATCACGCGCACCTTCAACGCGCCGCGCGCGCTCGTGTACGAGGCGCTCACCAAGCCCGAGCACATCAAGAACTGGTGGGGCCCACGGCAGTACGGCGCGGTGAGCGCCATCGCCGACGTTCGTGCCGGTGGCCGGTACCGCTACGCGCAGAGCGGGCCGGTCGGCGAGGTCGCGTTCTCCGGCGAGATCCGCGAGTCGTCACCGGCGCGGATCGTCTACACCGAGGAGTACGAGGCGATGCCCGGTCACGGCGGGCTCGTGACGGCCACGCTCGAAGAGCGCGGCGGTAAGACCCTCATGACCCTGCGCGAGGTCTACGAGTCGAAGAAGGATCGCGACGCGGTCATCGCCTCGGGCATGGAGTGGGGTGCGCGTCTTTCGTACCTGCAGCTTGACGACGTCATCGACTCGCTCGGGAGGGCGTCAAGACGTTCATAACGTTCAACGCGGCCGAGAGCAGGTCCGAGGGAGATGAACGAGCTCATCGCGCGCGGCAAGCGCGACGAGGCGGTGACGTACTTCATGCGGACCGTCGGCGTGCCCGGCTTGGACGCTGCGCACAGCGGCCGACGCGACAGCGCGTACGGTCCCCGGGGCCACCGAGCGGGTCATCCCGAAGCAGACCATGGCGTCAATCCGGCAGACGTCCGTCCGGTGCTCGTCGTCGAGCGCTTGACGACCAGGGTCGGCGGTGCTAATAACTAGCTAGTTATATAACTCGGAGGTAGGGACGAAGCGCATGTCACGGGATCAGCTGAACGCCACGTTCGCCGCGCTTGCGGACCCCACGCGCCGCGCGATCCTGCGCCGCCTGACGAACGGTGAGGCCTCCGTGACCCAGCTGGCGAAGCCCTTCGCGATGAGCCAGCCGGCCATCTCCAAGCACCTCAAGGTGCTAGAGCAGGCGGGGCTGATCTCCCGGCACCGTTCCGCCCAGCGACGACCCTGCCGGCTGGAGGCCTCGCGGCTGCGTGAAGCCTCCGAGTGGATCGACGCCTACCGCGCCCATTGGGACAAGCGCTACGAGCGGCTCGATGCGCTGCTCGTCGAGCTGAAGGAGAAGGAGAAAAGGGATGCCAAGCGAAAAGACTGACTACGTGTTCGACCCGGCGACGCCGACGATAGTGATGACCCGTTTGTTCGACACGCCGCGACGCCTGGTATGGGACGCGATGACCAAGCCGGAGTACCTCAAGCGCTGGTACGGCCCCCCCGAGAACGAATCGACCTACGAGGTGGACCTGCGGCCCGGCGGCAGCCACCGATTCGCAAACAAGAGTCAGTGGGGGGAGTTCGTGTCTACGGGCGTCTACCGCGAGGTCACTCCGCCCGAGCGCCTCGTCTACACGTCCCGTTCGGCGCAGCTGCCGTTCCAGGAGTGTGTCGTCACCACGACGCTCGAAGAGAAGGGCGGCAAGACGACGATGACCACCACGACGGTGTTCGCCTCGATCGAGGACCGCGACGGCTTCTTGAAAATGCCGTACGCGACAACGGGGAACACCGCCAGCCTGGACCGCCTCGAGAAGCTGCTGGGCGAGCTGGCGGGCGCGAAAGCATAAGCGGCGCCTCCGAGAAGGGAGACCGAGCGGAGCATGCCTCGACCAAGTAGAAAGCTCGATCAGGGAGCCTCTGGAACCTCATTAGGCGGTTTGGCTGTCGGCACGGAAAATCGACTTAGCCCTTCGCCTGACGGTACTCGCTTTGTCCATTCATCCGCGATGCCCAACGCTGCTTGCGCCACGGATCGAAGCTCAGCGGCCCGGATGGCTTACCGCATCACCACCACGTCGACGACCGTCGTGCCTGTTGAGAAGCTCTGAAGCACCGCGCCGGTCGCGAGGTCGAACCTATAGACGTACCGGCCCTGGAAAGGCAAGCCATAAGTAGAGTTTTTGTCGGTGCCCAGAACGTCCCATCACCGACGAGGTCGAGGCCCACCCAATACGGGGCGATGGACGGATCCATGCCGTAGCTCCGGACGATCGCACCCGAGGCGTCCAGACGGACGATCGCGGGTGCGGTCGCGACGAGGACGCCGCCATCGGGGAGCACGCGCAGTTGCGCCGCTGCGTCCAGCGGAGCGAGGTTGAAGTCGGGCAGCTGGGTGTTCGTGCACACGTCGAACCGCTTCACGTAGGCGCTCCAGGATGTGTAGAAGAGCGTGCATCCATCGGGGGCGAGTTCGACCTTGAAGGCGCCGGCCCGGTCGCCCGCGACGGCATATGACCCGAGGGGCTGCTCCGTTGCCGAGAACTTCAAGACGGAGCCCGAGCAACTGGCCTGGCCCACGTACGTGTTTCCTGCGGCGTCGAAGGCGAGACTGCGCGGGTCGCACGAGTAGCCACCGCCGAACGTCCCCACGGGGATGCCGGTCGGGTCGAACTTCTCGATGGTGTTGCCGGTCAAGCACAGCGGGTCCCTTCACCAGTGGGCGACGTAGAGATTTCCGGCTGAGTCGAACCGCAGGCCTTCTGCGGAGCCCGGCACAGTCCCGACTAGCACGTCCTTGAACGTCCCATCGCTGCGCCATACCTGCACTGTGCCGTTTTCGCCCGTCGCGACGAAGATGTCGCCGGGTACGAACGGTACGCAGGGCTCACGGCGAGGGCGACCGTACCGTCTGACTGAGAAAGGCCGTACCGGCAACAGCGAGGATGCGGTTGTTCGTTGTCGCTGAAGAAATGACTGTTGCGGTGCGTGAGCATGGCGAAGAGCTCGTAGAGCAGCAGGAGGCAGCAGTACAGAACGATCAAGTTCGATAGGGGCTTTTAGGCCGCCATGCCCGTGGCGCCACCGACCTGAATCCATAGGTCGTACAGGTCGTCGTAGACGAACTCGATGGAGTTGCGCTTGCCTCCCGTCGTCACTGGTACCCAATTCGCCCCAACGCGGTACTTCGTGCCCCACGTGATGACACGGCCGCCAGTAGCGTCCTGCTGGAAGTACAAGTACAGATGCTGACCACGCTGCATGTTGATCGGGTTGTTGACCGTCATTGCGCCGGTCATGGTGTCGATGTGCTTGATCGTGCCCTCAGACAGGTCCGGTGTGAACGACGGGGAGTACGGCGAGTAGCGCTGGCTGTCGCGCCGACCGCTCATACCAATGACCTGATTGGCGATGCCGTTGTCAACGACGTTGTCCTCTTGGAAGGCGAGGACCGTGTTACGCACGGCACCAGAATCCAAGAGGAAGTTCTGCGTGCAGGCTTCGCTGCCGCAGCCAACAAAGATGTTCCCGGGGTCGCCGCTTCCAGCGACCCAGAAACCCTTCGAGCCAGCACCCTGGAACCCCTCGGCGTGAACATTCACGAAGGTATTGCCGCCGTGAAGCTGGTTGTCGATCTTGATGCCATAGGCGTTGGCTGGACTTGTAGCCGAACCACCGAAGTAGCACATCGTGAACGTCATCTGGTTGACCTGCTTGCTCGTGTTCCCGGTGATGAGTAGGCCGAACTTGACCTCGTTGGTATCGATTTCAGCCACTTGACCATCTGCGACCCACAGGTCAGATGCGTCAAGACGCATAGCGGTCTCAAGAGTCTTGATACGAATCCGCCGCACCGAAGGGTTCAGGCATTTGATGATGCGAACGCCGATGCTTCCAGCGAGGGTCAGGCCGTCTCCGACGATGCTGAGATCCTCCAAGAAGTTCGCGCACAATTGCGGCGCACCGGTCTGACCCGGTACACCGATGTTGACCGCGTGCGCGGAGCCCGTGTAGTGCATGACGGTAACGCCACGACCAACGCCCACGAGTGACTTGGTGAGACCGAGGTCGATCGAGCTCGCATAACGAATCGTGCCCGCCGGGCACAGCACCGCTCCGCCTGCAGCCGGGAGGGCGGCGAGCGCGTTGGCGATGGCGGTCGAGTTGTCGCCGGTGTCGTTGGTGGTGACGCCATAGTCCTCCAGCCGTACGGTTCCGGTTACACCGCCCCCAACAGTTAGAGGGCCGGCGGAGGTGCCCTTCAACGTGGTCGCGCCGAGCAGCGGCAGTCCCGGCGCAAAGTGCAGCAAGCTACGCCTGTTCATGCACAAGCTCCTTAGTGTGTTTGGTAGAAGGAAATACGTGAGGGCATCAGAACCTCCGACCGGGCACAGAAACGTCCATCGCTGGCTTCGAAGCTATTTCCATGCCGTGCGGCTCGGAAGAGGGAACCCTCCGGAGGCGCGCTGCTGGATTCTCCCTAGGGAATCCTCCCAATCGCGCCGCGGGGGAACGACGCTCTGGGGACCGGCAGCAAGGACGGTCAGTTGCGGCTGTGGGATCCAGCCCGCGCACCGCCTGCCGACGGTGTCGCGTGTCAGCCCGGATGGATCACGACTCGACGACACCCTGTTTGACATGCAAGAGATCCCGCGTTCGAGTCGCGGCGAACCCGCAGAGCCAAGATCGACTCGAGCCGGAGAGTCCTGCTCGCGCCACATCGACATCCATTGCAGCGTGCTCATAGCTCTGTTTCGATCAACGATGCATTCGGCGGTTTTCGAAGGACCAGGAAGCGTCCTAGTTCGATCCAGCCGACGGCGACGCCGAACGGGACGATGAGTAGTTCGACCGGAATCGCGCTAGTGAAGGCTCGTCCCGACACAATGGCCGGCAGGACGCCCCCCTCTAGCAGGAAGATCGACAGAGCGAGCCCGGCGGCGGCGAATCCTGCGAGTGCGGCGACGAGCGCCACGGGAGCTTCGTATCCGTGCTGCGCGCCGAGCCGTCCCGAGAACCGCCGGCGCGCAACCTCAGCCGCTCCAAGAAGCAGGACCAGGCCGAGGCCAAGTTCAGTGAACTTCAGCAGTGTCGCCGCTATCGCGACATTCGGAAGAACCAGCAGTCGGATGATCGGAGAGAGGACACCGTTGTCCGTGCCGGGGCTCGCACGCACGAACGTCTCGAAGTTCGCGGTGAAATTGGGGTCCGCGAACTTGTCCAGACCGGCAAACGTGAATTCGACGCCCAGTGTCGCCTGTATGAGTGCGCTCGCGGCAAGAGCGGTGTTGCCGCTCGCAGGTAGCCGCTCGGTCAAGATCGATCGCCGCGTCTGTACCCCGCGGCGCGAATGAACGGTCACGTTCGCCCCCCTCGCGTGAGATCACCCAGTTAAGTACTTACTATCAGAAAGCGCCGGCACGCGGTGGTGCGATGCGCAGCGAAGCATGCCGGGCTACGGCCTTCCCGAGGTCGACGGACCGCGCGATGTCGAACGAGCGTTCCCGCGCGGCAGCAGTCGTAGCGTCGCTGACCGCGCCTGTGGGGTGAGGACGCTGTTGACGATGTTGGCGGCGTACCTGCGGTACTTCTCGCGATACGCGCGGTCGATCTGGTCGCTGACCGCACGGTCGGCGTCAACGAAAGTCACGTCTTTGGCAACGCCGCCAGCGTTGATGTGGCCTTCATGGCGCGCCTGCGCGCCGCGGAACCACGTTGCGGTCGGGCCGTTTACTGATCGGACATACAGATCGTCACCGTCTCGGACGACCCAGACTGTCACCGCGCGACGCAACGTGCCGTCGCGTCTCAGCGATGCGAGCTGCAATTCGTCGGCTGCCGCAATCTTGTTGAGCTCGTCGCTCGTCCACACGCTCATCGTCGGGACTCCTTTTCGATGGCGGGCGCTGACCCGTACTCGTCGTCGCGAACATGCGGGCCCCACGTCGCCGTGTTGCCCTGCTCGTCGATCTCGACCAGCGACAGGTGGGTCATGAAGCGCGTCGGCGCAGCGCCGTGCCAGTGATCCTCACTCGGCTCGAAAAACACACGGTCCCCCGGGCGAATCACCTCGATCGGCGCGCCGCGCCGCTGCACGAGCCCAACGCCCTCCGTCACGTAGATAGTCTGCCCATTCGGATGCGTGTGCCAGGCAGTACGCGCGCCGGGCGTGAAGTGGACGCTGCTCGCGTTCAGACGCGATGGGCCTGACGGCGTCGCGACTGCGTCGACATACACCGCGCCGGTGAACCACTCGCGCGGCCCCGCCATGGTCTCGCTGTTGTTCGTGGTAATTCTCATCGTCGCTCTCCTGATGCCGTTGTTCCAGTCGAGCGTCACGCGACGCCCGTCGGCAATACGCTGAAAGCGTAAGCAAAGTCTTGAAGAGCGCAGCGCGGTGCATATGATCTCGTCATGGGAGAGGTAATTGTTGTGGCCATGACAGCCCTCGCCGTAGTGGCATTAGGCGTGCTGATTGTCCGGAGCGCCTCCGGTTACGGCACCGCGAGACAGAGACGTCGGGGTCACCATCGGCCCGAGGACCCGCCCAACACGGCGTCGGGCTACTAGATCAGCGCACACGAAAAACAGAAGCGTCCTTGCAGCCTCGGGGCCCGTCGGATCCTCCTAGGCAAGCGCGAATCGCGCGCTTCACGTGTCGAGTCTTACGGCTGGCTCACGAAGGCGGCTTCCAAGCCAAAACGCAGCTACACGCCAACCAATTCGGTGAAGACCTTAAGTCACGAAAATCCTGACCCGGTGCATCAGACGGTGATGACGACCTTGCCCTTCGCGCGTCCTTCTTCGACGTAGCGGAGCGCGTCGACCACCTGGCTTAGCCGGAAGCGCCGATCGATTACCGCCTTGACCTTGCCAGCGGCGATCAGCTCCTTGAGAGTCGCGACGTCCGCCGGATTGAACGGCTTGCACCAGAGCAGCAAGCCCATCCGCTTCTGGCTCGCTCTCGAGATCAGCGGCGCGACGAACAATGCCTGGAGCAGCCAGGAGCTCGATCCGCCCATGGCAACGTAGACGCCCTTCGGTCCTAGGGCGCCACGCCATCGGAAGAACGAGTGGTGCGCGTCGACATCGACAATCCAGTCGTAGCGCTCGCCGCTCCGCGTGTAGTCGACCTTGGTGTAGTCGATCACGCGGTCGGCACCGAGCGATCGGACGAAGTCCGCTTTGTCGGTGCGGCACACACCGGTGACGTCCGCTCCCATCGCTTTCGCGATCTGGACGGCGAACGGACCGACGTTGCCCGACGCGCCGACGATGAGGACTCTGTCGCCGGGCCCGATCGTTCGGCCGTCGCGAAGCCGAAGCCCCTGTAGCGCGAGAACGGCCGAGTGCGGAAGGGTTGCCGCCGCATCGAACGTCAGCCCGGCAGGGATC
>VBHP01000044.1:623-14333 GCA_005881435.1 Chloroflexota bacterium | reverse complement strand
GCGCATCCGCGTGACCTCGGCGAGGTCCACGACATGCGCGATGATCTCGAGCGCACTCCACTCGTCGAAACGACGCTCCGCCAATCGCTCACGCGTCGTACGGCGCACGAGCGCGTTGACCGTGGCGGCACCGTCTTTCAGGCGCATGACGTCGTCATCGGTGTATTGCAGTGGCTCCGTCACGAGACTGCCGAGCATACCGAGGCCTTCGCGCGCGGTCCGTGTACTGCGACACGCTCTCAGACGCCGTCGATCGTCGGCTGGACCGAACGCGCGAGGGCGATGCCGGACAGGACCAGGGCAGCGCCGGCCAACTGCGGCCCCGCCAGCGCCTCGCCGAGCACCACGAACGCCGCAATACCGGCGACGACCGGCTCCATCGTCTCGGCCAGCCCGACGCGTGTGGCCGGAAGCATCGTCAACGCGGTCGAAGACAGGAAGAACGGAAGGAGCGTGCCGACGATGGCGACGCCGGCGATGAGCAGGTATGTCGCGCCATCCCACGAGGCGAACGGCAGCGTCCACCAGGGCCGGAGCAACGTCCACGCGACGGCGGCGATGCCGAAGCCGTACAGCAGGAGCGTCAGCGCCGAGTACGCGCGCACGATCCGCTCCCCCACCAGCAGATAGAAGGCGAAGATGCCGGCGGAGAGCAGCGCGATGAGCGCGCCCTCGAGGTTGACGTCGAGCAGATTCGCGTCATACGCGCCGAGCGCGAAGTAACAGCCCACCAGCGTGAGCAGCGCAGCGATCCACAGCCTGCCGCCGACCTTCCGTCCGCGGAGCCAGACGTACACCAGGACGAAAAGCGGTCCGAGGTATTGGATCAGTAACGCGAGCACGACCGGAAGCCGCTTGATCGCCTCGTAGTACGTGAGCTGTACGCCGGCCATGCCGATGACGCCGAAAGCGATCAGCAGTGGAACGTGCCGGCGGGCCACCCGTCCGGCCTTCGGGCGAAACGCCGCCACGATGAGCGCGAACATCACGAAACCGAGGCCGATACGGACCTGCGCCAGCTCCGCCGGCGGGACACCGCGCGCGAAGGCCATCTTGGCGAAGACTCCGCCGATGGCCCACAGCGATGCCGCCGCGACCGCGAGGCCATACCCGAGAAGATGCCGCGCCGGCTCGTCGTGCGCGCGCGCCTCGGCGCGCGCCGCCTCTAGCGCTCCCAATCGCGCGGGTAGAGGAAATCGTGCCCGACCGTTCGCAGACTGACCTTCGCCACGATCGGGGGGACGCGCTTGTATTGACTGCGACGCACACGCTCGCGGACCATCTCGATCAGACGACGATCGAATCCGGCTTCGATGAGCTCGACCGGATGCACGCGCCGATCGACCATGTGATAGAGAACGATGTCGAGATCGGCATAGGACGCGCCGAGCTCGCTTTCGTCGGTCTGGCCGGCCCAGAGATCGGCGCTCGGCACTTTGGCCCGGATCGACTCGGGGACGCCGAGGAGACCGGCCAGCTCGCGAAGCTGCGTCTTGTACAGATCGCCGACCGGATTGATCGCCGAGGCCATGTCGCCGAAGATCGTTCCGTACCCCAGGAGCAGCTCGGTCTTGTTGCTCGTCCCGAGCGGTATCGCGCCGAGGACCTGCGAGCGGTCGTACAGGATGGACATGCGCTCGCGCGCCATCTTGTTCCCGGCGCGCACGCGATCGATCTTTTCGACGCCGCCCTCGGCGGCGAAGTAGGCGTCGATCTGTGGCGTGAGGTCGTGCTCCTCCGCGCCAATGCCGAGGCCGCGGACGACCTCGCGCGCGTCGGTCAAGGCTTTCGGGTCGCTGGTGCGATATGGCAGCAGGAGGGCCGTGACGTTCTCCGCGCCGTAGGCCTCGGCCGCGAGGTGGGCGACCGCCGCCGAATCGATGCCGCCGGAGACGTTGACGATCGCCTTGCGGAAACCGGCTTTGGCGGCTTCGTCGCGGAGGAACGCGACCAGCATCTTGCGCACGAGGACCTCATCGATGCGCAGCGGCGAGAGATCGCCGGGTTTCGCGCGGATCGCACCGAGGCGTTCGATCATCGCCGGTAGCGCGACGCCAGAGCGCCGCTCGGACGGCCGGCGAAGAACGCTCGTCCAGACTCGGCGACGGACCGCAGCTTCTCCGCGTCCTCGACGGTCGGCGCGCACACGACCTCCCCCGATTGCAGACCGGCGAGCGATGCCTGCACGACCTCCGCTGGATCCATCGCGCCGGGCAACGGTCCGGACGCTCCCTGCGCGACGTGGAACTCGGTGGCGACGATCCCCGGACAGAGCGCCTGCACGCGCACTCCGCTCTGCGCCAGCTCGGCCGCGAGCGCCTGGCTGAACGCGACGAGATACGCCTTGGCGGCCGCGTACACGACGCGGTTCGGCAGGGGCTCGGGCGGCAGGGAGGCGGAGAACGCCAGCATCGACGCCACGTTCACGATCGCACCCTTCTTGCGTTCGACCATCCCCGGCACCGCGGCGCGCGACAGCCGGGTGGGAGCGAGGACGTGCACACGGACCAGATCGTCGGCGCGTTCCGGCGGCAGTTTCTCGAATGGCATGTACGCCCCGAAGCCGGCGTTGTTTACCAGCAGCTCCAGCGCTCGTTCGCCGGCGACGCGCGCTTCGACGCGCGCCAGATCACGGTCGTCGGTGAGATCCGCCGTCAGCGGCTCGACCGTCACTCGAGCCTCATCCCGTAGGCGTTTGGCCAGTGCGTCCAGGCGCTCGCGCCGCCGCGCGACGATCACGAGGTCGTAGCCCTCGCGGGCCAGACGCTCGGCGTAGGCCTGCCCGATCCCGGACGACGCGCCGGTGACAACGGCGAGCTTCGACATCGCTACGAGCGTACCCAAAGCGGCGAGAGGACCGCGGCGGCGCGTTCGAGCCGGGATCGCTCCGGCTCCCCGAACGCGTTGACGCGGTCGCTCTCGACATCGATCAGACCGTTGACGCGACCGTCCAGCAGGATCGGGACGACGATCTCGGACCGCGTCGTGCCAAAGGCCTCGAGGTAGCGTGGATCGAGCCGCACGTCGGCGGCGACGATCGTTTCGCGTGCGGCGACCGCCGCGCCACACAGCCCCTCGGTGAGCGGGAAGCGCGGGTGCGCCGGCAAGCCCTGACCGCCGCTCCAGCCGATGATCTCGATATCGCGCTCTCCTACCTCGTAGATCCCGACCCAGCGTTGTTTCAGCTCGCGCCGGATCGCGTCGGCCGCGCGCGTCGCGGCGCGTTCGCGCCCGCCGGCGTACGCCACGATCGAGCGCAGCTCCGCCTCCATCAGGACGCCCCCTCGAGAGACAACAGGTGGTCGTCGATGTGACGCAGAACGATCCGCGACAGCACGACCGCAATGCTGACGCGTCGCTCGCCCACGACCAGCGCCTCGCGGGCGAGGTCGTCCTCGCTCATGCGCGCCAGCGCCTGCCGCATGCGCTCGTGGCCGAGCGCGATGCAGTCCTCGACCTGCCGGCGCGACGGGCGAGCATGATCGCGCGCCATGCGCGCGTTCAGTCGGTGCGTGAGGTCCCAGTGGAAATGCGTCGGCGTACGGCCCTGCAGTGCCCGGTCGATCCATCCGGCCTGCCGCCGCAGCCCCAGCGCGATGTGCAGCAGGATCAGGCCGGCGCTCCAGCCCTCGGCGCCCCGCGCGTGACCCAGGTCCTCGTCGGTGATCGCGGCCAGGCGATCGCGTACGGCGGTGACGCGCTCGTCGATCTCTCTGGCCAATCGTTCCTTGCGTTCGGCCATCGCTCAGTCCGGCAGCGGGAGCCCCATGCGCCGCGCCAGATGCTCGAGGACGATCTCCGGTCGCTCGTCGCGCAGCAACGGATTGCGCACGCGCTCGCGCTGCGCCAGCGCCGGATCGCAATCGGCGACCACGAGCGCTTCGTCGAAGTCCGGGCCGCGCGCCAGCACCGATCCGTCGGGAGCGACGATCTCCGAACCGCCCCAAAAGCCGATGCCGTCCTCGTGTCCGACGCGGTTCGCGAATACCACGAACGTGGTCAGGTACTGCGCGTAGAAGCGATCCATCAGGCGGCAGGACTCCGCCGTGCCGAGGTCGCCGCCCTCGGCGATGCCGCGGCCGGGGCTTGCGGAAGGACAGAACAACGCCAGGGCGCCGTCGGTGGCCATGAGATAAGGAACGGACATGTGCCAGAAGTCTTCGCAGATCGCGACCCCGCCCTTGCCGATGGCGCTATCGAATGTCTCGAAGCGATCGCCGGCGGCGAAGAATCGGCCGTCGTCGAAGATGCCGTACGTCGGCAGGTACACCTTGCGATGCACATGCGCCAGGCGACCGCCGTGGAAGTATCCCTGCGCGATGAAGACGCGGCCGTCGGGATCGCGCTCGACAAAGCCAGTGCTGACATCGAGCTCGCGCGACAGCTCGCGGATCGGCGCGAGCTCTGGCCCATCGCGCGCGACCGCGACGTCGGCGGCGAGATCCTTGAGGTAGTAGCCCGTCAGCGCCAGCTCTGGAAAGATCACCAGTCGTGCGCCGGAGGAGCGCGCCTTCTGGACCCACTCGCGATGCATCGCCACGTTGCGCTCGAATGCGCCAAGCGCCGGCGCGCATTGCGCGACGGCGACCCGGACGGCGGTCATGCCGCTCCCTGCCGGAGTGTCTCAAGTCGTTGTGCGTAGCCCTGAACGAGCTCCCAGGCCTTGCCTTCCGAGCGCGCCTCGGCCCACACGTCGAAGCGTGGCGCGTCGCTCTCGGGTAGGACGAGGACCCACTCGCCGTCGTAGACGTGCTTGACGCCGTCGACCTGCTTCGTCGCGGCGGTCCGCGGCTCCTCGGCGAGGAGACGCATGACGCGGCCCTTGTCCTCCCACGGGCAGTCGACCTTCAGACGGGCCATGTGGAACTCGGGCGCGGCATCGACGAACGAGGACAGCGGCCGCTTCGCCAGCGACAGCAGCTCCAGGAGCTTCGCCACCGTCAGCAGTCCATCGAACGCGGCGTGGAACGACGGCCAGATGAAACCGCCCCGGCCGTCGGCGACGAGCGCGGGGGTGTCACGCTGGGCGATCTGCATCAATGCCTCGGCCGATGCACGGGCCCGCTGCACCCGACCGCCGGCCTCCTCCGCCAGGCGCTCGAGGACCTGTGGCGCATAGACCGGCACGGAGACGGTCGCGCCGGGCTGATCGGCGATGACGAGCCTGGTCATGACCGCGAGGAAGGCGAGGTCGTGGATGACCCGGCCGCGCTCGTCGACGAGGAAGACTTTCTCGCCGCCCGCGTCGATCGTCACCCCGAAGTGCGCGTGCAGCGTCGCGGTGATCGCGGCAAGCTCGCGCATCTGCGATTGGAACATCTCGAACGACCGGCCCACCGTCTCCGAGACTGTGGCGTTGATGGCGATGACGTCGACGCCGAGCTCCTCGAGCAGCTGGGGCAAGTACAGCGACGAGGTGCCCTGCGAGTAGTTCACCACGATCTTGAACTGGGCTTCCTCGATCTCGCGCCGGCGCTTGATCAGCGCCAGATAAGCCTCGGCGTACGCTTCGCCGACGCGGGTCGCGTTGGCGATGCGTCCGATGTCCGTGACCGTGACACTGCGGAAGTCTTCGCGGAAGAAGGATTGCTCGATGCGGCGCTCCAGCGCCTTGCCGATGTCGAGCGCCTCCGCGTCGTAGAACTTGATGTCCACGACGCGGTCGTCGAAAGGCGAGATGCGGATGTGCGTCCCGCCGACCGCCTGCGTGCGGCGGGTGTGGAAGCGTCCGAGCGGGATCGGCACCTCCAGGAGATCGGCCACGTGCACACCCGTGCCGACCAGGCCGCCCATGAGCGAGCGCTTCAGCATGCGCGAGGCGCGGTGCTGGTCGCGGTTCATGGTCACCGTGCTTCCCTGCGCCATCGACGATCCCCAGGCCGCGCCGAGGCGCGCGGCGAATTGCGCCGTGAGATCGATGTTCACCAGGCCGGTGACGCCGAACCGGCCGAACAGCGCGCGCCGGCCCTGAGAGCCCCAGATCAGGCTCGACGACAGCACCGCCCCCGCCTCGATCTGCTTGTCCGGCCACACCTTCACCCCGGAGCGAACCCGCGCGCCCTCGCCGACGACGGAGTGGTCGCCGATGACAGACCCCTCTTCCAGAATGACGCGTGATTTCAGCGAGCACTGCCGGCCGACGATCGAGCCGTGCACTTCGGAGCGCGAGTTGCGCCACACGATCGAGCGATCGATCGAGGCATTTGCGTCGACCACGCCGTACGAACGGATCGTGGTCGGACCGACGATGCGTGCCTTCTGGCCGATCTTCGTGCCCTTGCCGATGTAGACCGGACCTTCGATCACGGCGGTGCGATCGATCTCGACGTCGCCGTCGACGAACACGCCGAGACGGATCTCGTCGCCGATCGGCTCAGTTCTGACTTTTCCCTACAGCACATCGTGGTTCGCGCGCATGTATTCGCCGATGTTCCCGACGTCGGTCCAGTAGCCATCGGCGATGTAGCCGTATATCGGCGCGCCCTCCGAGAGCAGCTGCGGGAAGAGGTCTTTGGAGAAGTCGAAGTTCTGGCCCTTTTCGAAGCGGCGCAGCGCCTCCGGCTCGAGCACGTAGATGCCGGTGTTGATCGTGTCGGAGAACACCTCGCCCCAGGACGGCTTCTCCAGGAACTGCTTGATCTTGCCGTCACTCTCGGTGATCACGACTCCGTACTCGAGCGGATTCGGGACGCGATAAAGCGTCAGCGTGGCGATGGCCTTCTTCTCCTTGTGGAAGCGCACGACCGCCGAAAGATCGATGTCTGTGAGCGCGTCGCCGGAGATCACGATGAAGGTCTCGTCGAGACGATCGAGGACCTGCCTGACGCTGCCACCTGTTCCGAGCGGGGACTCTTCGACGCTGTACGAGATCGGCAGGCCTATCGCCGTGCCGTTGCCAAAGCTGTCCTGGATCACGTTCGCCAGGTACTGGAGCGTCACCACGGCCTCGGTGAAGCCATGGCGCTTGACCAGGTCGAAGATGTGACCGAGGCAAGGCTTGTTGACGATCGCGACCATCGGCTTGGGTCGGTTGATCGTCAGAGGTCGAAGACGGCTCCCCTCGCCGCCGGCCATCACGACGGCCTTCACGTCAGCGATTCTAGGCGGGCGTCCCCGAGACGGGTCTAGGCGAAGATCCGCTCCAGGTCGTACTTGGAGAAGACCTTGAAAGCGACGTGCGTCATCGTGCGCTGCACGCCGTCGACCTGAGCGATCTTGCGCGTGACGATGTCGGCGAGATCCTCATGCTGCTTGGCGCGGACCATCGCGATGAGGTCGAACTCGCCCGTCACGGAATAGACCTCGGACACGCCGTCGATCGCGGCGAGGCGCTCCCCGGCGCTCGCGAGCGCACGGCGTTCCACCGTGATGAGGACGATCGCGGTGATCACCTACAGCGCCTTGACGTCGATGTCGTGCAGCGCGCCGGAGACGAGGTTCGCCGCGTGCTGGTACGCGCGAGCCTTGCCGCGATTGAGCGCGGCCTCGTACGAGTCGAGGGTGTCGCCCTGGGCCTGCTGTTCGAATTGCTCCTGCAAAGTCGTGAGCTGCTCCTGGACCTGGATCACGCGATCACGTGCGGCGCTGCTGATCACGGACACCTCCGGGACATCTGGAACTCGCGTCGATACTAGAGAAGAAGGGAGGCGAACGCCCCGACTCCGAAGAGCGTGATCACCGCGCCGGAGATCCGGTTCACCCAGCGCAGCGCCCGTTCATCGAGCCTCTCGCGGAAGCTTCCGACGCCGAGCGACATCGTCAGCCACCACGCCGCGGAGCCGAGGAACACGCCGGCGACGAGCGCGACGGCGGACGATCCGGCGGCGCCCGACGCGAGTCCAAGCCCGGCAAACACGCCGAGGAACGAGAAGATCGTCGCAGGATTCGTCAACGTCAGACCGAACGTGGATGCCCACGCCGCGAGGACGCCACGCACCGTCGTCGCTTCCGCGGTGCGACTAGGAGCCGCGACGAACGTCCGCGCGCCGAGATACAGGAGGAACGCGCCGCCAAACACCCGCAACGGCACGGACGCGCCGAGCAGCGCACCCGAGATCAGCGTCAGACCGAAGGCCGCAACCGCCCCGTACGTCGCGTCGGCGCATGCCGCTCCAAGTCCTGAGGCGAAACCGATAAGACGGCCGTACGCGATCGTGCGACGCAGACAGAGCGCGCCGATCGGACCGACCGGAGCGGCGATGGAAAAACCGATGACGAGGCCGCGAAGCAGGAAGTAGGGATCCACGCGGCGAGACTCTAGTGCGTGTCTAGCATCGGACGGCCGAATGAACGCACCGACGCGGCTGGGAGATCTCTTTCTACTTCGCTCGGGAGAGCTTCTCGGTGACCACGGCTTCGTCGCGGATCCAGGCGTTGTTGAGCGAACTGGCGGAGGGGTCACCTACTACCGCTACAGCCACGCCCGGCATCTCGATGAGATCCTGGCGGCCGATGGTGGTCTCTACGCTCGCCTGCCGGTGGTCGGGGAAGAGCTCGAGCCGGAGCTCGCGGGGGGCCACATCACAGAGGGTTTCCTGGAGCCGCTTCCGCGGTGGCTCGTGAGGTCACCCTACTTCGGCGACCTCGGACTGGAGATGCTTCGGAAGGTCGCAGGCGAGCTGCTTCTTCGCGTGTCTCTGCCCGCCGACTTCCCGGGCCTGTACGTCACGGACTTCGCGCACAGTCTCGAGTGTGTCCATCTCGCAACGCGGGGCGCGCCAGCTTTGAGCCTCGGGTACGACTGCAGCAACGGCAAGGAGGCGATGCTCGCGTACCTGCATTCTTATGTTCCCGTGAACGAATACCGCGGAGGCCACGTCGCTCCCGTATTCAACGTCGTGCGCCGCGGCAGCGGCATCGCCGTCCCCAGCCGCTACATCGAGGTCGCCCAGACGCAACCGCTGCGCCGACGCGACACGGCTCCGCCGGCGCTACCCGGTGCGGCTACTCCTCGGTAACGGGCTCGACGGAGAGATCCACCTCGACGCGTCCGTCCGCGACACGGACGGGATATGCGGTCACGGGGATGACCGGCGGGAGCGCGCAGACCGCGCCGGTGAAGATGTCGAACCGCCCGCCGTGACGCGGGCACTCGACGCAGTCCCCTTCCAGCTCGCCCTCACCAAGAGTCCCGCCGTCATGGGTGCAGACGTTATCGATGACGCCGAACCGCCCGTCCTCGGTGCGGCCGAGGGCAAGGCTGCGTCCCTCAGCCTCGATCACGACGACCTCGCCGGGAGCGACATCGCCGACCTTCGCGACCGGGACGAACCGGGTGCTGGTCGCCATCAGGCGGCCTCGAGCGTTCCGATCGACCCGATGCGCGGCTCCAGCGCTCGCAGCATCTCGTGCCGCACGTCGGCATCCGCGACCTTCTCGATCACGCGCTCGAAGAACCCGCGAACGATCAGGCGCTCGGCCTCGTCGCGCGGGAGCCCTCGCGACTGCACGTAGAACAGGTCGGCGTCGTCTATCGCGCCGGCCGTCGCGCCGTGTCCGCACCGCAGCACGTCGTTGGTCAGGATCTCGAGCACCGGTATCGGATCGGCGCCGGCGTGCTCGGAAAGGAGCATGTTTCGGCACTCCTGGTACGACGACGTGGCGCGGCTCTCCGGCTCGACGCGGATCACACCGTATGTCACTGCCTTCGCGTGGTCGTACAGCGCCGCGAGGTACAGCAGGATGCTCTCCGAATGCGAGCCGAAGAGATCCTGGAAGACGTTGAAGTCGATCTTCTGGTCGTTGCCGCCGGCCACCAGGCCGTTGAGATGGACGACCGCGCCATCGCCGCGGATGTCCGAGCCGATCCCGACCTTCGCGCGGTGCGCGCCGACGAACACATTGAAGCTCTCGAGGCGGCTGGCGCGCGCGGAGCGGTACTGCTGCGACCCCAGGATCCACACCGAGGGCGCGAACTCCTGGATCTGGACATAGTTCAAGACCGCGTCGTCCTCGAGATGCACGTCGAGGATCGGCATCGCCAGCTGCGGCTCGTCCGCGCCGCCGATTAGCCGTTCCACGACGGTCGCTCGCGCGCCGCGTTCGACGAGGACGATCGTTCGCGACACCGACGGGACGGTGATGACCTCGATCGGATGCGGAATGTCCAAACCAGCCGGCACTCGAACGAAGTGGCCGGTCGTCCATGCCGCCTCGGCATACGCGCGGATGGCTGCTTGAGCGACTGGTCCGTCCGTCTTTTCCATGAGCGAACGAAGCAGGTCAAATGGCTTCGGCGTCGGCTCAGGGGCGTTCCAGAGCATCTCGATCGGCAGGTTCACGAATCCCGAGCGCGAAACGGAATAGCCGGTTTCAGCGAGAGGCACCGGCCGCGGGATGTCCTCAGCGATCGCGTCGTAAGGCACATCCTTCAGGGGGAAACGGCGCCACTCCTCACCGACGTCCGTTCGCGGCCACGGCGTCTCGAGGTAACGCTCCGCCGCCGCCACGCGCTGGTCGATGAGCCAGCGAGGCTCCTCCCGGGAGACACCGAACCGCTCGACCGAATCTCGGTCGAGCGGCGGGCGCTCGAGTCGGATGCGCGTGATCGCCACGGCTATCCGATGGCGCCCTGCATCTGCAGCTGAATCAGGCGGTTGAGCTCGATGGCGTAGTCCATCGGCAACTCCTTCACGATCGGCTCGATGAACCCGTTCACGATCATCGCGGTCGCCTCCTGCTCGGTGAGGCCACGGCTCATCAGGTAGAAGAGCTGCTCCTCGCCGACCTTGGAGACCGTCGCCTCGTGCCCGATGGTGACGTCCTCTTCATCGATCTCCATGTATGGATACGTGTCGCTCCGCGCTGTCTTATCTAGGATGAGCGCATCGCACCGGACCGTGCTCTTCGACTTGCGCATCCCGGGGTAGATCTTCACCAGGCCGCGATACGACGTGCGACCGTTGCCTTTCGAGATCGACTTGCTGGTGATGAGCGAGGTCGTGTTCGGCGCAGCGTGCACGATCTTGCCGCCGGCGTCGAGATGCTGGCCGTCGCTAGCGAATGCGACGGAGAGGATCTCGCCGTGCGCGCGCTCCCCCATCAGGTAGACCGACGGGTACTTCATCGTGACCTCGCTGCCGAGGTTGCCGTCGATCCATTCCATGACAGCGTCCTCGTAGGCGACGGCGCGCTTGGTGACGAGGTTGTAGACGTTGTGACTCCAGTTCTGGATCGTCGTGTAGCGGCACCGCGCGCCCTTCTTGACGATGATCTCGACCACCGCGCTGTGCAGCGACGCGGTCGAATAGATCGGAGCGGTGCAGCCCTCGACGTAATGCACCTGCGAGCCCGGCTCGCAGATGATCAGCGTCCGCTCGAACTGGCCCATCTTTTCGCTGTTGATGCGGAAGTAGGCCTGGAGCGGAATGTCGACCTTCACGCCCTCGGGCACCCAGATGAACGACCCGCCGGACCACACCGCCGTGTTCAGCGCGGCGAGCTTGTTGTCGTTTGCCGGGATCACGGTGCCGAAGTACTTGCGGAAGAGCGCCTCGTGCTCCTTCAGCGCGGTGTCGGTGTCGACGAAGATGACGCCCTTCTTGGCCAGGTCCTCACGAATGTTGTGGTAGACGACCTCGCTGTCGTACTGCGCCCCTACCCCAGCAAGGAACTTCTGCTCCGCCTCGGGAATGCCGAGCTTGTCGAACGTGCGCTTCACGTATTCGGGTACGTCGTTCCAGTCCTGCGCCTTCTTATCCGAGGCCAGGACGTAGTAGTAGATGTCCTGGAAGTCGATTCGGGAAAGGTCCGCACCCCACGTCGGCAGTGACCGCTGCAGGAAGTGGCGATACGCCTTGAGGCGGAGCTTGGTCATCCACTCCGGCTCGCTCTTGAACGCGCTGATCTGGCGGACGACGTCCTCTGAAAGACCCTTCGGCGTTCGGGCGAACGTCTTGCCCTCGGCCTCGGGATCGTTCCAGCCCCACTTGTAGTTGTCGGGAAGTTGCGGCTGAACCGTTGTTGTCATCTGTCTCCTGAATTATCGACTAAAACAGTCGGAAATAGAACCACCTATAGGTTTCAGCGGCCGTCGTTCACGTTCTGGCTGCTTGGCTGGTCGGGCCACGCCTGCAGGCCGAACAGACCGCCCTGCAGCACTTTCAGACCGAGTAGCGCGCACTTCCGGCGCGCTGGCGAGACATCCACGCCGAGATCCTCGATGACCTGCTCGCTGCCGAGACGCCGCAACTCCTCGACCGTCTTTCCCTTGATGTTGTCGGTGAGGATGTCCGCCGAAGCCTGGCTGATCGCGCAACCGCGGCCCTTGAACTTCGCGTCCACGACCGTGCCGTCTTCGACGCGGAGGGTCATGGAGATGTCGTCGCCGCAGAGCGGGTTGTTGTCGGCGTACTTCACGTCGAAGGGGTCGAGCTCGCCCGCGTTCCGCGGGTGCTTGTAGCGGTCGAGGATGTACTCGCGGTACAGATCGTCCATTACACGTACCGACCCCTCCCGAATTTGTCCCTAGCCGAATCAACCGAAGTCAAATTCGGGAGGGGTCGCCGTACCGCCGCGCGGTCGTGCGTGGCGATGGCGATCCACTCGCGGGCGATCGCGTGCAGACCCGACCAGGCCTGCCAGGCGGAGCGCGCCCATTCGGGGATCGCGACTGCCGGATCGGCGGCGCTTAGCACGTCGGCGATCGTGACCGCGCCGCGCCGGCCCGCCGCGGGCTCCGCCGGTCGCACCAGGATCGGATTCGTCGAGAGCCAGCGGACCATCGCCTCGTTGACGAAGCCGCTCTGGTCCGGCCGCTCCAGCGCAGCTGCGGTGCCGGTGAGGTGCGCTGCGAACGACTTCGCCGAACGCATGTATTCCGCCGGATGCTGCAGCGAGTACGCGTCGACCATCAGTCGATTCCACTTGGCGTAGCGGAGGTCGGAGAAGCGTCGCAGGCCGAGCTCCTCGAACGCCGCGGCGCACCCGGTGCTGCCGCCGACGGCGGCGCCGCACTCGGGACACGGTTCGGTCATGCGAAGACCTGCTGCGCTTTGCGCACCGCGGCGATCAGTGCGTCGATCTCGGCCGGTGTGTTGTACAGGTATATCGAGGCGCGGGTTGTCGCCGGCACGTCGAGGCGGTCCATCAGCGGCTGATTGCAGTGGTGCCCCGCACGCACGCACACGCCCTCACGATCGATGAGCGTGGCCAGGTCGTGCGGGTGGATGCCCTCGACTTCGAACGACACGATGCCGGCGCGCGACGACAGCTCGCGCGTGCCGAACGTGCGCACGCCTTTGAGCTCGTCGAAGCGCTCGAGCGCGTAGACGGTCAGCTCGCGCTCGTGCTGGTGGATCGCATCCAGGCCGATCCGCCGCAGATAATCGACCGCCGCTCCGAGACCGATGGCCGCGACGTAATCCGAGGTCCCCGCCTCGAACTTCCAGGGCAGCTCGTTGTACTCGGTGTCCTTCAGCGTGACGCGGCGGATCATGTCGCCGCCGTACAGGAAAGGTGGCATCGACTCCAGCATCTCGCGGCGACCCCAGAGTGCGCCGCTTCCGGTCGGTCCGATCATCTTGTGCCCGCTGAAAGCGTAGAAGTCGCAGCCGATGGCCTGAACGTCGACGCTCATGTGCGGCACGGCCTGCGCCCCGTCGATGAGCACCGTCGCGCCGGCGGCCTTGGCCTGCGCGGTGAGCTCGGCCACTGGATTGATCGTGCCGATGCCGTTGGAGACGTGGGTCAGCGCAACGAACTTCGGTTTCT
>VBHP01000044.1:0-604 GCA_005881435.1 Chloroflexota bacterium | reverse complement strand
TGGTCGCGGCGCAACCGGTAGTCCTCGTCGATGTCCACGACCTCATACCGCGCGCCGATCTCCTTGGCGAACTGCTGCCACGGCACCAGGTTGGAGTGGTGCTCCAGGATCGTGCCGACGATGAGATCGCCCGATTTCAGATTTCGGCGCGCCCACGAGTAGGCGACGATGTTCATCGCCTCCGTCGCGTTCCGCACCATGATGCACGCGGCCGGATCCGGCGCGTTGATCAGCGAGGCGATCTTGGCCCGCGCGTCCTCGTACAGCGCGGTCGTCTCCTCGGACATGAGGTAGACGCCACGGTGGATGTTGGCGTTCGTCTCGCGATAGACGTGATCCATCGCGTCAATGACCGCGTCTGGTTTCTGGCTCGTGGCGGCGTTGTCCAGATACACCAGCGGCTTGCCATACACGCGGCGGCGCAGGATCGGAAAATCGGCGCGAACGCGCTCGACGTTGTACGTCGCGCGCGTGTCCCTCGAGACCTTCGCCGTCGCCATCCTACCTAGACCTTGCCGGCATACAGCGCCTCACGGACCCACTCGTACCCCTTCTGCTCCAGCTCGTGCGCCAGCTCCTTACCGCCGGTGCGGACAATCCGCCC
>VBHP01000043.1 GCA_005881435.1 Chloroflexota bacterium | reverse complement strand
GGCACGGCCGGCTGCCGTGCCGCGGCGCGCCATTTCGCCGCGGTCGGAAAGCCGGCGCCGCCACGGCCGCGCAGGCCCGACCGTTCGACCGTCGACAGCAGGTCGTCTCCGGAGAGGTGTCTCGCGCGCTCGAGCGCGACGTAGCCGCCGGCCGAACGGTACCCGTCGAGATCGCGATGCTCAGCTTCGAGAAGACGGACCGGGCTTGCTGTGGCCACCTTTAGCGCCGTGCGAGCGCGAGCTCGTCGACACCGGGATGCGCCTCTTCATGCGCCGGCGGGGGCGTGACTTCGGGCCAGACGCCGGCGATGCCGAGGTTGCCGGTGTAGAAACGCTCGCCGCGAGGGAACGCTGTCCCCTCGCCCTGGGGCGCGCCGCGGAAGTTCGGCAGCATCGACGCCGCGGTGTACAGCGTGGTCATGGTCAGCGCGAACTCCTGGGCGATGATGCGGCACGCCGACCACGGCAGATAGCCATATGCGTCGGCCGTTTTCCGCAACACCTGCAGCAGACGGTCCTCGCTCTCGGGAGTCTCGCGAACGATGCGGCGCACCGCAGTCGGGTCGAAGCTCCGCGCCTCGTCCTCCTCGGGGACGGTGATCACGGCGGCCCCGAGCGGTCGCCGATCGCCGTAGGGCGCGGCCTGCACCATGCGCATGCGGTAGTACGCCGCGCGCGGCGCCAGCGGCGGCCGCTTGCGGAACCCGTTGCGGAAGCGGTAGGAGATCGAGATCGCGCGCGGCGGGCAGGCCTTCTCGCACATCAGGCACGACTCGCAGCGGAAGATGTTGGTCTCCGGTTCCAGCAGCAGCGCGATCAGGCCGCGGCTGCGCTCCGGCAGCTCGCGACGTTCATAGGGGTACTTGCGCGTGACCCGGAGCGACGGGTTGCGGATGTGACGGAAGGTCGCGCGCAGGCCTTCAAGGATGCCGAACATCTAACGGTCCACCTCGCCCAGGACGATATCGATGGAGCCGAGGATCGCGATCGCGTCCGCGACGAGCCTGCCCCGCAGCAGTGTCGGCAGGAGCTGCAGGTTGCAGAACGACGCGCCGCGCATCTTGGCGCGGAAGGGGTTCGGGCCGCCCTTGCTGATCATGTAGTACCCGATCTCGCCTTTCGCGCCTTCGATCGGGAAATACACCTCGTTCGGCTTCGCCTTGAACACGTGGCCGACGCGCGCCCGCACCGGACCGCCGGGCAGCTTGTCCAGGCACTCGCGAACGAGCGCGACCACGAGCTTCATCTCGCCAAGGCGTACCTGGTAGCGGGAGAACGCGTCGCCGTCCTGCGCCGTGACCGGCTTCATGCTCTTCAGCTCGGGATAGATCGAGTAGGGCCGGTCGACGCGCAGGTCGTGGGGCACGCCGGTGGCGCGCAGCATCGGGCCGCCGATCCCGTACGCGATCGCGGTCTTCGAATCGAACACGCCGATGCCGACGGTCCGCTCGAGGAAGATCTCGTTGCCTTCGATCAGCTCGCGGTACTCGTCGATGTTCTTCTCCCAGCGATCGATGAACCGCTCCAGCTTGGACAGGAGTCCAGGCGGGAAGTCGTACAGCAGTCCGCCCGGTCGGTAGTAGTTGTGGTTGAAGCGGCTGCCGCAGATCTCCTCGAACATGTCCAAGATCTGCTCGCGGTCACGGAAGCACCACAGGATCGGTGTCGTGGCGCCCAGGTCCAGCAGGTACGTGCCGAGCCACACCAGGTGCGCCGACGCGCGGCTCAGCTCGCCGACGATGGTGCGCAGGAATTCGGCTCGACGTGGCACCTCGATCTCGGCGCACGCCTCGGTCGCGAGCGCGTAGGCCCACTCGTTCAACATGACCGCGACGTAATCGGCCTGGTCGGCGTAGCGGATGCCGCCCTCGTAGGTACGGTTCTCGTAGATCTTTTCCAGCCCGCGATGCAGGTATCCCATCACCGGGAGGCACTCCACGATGCGCTCGCCGTGAAGACGCAGTACGAGCCGGAGCACACCGTGCGTCGACGGATGCTGCGGTCCGAGATTGAGGATCAGCTCCTCGGTGACGAGCTCGTCTTCGACGCCTTGCGGAGTTTGGATCTCGACGTACGGCTGGACCTCGGTCATGCCAGTGGGCCGGCGCTCGTCGGTCTGCAGCTCTTTATCCGCCCTTGAAGATCTTCTCGCGCAGCTTGAGGATGCCCTCCACCAGCGCCTCCGGACGCGGCGGGCATCCCGGAACGTAGACGTCTACGGGCACGACCGTGTCGACGCCCTGCAATGTGGAGTAGGAGTCCCAGAACTCACCGCCGGAATTCGCGCACTGGCCCATCGAGATCACCCACTTCGGCTCGGGCATCTGCTCGTACAGACGGCGGAGCCGCGGCGCCATCTTGTGCGTCACCGTACCGGCCACGATCATCACGTCCGCCTGCCGCGGGCTCGAACGGAAGACCTCAGCACCGAAGCGGGCGATGTCGTGGTGCGAGGCGCCGGCGGCCATCATCTCGATGGCGCAGCAGGCCAGGCCGTAGCCCAGCGGCCACGGGCTTCGCGAGCGGGCCCAGTTGAAGAGTCCCTGCAGGGTCGCGAAGACGACGTTGTCCTCGTGTGCGTCGAACAGGCCGGGGATGATCCGAGTCGGCTGATGACCCGCGAGGCCCGCCTGCGTGCTCTGCGGGATGTGTTCGATGAGCGTGCCCATCGTCGGGAACATCTTGGGACGCTCGGCGGGCGTGCGCTCGGCGACGGTCACGGACCGCTCCTGACGGCTCACGGGCTTGTCATTGCTCACGATCCGATTGTATTGGGCTTTGCGCGTTTCGCTAACCGCTCGTCGGCAGGCCCACCGCGAACACATATCCGTCCGGATCGGCGAGGTAGCACTCGCGCCAGCCGTGGGGTGTCGACTGCGTCGCGATGACGACGCGGTCGCCACGCGCCCGCGCCCGGCGCTCGGCCTCCGACGGATCTATTCCCAGCAGCCGGATCTCGGCGCCGAGACCGCGCCGTCCGCCTGCCGCCAGCTCCGGCGCCCAGGGCATGCCGTCGTAGGCGTGATCGGCATGCAGCTGCAGTCGCATGCCGTCGCGCTCGAGTGCGGCGTAGTCGGCATCGCCGTACAGCGCCGTGAAGCCCAGGACGTCGGTATAGAAAGGAAGGCTGCGCGCGACGTCGCGCACGATCAGGTTGACGCTCAGTCCCATCAGCGTGCGCCCGTAAGCCGCGGGCGTCTGCCACGGCTGTCCCGTCCGTTTGGTGGTCATCTCAGCGCGCCACGATCCGGGCCTCGAGACGTGGCGAGACCGGAGAATGTTTGGTCAGGTAGTCGGCCACCGCGTCGGCGGCGATATCGCCGTAGACCAGGTTCTTGCCGCTGGCGAACGTGGACTGCCCGTCGCCGCCCAGCGCCAGGTAGTCGATGGTGCAGACGTGATAGGTCCGTGCCGGAGCGATCGCGGCGCCGCCGACGGTCGCCGTCGTGATCGTGCCCGAGGGCTGGTAGCTAAAGGTGGCGCCTGAGATCGCGAGATTCGCGCCGCGGTCCGAGAGCGAGCGTGTATAGATCGTCGTGAGCTGCTGCCCGGTGAGGTCGAGGCCGACGACGAGATCGTCGAACGGCAGCACCTCGTAGACTTTGCCGTAGGTGACGTCGCCCGGCGGGATCGCCGAACGGATGCCTGCGCCGTTGTAGAGCGCGACATCGCTGCTCCAACCCTGGCCGCGGCAGTACTCGAGCATGGCGTCGGCGATCAGGTCGCCCAGCGCGGATTCGCCGCGGGTGACGAGGGGGAGATCGAGGGTCGTTCTGCCAACGACACGTGAGGTCACCGACCGCGCTTCAGCCGCACGGTCGGCGACGATCTTCGCCACCTCGGCTGGCACCGGGACCTTGCCGCCGACGATAGCGATGAGCTCGCTGGCACCGGCGACGGCAGCGACGTGATGGGTCGCCGGATCGATCGTGAGGTCGAGGCGTCCGAGGAAGTCGGCGTACGCACCCGCCTGCACGATCGTCGTCCCGTTCTCGACCACGGCGTTCTGCAGCGCGGTGTGGCTGTGCGCCGACACGATGACGTCGATCCCGGAGACCTCACGCGCGAGCTGCCGGTCCTCCTCCACGCCGGTCTGCGACATGTGCGTCATGACGACGATCACGTCCGCGAGCTTTCTCACCTCCGGAAGGTAGCGGCGAACGGTCTCGGCCGCGGCGAGGAAGCGAAGGCCGCTCATGTTGGCCGGCTTGTTGATCGCCGGGGTCCCGGGATTGGCGATGCCGATGATCCCCACTCTGGTGATCCCGAGGTCCTTGACGAGATACGGCTTCGCGAACGGCACGACGCTTCCGCTCACGGCGTCGACGACGTTGGCCGCGAGGAACGGGAAACGCGCTTCGGAGGCTCGCGCGCGGAGCACGTCCTGTCCCCAGTCGAAATCGTGGTTGCCCAGGGTCTGGGCGTCGTAGCCCATCAAATTCATCGCCTGCACCATCGCCGCGCCCTTGTTGGCGTTGGAGATGAACGAGCCCTGCCACGTATCCCCGGCGTCGAGCACGAGCGTGCGCTCGGGCAGACGCGCGCGCTGCTGAACGATGAAGCCGGCGAGGTTCGCGATGCCGCCGCGCTCGAACGACGAGTTCGAGCCACTCAGGCGCTCGGGCTCCATGCGGCCGTGGATGTCGTTGGTATGCAGGATCTGGATGTGCTCGCCGTCGCGGGTCGCCGCCAGCGTCGGCGCCGGTGCTCCGGCCGGGAAAGTGAAGACCTGTTGCGGCAGATACTGGCACGCGCCGATCAGCAGAGCAGCAAGGACCAGCGCGAATGCGTTACGCAGAGACCGGACGGTACTGCAGCTCGTAGAGGCGATAGTAGACACCGCGCGTGTCGAGCAGCTCGCGGTGCGTGCCCTCCTCGACGACACGGCCCTTGTGCAGCACGATGATGCGATCGACATTTTGGATCGTCGACAGGCGGTGGGCGATGATGATCGAGGTCCGGCCGCGCATCAGCTTCTCCAGCGCGTCCTGGATCAGGTGCTCCGTCTCGGTATCGACTGATGACGTGGCTTCGTCCAGGACCAGCATGATCTCGGGGTTGAAGGCGATGGCGCGCGCGAACGCCAGCAGCTGCTTCTGTCCGACCGACAGCGTCGAGCCCCGTTCGGTCACGACGGTGTCGTAGCCGTTCGGCAGACGCTCGACGAACTTGTCGGCGTTGACGAAGCTCGCGGCCTGACGCATCCGCGCGTCGTCGATGGACTCATCGTTCAGCCGGATGTTCGAAGCGACGGTGCCGGCGAAGATGAACGGATCCTGCAGCACCACGCCGATGTGCCGTCGCAGGTCGCGCTGCCGCAGCTCGCGGATGTCGACGCCGTCGAGCAGGATCCTGCCGCGCTGCACGTCGTAGAAGCGCGACATCAGGCTGATGATCGAGGTCTTGCCCGCGCCGGTGGCGCCGACGATGGCGACGCTCTCGCCGGGCGCGATCTTGAACGACACATCCTTCAGTACCCACTCCGGCTCGCCCTTGACGCCCTGCGCCTCGCCGGTCGGCAGCTGGGCCTCGCGCGCGGCCAGGTCGTAGGCGAACCAGACGTGATCGAAACTGATCTCGCCGCGCACGGCGCGAAGCTCGCGCGCGCGGTCCGGGTCGACGATCGTGGCGGGCGTGTCCAGCAGCCGCTTGATCCGCTCCGACGACGCCATCGCGGCCTGCATGATGTTGTAGCGCTCGGAGATGTCCTGGATCGGCCGGAAGAACTGGTCGACCAGCTGCCAGAAGGCCACCACCGTACCGAGCGTTAGGGTGCCGCCGAGGATGAGCGTGCCGCCGACGAGGAAGATCGTCGCGATCGTCGAGGCCCGGATCAGCGCGACCACGGGGAAGATCACGCTCATGGCGCGCACCGCGTCACGGTTGGCGCCAAGGTAGTCGCGGTTGAGGTCATCGAACTCGGCGAACGCGCGTCCCTCGCGAGTGAAGAGCTGCACCACCGACATGCCGCTGATGTTCTCGTTGAGGTAGGCGTTGATCCGCGCCAGCCGGATGCGGATGGCGCGGAAGGACTCGCGCATGATCCGCCGCATGTACGAGGTCACGAAGAGCAGCAGCGGGATCGAGACGAACGTCACCAGCGCGAGACGCCAGTCCAGAAGCAGCAGCACGATGGACACGCCGATCAACAGAAAGATGTCGCCGAAAATCGCGACCACGCCCTGCGTGACCATCTCGGTCAGGGCGTCGACGTCGTTGGTGATCCGCGTCATCAGCCGCCCGACCGGATTACGGTCGAAGAACGATAGCGAGAGGTATTGCAGGTGGCTGAATAGCCGCACCCTCAGGTCGTACATCGCGCGCTGGCCGATCCACGTCGTCAGCACCGTCTGCGAATACCGCAGGCCTGAGCTCGCGAGCAGCACGATCAGGTACAGCAGCCCGAGTGGCAGTAGCCGCGCCAGACCGGCATCGGGCGGGATCTGACCGCTCACGGCGGGGGTGATCGACTGGTCGATGATGAATTTGGCGATGACCGGCGGGGTGATCTCGGCGATCGAGAGCAAGAGGATGATCACGAACGCCACCGCGACCTGCATCCGATATGGCCGCAGCCAGCTGAGTAGCCAGCGCATCAGCCTCTCGTCGTAGGCCTTGCCGAGGATCTCGTCCTCGTGGAAGAACCCACCGCCGCCGCCGTGACCGTGTGCCATCGCTAATTGCCGCCTTCGGTCAGGCCGCCCAGGCCGGGCATGCGCCGCGCCGGTGGCGCATCGGGCTCAGCGGATTCCGGGGCGACGCGTCGCTCGTGCTCGTCGCGCTCGAGATCGACCTCCAGCTCCTCTTCCAGGAGCTGGCGGCGGTACGTCTGGGCGTACAGGCCGCCCTTTTCCAGCAGCTCGCCGTGCGTTCCGCGTTCGACGATGGCGCCGTCGTCGAGGACGAGGATCTCGTCTGCGTCCTTCACCGTCGAGATGCGGTGCGCGACGATGATGCTGGTGCGCACGCGGAGGACGCCGCGCAGACGCGTCAGGATCTCGGCCTCGGTGTAGGTGTCGACGGAGGACAGGGCGTCGTCGAGGATCACCACGGCCGGATCCTTTCCGATCGCGCGCGCGATCGCGGTGCGCTGCTTCTGGCCACCCGACAGCGTCACGCCGCGCTCGCCGATCATCGTGTCGTACCGCGCCGGGAAGTCGACGACGTCCTTGTTCAGCTGCGAGATGTCGCCGGCCCATTCCAGCTGTTCGTCAGTGAGTGCGCGGTCCGTTCCGAAAGCGACGTTCTCGCGCAGCGGGATGGAGAACAGGAACGTCTCCTGCGGCACATAGCCGATGGCACGGCGCAGCTGCTGCAGCGGATACCGCTGCACGTCGACGCCGTCGATGAGGATGGGTTCACGAGCGTGCTCTTGCCCGAACCGGTGGGGCCGACGATCGCGAGCGATCCGCCTGCCGGCACCTTGAAGTTGACGTCCCGAAGGACGATCTCCTTGCCGTACGCGAACCACACGTTCTGGAACTCGACCTGACCCCGGATCGGTGACGTCACCGCATCGACGGGATCGGCGATCGCAGGCTTGGCTTCGAAGATGTCCTGCAGCCGGCGCAGCGAGGCCCAGCCCTGCTGGAACTGATTGGTGACCCAACCGAGCAGGACCATCGGCCACGACAGCAGGTACAGGTACGCGATGAATTGCACCAGCTGGCCGACGGTGATCTCGCCACGAATGGCGTCAGAGCCTCCGATCACCAGCGCGGCTAGGGTGGCGGCGCCGAGGAAGAGCATCATCCCCGGCCAGACCAGGCCGTTGTAGCGCGCGACGGTGATGGCCCGGCGCACGTACTCGGCGTTGACCGCGCCGAAGGCGCCGATCTCGGGCTGCTCCTGGCTGAAGGCCTTGACCACCCGGATGCCGGAGAAGTTCTCCTGCGCCTTCGTCGACAGCTCGCCGAACTGTGCCTGCAGCTCCTCGAAGCGCTTCGACACGCGGCGGCCGATCCAGTTGAAGGTGACGGCCACGCCAGGCACGAGCACCACGACGATGAGCGTGAGCTTTGGACTGATGGTGAGCATGGACCCGACGGCGAAGACCAGCGTCATGGTGATGAGGACCAGGTTCATCAGCGCGCGGCCGACCATGTTCCGCACCTGGGCCAGGTCGTTGGTCATCCGCGCCATCAAGTCGCCGATGCGCTCGTGCTGGAAGTAGGCCAGGTGCATGCGCTGAAGATGCGCGAAGAGATCGTTGCGCATGCGGTATTCGATCTGACGCTCGGTGTCGAGGAAGGCGTAGCGGTACCCGGTGCGGAGTGTCTGCTCGACCGCGGCGGTGGCGACCATCAACAGCGACAGCCGCACGATGACGTCCTGGGTGGTGCCCGCGCCGAGGGCATCGACGATCTGCCCGACGAAACGCGGCGGGATCACCGACACAAAGGACTGGGCGACGACCAGCAGCGAACCGACGATCAGCTGGACGCGGAACAGCGCGAGGTAATGAAAGAAGGTCTGCCGAGGGGAGGACACCGCATCAAATTGTACCGGCTGTCCCTTCCCGATTTGAAGGCCGCAACCGGCTCAGCCCTGTGGCTTGGCGCTCCGCTCGAACGGCGTCGGCACTTCACGTGGCAGGTGCGCGTCGCGGCCGACAAACCACACCACCGCGACGATCACCGCGCCTCCGAGCAAGACCCAGCCGACACCGACCTGGTCCGCGATGGGGCCAACGAACAGCAGTGGCAGCAGACTGACAACGGAGACGAGCGTGTTCAGCACGCCGAAGACGCGACCGCGCATGTCCTCGGCGAGCTCTTCCTGCAACAGCGTGAACGAGGGCACGGTCGCGAACGCGTACGCCGCGCCAAGCACGAAGGCGACGAGGATGACGAACAGCACCAGCGGCGCCTGCGGATTCCCCGCGGCACTGAACGAACGCGGCCGCAGGATCGCGGGCGCGGCCAGGCCGAGCAGGGTCAGCGACGTCGTGATCAGACCCCAGTGGATCAGCGTCGAACGGCGGACCAGCCGGCGACCGATGAAGTTGAGCAGCAGGAGTCCGAACACAATGCCGACGCCGGCGGGCAGCGCCAGCACCCCAACCCAGCGTTCGTTGAGCTCGAGCGTCGTCGTCACGAACCCGGGTCCGAGGGCCCCCGCGACGGCCACGAGCATGTACATCAGCGCGACGTACAGCAGGACCCACATGATCCGCGGATGCTGGCGCAGGTAAGCCCACGCTTCGCCGAGATCGCGCCTGGTCGCGTCGGCGGCTTCGACCGCGACGTCCACGGTGAGGTAGCGATCCGGCTCCTCGCTCTTGGGCAGCGTCGAGCACAACACCGCGGCGACGATGTAGAAGGTGGTCAGCAGGCTGAACAGGAAGTCCAGGTCGCCGACGCCGACGACGATCGGCGCAAGCAAGGCAAAGCCGAGCACGAACGAACCGTTGAAGGTCAGGCTGAACAGCGAGTTTGCGGCGAGCAGATCCTGCTTGCGCACGATCTTCGGGATGGTCGCGCCCTCGGCTGGGACGAAGAACACGGTCACCGTCGCGACGAGGAAGTTGACGACGTAGGGCGCGACCTCGTTTTCCTTAACTAACAGCATCAGCACGACGGCGGCGCCGCGCAACACGTTGGTGATCACGAGGACGAGCTTGCGGTCGACGCGATCGACCATCACGCCGGCGAGCGTTCCGAACAGGATCGCCGGAAGGATCGCCAGCAAGATGAGGAACGACGACGCCGTGTTCTGGTGCGTCTGTCGGAATACCAGGATCACCAGGGCGTAGGTCAACGCGTTCGCGGCCGTCTGGCTCAGGACCTGCGCGCCCCACAGCGACAAGAAGTCGCGGTTGCGCAACAGGCTCGGCTGGAAGGAGGCGGATCGGGTCCGCATCAGCCCACCGCATCGCGCGCGGGCGGAGCCATTGGCCCGCGCTTGTCGAAGCGCTTGATCCGCCGCTCGAGGTCCGCACGACCGATGAGCACGCGGTGTCCGCACGTCGTGCAGCGGATCCCGATGTCGGCGCCGAGGCGAACGATCTGCCACGTCGCGCCGCCACAGGGGTGCGGCTTGCGCAGCGTCACGACGTCATCGAGGTACAGCGCGATGGGCGGCCGCGTCACGTGAGCGCGAGTCTACGATGGGCGACCCGCGCGAATCGACTCGGCGTCTAGTGTGCCGGCTTCGCGACCCGGAACTCGACGTTCGCCGCCGCCGGAAGATCGATCAGTTTCTGCTGGGCCACGGTGAAGCGCGTCCGCCCGTAGATCAGGCCGAACTGGCTGACGATGCCTCCGGTGCGTGTCAGCGCGACCGAGATCGTGTCCGGAGAACCGATCGCTTGCACGCGATACGGGCTGGTCATCAACGTTCCGTCGACCACGACGCCGGTGCCCGAGCTGGAGAACCAGGCACGCGGAGCGACGCGCGAGCCGTTGATGCCGATGGCCTCGGCGCCGGCGTTCCGGATCTCGTTGACGAGGTCGCTCATGGCCCGGTCGTCGAACGGGCCCTCGATCCGAACCTCCACGCCCGGACCGGAGACCGGCGTGACCGCTGCCGCGACCTGCAGTTGCTGGTACTGATCGCGAAGCTCGCGCAGTGTGATCTCGCTGGACTGCGATGCGCCCTGCGCGGCGTCGAGCCGCAGCTGCAGCGCGAGGATCTCGTCGCGGAGCGAGCTGTTCCGATCCGAGATCTGGGCGATGAGCGTCGTCAGGCTCGATGCGTTCTCCGCCGTGAGCGATCGCGAGAACACATCCTGCGCGCGGTACTGCGTCACCGCCAGCACGCCGAGCAGCAAGGCGACCATCGTGATCGCGACGATGCCGAAGCGGCTCTTCCTCATCGCGGCACCGCGTAGCGCGCGCCTAGGCTTCCGGTGTATCCCGGCACGCGCACGTCGCGCTGGCGCGAGACCTGGAAGATCAAGCCGTTGGCCTGGCTGCGCGACTTGATGTCAGCAAGCTCACGCGGATCGTCGAACAGCGACATCAGCTGGCCCTGCACGCCGATCATCGCGATCGAGAACGGCGGCGACATCAGTGTGCCGTTGACCATGATCGTCGAGCCGACGCAATACGCGCTCGAGGTCCCGACCATCCGCTCGCCATTCACGGCGATCGCCTCGGCGCCGGCGCGCCAGCCGGTGTTGACGATGTCGGTGATGTCGGTGTTGTGGCAGATCGACTTCTCGAGGTTGTTCGCGTTCGCCGGGAGACGCGCATCGTCCAGCGTGACCATCACGCCTTCGCCGCTCACGGCGCTCAGGCCGCTGCGCGTCTGCAGGTCCTGGATCTGGCGCGAGAGGTCGCCGGCGATGCCGCTCTGCGTCGCGCCGGCTTGCTGGATCGCGTCCAGCTTCGTGCGCAGGTCGGCGAGTTGCGTCTTGAGATCGTTCTGCTCTTTCTGCAACGCATTCGCGGCATCGACGAGCGGCGCGTTGTAGCGGACCGCGAGCGCCGACCGCTCGGATTGGGTGATGGCTTGATTCGCCACGAGATAGCCGAAGAGCAACGCCGGCAGGAAGAGCGCGAGCGAGTGCCGCCATGTCAGTTGACGGAACGGACGGGCGATGGTCGAGGCGTTCACCGCGGCTCTATTGTCCCCTGCTCCGAGCGGCGCTCGTAGGGCGTTCGCAGGGGTACCGGCCGATAGACTCGACCATCCAGTGGCGCGAGATCTCGTCGACGTCGGCACCGAGTTTGGGGCGCGCGTGACCCGGCGCCTTCGCGAGGATGGGATCGCTTGGCTCATCACCGTCTCGGCCGATGGAACGCCCCAGCCGAATCCCGTCTGGTTCATCTGGAATGGCGAATCGGCTCTGATCTACAGCGTGCCGGGGCAGGCCAAGGTGAAGAACATCGAGCGCAACCCGAAGGTCGCGCTCCATCTCGACAGCCAGAGCGCATCGGTTTCGCCAAGGCCGCCGACATGGCCAGGAAATATGGGGTGCCGATCCGGTTCACGCCAAAGCGCGACCGCGGCTTCTAGCTCTTAGGCGGCGGGATCTCCTCGCCGATCACTTCCCCATAGGTCCAGACGTCGACAGCGGGTGCCTCGATGCCATGCGCGCCGAGGATCGTCCCGACCTGTGCGCGGTGGTCGCTTCCGTGATGGATGAATTGGGCCGCGACGATGCGGGCTCGCGAGGTGTAGCCGTCCGTGTGCAGGATCGTGTGAAACGGATCGAACTCGCTCGAGAGGATCTGCTCGATGCGCTCGGCGCTGCGGCGTGCTCGTGCGATGAGCTCGCTGAGCCCCGCGAGTCGATCGGTCAACTCTCCGCCGGGAGGTACCTCCCCGCCGGCGAGACCGAAGATGTATCCCTGTTCCGCTCTAACGATGTGCTGCAGGGTCCCGTGCACCGAGCCGTACGTGCCGGGCACGGTCAACGCCAGCTGTTCTGGGGTCAGCTTCGAGCAGAACTCGAGCAGCTCGAGGTTCGCCCAGCCGTTGTGCCGCACGGCGGCGAGAAGCGTCGCGTCGGTCATGTCCGCAGTATCGCAATGGGCGAGGCTAGGTGACGGAGCTCAGCCGAAAGCGTGCCCCATCCGTGCCGCGCCGAGAGAGGGTCCGTCCGATGACGGCGCCCCCAACGAACGCTGCTGCCAGATTCCCCAACAGCGCGGTCGTGAGCATCGTCGCTCGTTGCTCGGCCCCCGGTGCGCCCACGCGCCAGCCGAGTGCGTCCAAGGCGAGGTTGACGACAAGAAACGCGAGCCTGCCACTGCAAGCCGTGCAGCCGCGGGGACAGTCTGCGCGCCGCCTCCCAGTGCGAACGCGGTGAGGCCGGCGAGGATCGCCGCCGCCGGGACGAAGAGCATCGTGAATACGTTGTGGATCGGGAGGTCTGGGCCTTGGCGCTGTTCGACGAAGAGGTTCTCGAAGAACGTCAGCGCCAGCACGACGACGACCGTGGTCGGCGCGAATCCAATTCCTCCCGCGACCGCCAACCGCCTGCCGTTCGCCGCGTGAGTGATTCGCGAGATGGCCCAGCCCCACAGCGCGCCAGCTGGTAGCAGACCAACCAGCACAGCGATCGCAGCCAACGCGAGGTTCAGGTCCCCGGAGTGCCCGGGGAGTAGTCCGATCACACCCTGCCCCACCGCCACGCCGACGATGACACCGGGGATCAGGACGAAGGCCGTCGCGAGCGCGCTCCAGAGAACGGTCCGAGCGCCCACGCCGGAAGTGTGTCACACGCCTCTGAACGCGCGGGCTGCGTGTCTTGAGGGGCTGGCGGGAGTCGAACCCGCGACGCCCGCCTTAGGACGGCGGCGCTCTATCCACTGAGCTACAGCCCCGGGCTCGCAGTGATGATTCTAGGTCGCGATCAGCGTCCCGCTTCTATACTTCGATCATCACGCAGCGGGGCGTGGCGCAGTTTGGTAGCGCGCAGCGTTCGGGACGCTGAGGCCGCCAGTTCAAGTCTGGCCGCCCCGACCAGAGCTTCAGAAGTCACTCGTGGCGACGCGACGCATCGTTCGGGCTCTTTCGCGGCATCGGTGTAGGCGCGTTTCGCGGCTGCCCGCTACGCTCAAGCTTCACGACATCGACAAAGGAAGGACCAACCCTGCCGTGAAGCTCGGCATCCCAAGAGAGCGACTCCCCGGAGAGCGTCGCGTCGCGCTCGTGCCAGAGACCGTTGGTCGCCTGGCCAAGGCCGGCAACGAAGTTCTGGTCGAGCGTGGCGCGGGCGTCCCGTCCTTTTATCTCGACGACGCCTACGCCCAGGCCGGCGCCCGACTCGTCGCCGATGCCGCGGCGGTGTATGCCGAGGCCGAGCTTGTGGCGAAGGTGCAACGGCCCGAGGGCGACGAGATCGGTCGCCTGCGTGCCGGACAGGTGCTCGTGGGTTTCCTGCAGCCGCTGACGAACGCCGCGCTCGTGCGCGAGCTCGCGTCGCGCCGCGTGACGTCGTTCGCCATGGAGGCCATCCCGCGCGTGACGCGCGCGCAGCCGATGGATGCGCTGTCCTCGCAGGCCAACATCGGTGGGTACAAGGCCGTCGTGCTCGCGGCCGATCGCCTCCCGAAATATCTGCCGATGCTGACGACGGCCGCCGGCACCATCCCGCCGGCGCGTTGCCTGGTGCTGGGCGCGGGCGTCGCGGGCCTGCAGGCCATCGCCACCGCCCGCCGCCTCGGCGCGATCGTCGAAGCCTTCGACACGCGGCCGGTGGTCAAGGAACAGGTGCAGAGCCTCGGCGCGCGCTTCCTAGAGATCGAGCTCGGCGAATCCGCCGAAGCCGCAGGGGGCTACGCCAAGGAGCTGTCGGAGGAGGCGCACCGCAAGGAGCAGGAGCTCATCGCCAAGCATGTGAAGGACGCCGACATCGTCGTCACGACCGCGGCGATCCCGGGTAAGCGGGCACCGCTGCTGATCACCGCGGACATGGTGCGGTCGATGAAGCCCGGCTCGATCATCGTCGACCTCGCGGCGGAGACGGGCGGCAACTGCGAGCTCACCGAGCCGGGCAAGACGATTGACACGGACGGCGTGACCATTGTCGGCGAGACGAATCTGCCGTCGACGCTCTCGTATCACGCCAGCCAGCTCTACTCGCGCAACGTCGCGAGCCTCCTGGGCCTCCTGGTGAAGGACGGCGCCTTCCAGCCCGACTGGAACGACGAGATCGTCAAGGGCTCCGTGATCACGCGCGACGGCGAGGTGCTTCATCCCGCGGCGAAGGCGCTGGTGCAGCAGCCCGCCGGAGCGCGGGCGTGACGTCCGAGACCATCGCGCTCGCCACCATCTTCGTCCTCGCGATCTTCGTCGGCTTCGAAGTCATCTCCAAGGTGCCGACGACGTTGCACACGCCGCTGATGTCCGGCGCGAACGCGATCCACGGCATCATCATCGTCGGGGCGATGCTCGTGTCCGCCGCGATCCCCTCACCGTTCGGCTTGATCCTCGGCTTCCTGGCGGTTGTCCTCGGGACGGCGAACGTAGTCGGCGGCTTCGTCGTGACCGACCGGATGCTGGCGATGTTCAAGCAGCGCCCGGCGTCGGTGAAGAAGGCCGAGAAGCGCTGATGGACTTCCAGTCGCTGATCCCGATCATCTATCTCGTCGCGGCCGTGACATTCATCCTCGGCCTCAAGGGTCTCTCCGGACCGCGAACGGCGGTGAATGGCAACCGCATCGCTGCCGCCGGCATGCTGCTCGCCGTCGCGGCCACGTTCTTCGACCAGACCTTCCGTAGCTATGGCACGAGCGGACTTTTCCTCACGCTCGCCGGAATGGCGGTGGGCGGCGGCGCGGGCTTCTACGGCGCGCGCGTGGTGAAGATGACCGCCATGCCACAGATGGTCGCGCTGTTCAACGGTGCCGGCGGCGGCGCGGCGGCGCTGGTGTCGATCCTCGAGTACGTCCACACGGTCGGCACCGCCGGGATCGAGCCCGGACCCGCGGCGAGCTCGATGCTCGGCCTGATGATCGGCGCGGTCTCGTTCTCCGGAAGCGCGATCGCCTTCGGGAAGCTGCAGGGACTTGTCACGCCGCGGGCGTTCAAGTACGGCGGCCAGCAGATCGTCACCAGCCTGCTCTTCGCGGGCATGGTCATCGCGGCGCTGCTGATCGTGCTCGCGTCGGCCGGGGGAATCCAGGTCGTCTCGCCGTTCGTGCTTCTGGCGATCGTCGCGATCCTCGCGCTCGCCTTCGGCGTCGCGCTGGTGATGCCGATCGGCGGCGCGGACATGCCGGTCGTGATCTCGCTGTTGAACGCGTTCACCGGCCTGGCCGTCGCGGCAGCCGGATTCGTCCTCAGCAACGTCCTATTGATCGTCGCCGGGACGCTCGTCGGCGCGTCCGGCACGATCCTTACCCGGCTCATGTCCAAGGCCATGAACCGCTCCATCAACAATGTGTTGTTCGGCGCGTTCGGCGCCGCTCCCGCCGGCTCGACCACTGAGCCCGTCGCCGGCGCGGCGCAGGGCACGATCCGCTCGGTGACGGCGGAAGACGCGGCGATCCTCCTCGGCTACGCGCGGAAAGTGGTCATCGTGCCGGGGTACGGCATGGCCGTGGCGCAGGCGCAGCACAACGTGCGCGAGCTCGAGAGCGCCCTTGAGGAGCGTGGCGTCGAGGTGAACTACGCCATCCATCCGGTTGCGGGTCGCATGCCCGGACACATGAACGTGCTGCTGGCGGAGGCGAACGTGCCCTACGAGAAGCTCAAGGAGATGGACGACATCAACCCCGAGTTCAACCGGACCGACGTCGCCATCGTCATCGGCGCCAACGACGTGGTGAACCCGGCCGCGAAGAACAACGCCAACTCGCCCCTCTACGGCATGCCGATCCTGAATGTCGATCAGTCGCAGAACGTCATCGTCATCAAGCGCAGCATGCGTCCGGGATTCGCCGGCATCGAGAACGAGCTCTTCATCAGCCCACGGACCTCGATGCTGTTCGACGATGCCAAGGAAGGCGTGGCAAAGATCACGCAGGAGCTGAAGAAGGCCGGCTAGCGCTCCGGGACCGTCTCCAGCACTTCGTAGCGGATCGCGCGCACCAGATCTAATGGATCGTCCTGCCACTCGCGCTGGTGCGCACGCCAGGCGGCGGTCCACGTTCCCCGATGCACGAAGCGCAGATGCTCGCGCAGGTACGCGTCGAACTCGGCGCGATTGGCGAAGGGCATGCGATGCCACAAGCGACCGGCGCGGACCCGTCGCAGCAGGCGCTCTCTCTTGACGGTGGCGACGGCGCGATCCGAGGCGGCATCGTCACGCAGCTCGAGGGCCTGCGTGCGGATCGTCGCTACGCGCTGGCCGCGGTGCTCGACATGCGCGACGACGCGCGAATCAGGCCGCGCATCGACCAGAATGCCGCCGCGTCGAAGGACGCTCCTCGCCTGTTTGAGGGCATCGACCATGCCCTTTCGTTGCACTCATCAGAGCGTCCAGGACAGGATCGCGATGTCGAAGCGATCCCGGAACGCGCGGAGGTCCTGCGCCGCGGCAAGGCGGAACGACACGTTCCTGAGGCGCTCTTTTCGCGCACGCTGCCGCGCCGCGCGCAGTGCGTCGGGATCGGGATCGACGCCGACGACGACGCGTGCGCCGGCGCGTGCCGCGCCGAACGCCAGGCGTCCGTCGCCGGTGCCGATGTCCAGAACGCTGGCGCCGCGAAGCTGCTCGAGGATCCCGTACGCCGCCAGCTCGTCCGCGGCCAGCGGCCGCCGCGCCGCGGTGGAGACATCGATGAACTGCCCGACGCTGCCCGTCATCGCGGCCGGAGCATAGTCGCGGTCAGTACGTCTCGATGCGCGAGACCCACTTCACCCACTGGAAGCCACGCCGCCCCGGCGCCACCAAGCGCACCGGATAGCCGTGAGCCGGCGAGAGCGTTTCGCCACCGAGATGCGTCGCCAGGAGCATGCCATTGGC
>VBHP01000149.1 GCA_005881435.1 Chloroflexota bacterium | reverse complement strand
TCACCGAGCAGGAGGAGCTGGCGCCGCTGCCGGAGAGGGTGCAGGGGTTGCCGCTGAAGGTGCCGGCGCCACTCGAAGCGAACAGCACCATCCCGGTCGGGGTGCTGGTGCTGCCAGTGGCGGTGTCGGTAACGGTGGCGGTGCAGGTGGTGGGGCTATTCACCGGCACGCTCGTGGGCGCGCAGGTCACGATGGTCATGGTCGTGCGCGGCGTGGCCGTGACGCTCGTCATGCCGGAGCTGGCGGCGTGGGTGTCGTCACCGCCGTAGCTCGCGGTGATGACGTGCTCGCCGACGACGGCCGGGGTGTAGGTCACTGAGCAGGTGCCGCTCGCGCCGAGGGTGCAGGTGGTGCTGCTGAAGCTGCCACTGCTGCTCGAGCCGAAGGTGACCGTCCCCGAGGGCGTGCTCGTGGTGCCGACGTCGATGTCACTGACCGTCGCGGTGCAGCTGGTCGGTGCGTCCACCGGCACGCTCGTGGGCGTGCAGCTCACGCTGGTCCTGGTCGCGCGCTTGGTCACCAGCACCGTGGTCGTGCCGCTGCTCGTGAGGTGCTTGGCGTCGCCGCCGTAGGTGGCGGTGATGGTGTGCAGGCCCGTGCCCACCGCCGTCGGCGTATACGTCACCGAGCACGTGCCGGTCGCGCCGAGGGTGCAGCTGGTGCTGCTGAAGGTGCCGGTGCCACTGCTGGTGAAGGTGACCGTTCCGCTCGGGACGCTCATCGTGCCCGGGCTCGTGTCCGTGACCGTGGCGGTGCAGGTGGTGGCGCTGTTCACCGGCACCCTCGGCGGCACGCAGTCGACGCTGGTCATGGTCGCGCGCTTGGTCACCAGCACCGTGGTCGTGCCGCTGCTGGTGAGGTGCGTGGCGTCGCCGTTGTAGCTCGCGGTGATCGTGTGGGTGCCGACCGAGCTCGGGGTGAAGGTGACCGAGCAGGTCGATTGGCTCGTCGTCGTGGGCGAGAGCGTGCAGCTCGAGGGAGTGAAGCTGCCGCTGCCGCTGGTGCCGAAGGTCACGGTACCGGTCGGCGCGGTCTTGGTCCCGGCCGCGGTGTCATTCACCGTGGCGGTGCAGACGGTGTCGCTATCCACGGGCACGCTCGCGGGTGTGCAGCTCACGGTGGTGGAGGTCGCGCGCTTGGCCACGCTGACCGTGGCACTGCCCTGACTGGTGTCGTGGGTCAGGTCGCCACTGTAGGTCGCGGTGATGGTGGCGCTGCCGGCCGCGCCGGGGGTGTAGCTGACGCTGCAGCTCGCGGGGGCTGCGGGATCGAGCGGGTCGGTGCTCGCGAGCGTGCAGGGGCTGCCGACGAAGACCCCGCTGGCATCGGTCGAGCTGAAGCTCACCGTGCCGGTCGGCGTGGTCTTGGTGCCGACATCGGTGTCACTCACCGTCGCGGTGCACGTCGCGAGGACACCCACGGTGAGCGCGTCGCACCCCACCGTCGTCGACGTTGAGCGCTTGGTCACGCTGACGGTAGTGCTGCCGGCCGATCCGTTGTGCGTGCTGTCGCCGCCATACGTGGCGGTGATGGTGTGCGTCCCGCTGCCGACGGCGCTGGGCGTGTATGTGACCGAGCAGGAGGACGAACTGCCGGAACCGCTGAGCGTGCAGGGGCTACCGCTGAATGTACCCGCGCTATCCGAGGCGAAGCTCACCGTGCCAGTAGGCGTGGACGCCGTGCCGGCAGCGGTGTCGCTGACGGTGGCGGTGCAGGTGGTGCTCGCTCCGACGGGGACGCTGGTGGGCGTGCAGCTCACGCTGGTCGAGGTCGAGCGCTTGGCGACGGCGACAGCAGTGGTGCCGCTCGAGGTGGCGTGCGTGCTATCGCCGCTATAGGTCGCCGTGATCGTGTGCGTCCCGGTGCCGACGGCGCTGGGCGTGTACGAGACCGAACAGGAGGCGCTCGATCCACTTCCGGACAGCGTGCAGCTTGTGGGACTGAAGGTTCCGCTGCCGCTGCTGGTGAAGGAGACGGTGCCTGTTGGAGTCGTCGGGGTAGCCGTCGTGTCAGTCACGGTGGCGGTGCAGGTCGTCGGCTGCCCCACCGCTACGGCGGTGGGCGTGCAGCTGACGCCTGTGGAGGTGGACCGCAAGATCACCGCGACCGTGGTGGTGCCACTCGAGCCGGCATGCACGCCGTCGCCGCCGTAGGTCGCGGTGATGGTGTGCGTGCCCATGCCCACGGCAGTCGGCGTGTAGGTCACGGAGCACGTGGCGCTCGCGCCGCTCCCGGAGAGCGTGCAGCTGCCGCCGCCGCTGAAGGTCCCCGCGCTATCGGAGGTGAAGCTCACCGTGCCGGTGGGCGTGGACGCTGTCCCGGTCGCGGTATCGGTGACCGTCGCGGTGCAGGTGGTGCTCGCGCCGGCGGGAACGGTCGCAGGCGTACAGCTGACAGCCGTGGACGTCGAGCGCTTATTCACCGTGACCGTGGTGGTGCCGCTCGACGTGGCGTGCGCGATATCGCCGCCGTAGCTCGCGGTGATGGTGTGCGTTCCGGTACCGATGGCGCTCGGCGTGTACGTGACCGAGCAGGACGACGAGCTGCCCGAGCCTACAAGCGTGCAGCTCCCGCCGCCGCTGAAGCTTCCGGCGGTGTTGGAGGAGAAGCTCACCGTGCCAGTAGGTGTCGACTTCGTGCCCGTGTCGGTGTCAGTCACCGTTGCGGTGCACGTGGTCGGCTGTCCGACCGCAACCGTGGCGGGTGTGCAGCTGACACCCGTGGAGGTCGAGCGCTTGTTCACCGTGACCATGGCGGTGCCACTCGATGCGGCGTGCGTGCTGTCGCCGCCGTAGCTCGCCGTGATCGTGTGCGTCCCCGTGCCGGCCGCGGTCGGGGTGTATGTGACCGAGCAGGATGCGCTCGCGCCGCTGCCGGACAAGGTGCAAGCGCCGCCTCCGCTGAACGTGCCGGCGCTATCAGAGGTGAAGGTCACGGTTCCGCTGGGAGTGGTCTTTGTGCCGGCGGCGGTGTCGGTGACCGTCGCGGTGCACGTCGTCGAGCTACCCACCAGCACCGTGCCCGGGGAGCAGGAAACGCTCGTCGAGGTGGAGCGCTTGGTCACGCTGACGGTAGTGCTGCCGGCCGATCCGTTGTGCGTGCTGTCGCCGCCATACGTGGCGGTGATGGTGTGCGTCCCGCTGCCGACGGCGCTGGGCGTGTATGTGACCGAGCAGGAGGACGAACTGCCGGAACCGCTGAGCGTGCAGGGGCTACCGCTGAATGTACCCGCGCTATCCGAGGCGAAGCTCACCGTGCCAGTAGGCGTGGACGCCGTGCCGGCAGCGGTGTCGCTGACGGTGGCGGTGCAGGTGGTGCTCGCTCCGACGGGGACGCTGGTGGGCGTGCAGCTCACGCTGGTCGAGGTCGAGCGCTTGGCGACGGCGACAGCAGTGGTGCCGCT
>VBHP01000042.1 GCA_005881435.1 Chloroflexota bacterium | reverse complement strand
TCCTGTCCGGCATCGCCCTCGCGCGCTCGGTCCAGCCGACGATCGACGGCGTCTGAGAGCGTGTCGCAGTACACGGACCGCGCGCGAGGGCCTCGGTATGCTCGGCAGTCTCGTGACGGAGCCGCTGCGATACACCGATGACGACGTCATGCGCCTGAAAGACGGTGCCGCCACGGTCAACGCGCTCGTGCGCCGTACGACGCGTGAGCGATTGGCGGAGCGTCGTTTCGACGAGTGGAGTGCGCTCGAGATCATCGCGCATGTCGTGGACCTCGCCGAGGTCACGCGGATGCGCGTCGAACGCAGCCTGGCCGAAGACACGCCGACGATCGAATCGGTCCCGAGCGGCACGCTGGCGGAGGAGCGCGATCCGCTGCGCCTGGCCAAACGCCTGCAGTGGGCGCACGCGCGGCTGGTGGAGCTGCTCATGGAGCCCGGTGCCACCGAGCGTGGCGCGCGACACACGCAATGGGGAGACATCACCGCCGGGCACATGGCCGCGTATCACGCGCGGCACGCTGACGGCCACATCGGCGAGCTGTCGCGCGCGTTCCCGCCGGCGTGACGCGGCCGTCGGCGGCGCGGATCGTCTTCGCCTTCCTAATCGTCTACGTGATCTGGGGCTCGACCTACCTCGCCATCCGTTTCGCCGTCGAATCTCTACCGGTGCTCCTGTACGCCGCTGTCCGTTTCGTCGTCGCCGGCGCCGCGCTCTATGCCGCCGTGGTCGTGCGCGGCATGCCGCGCGTCACGCTGGCGCACTGGCGCGACGCGGCGATCGTCGGCGCACTGCTGCTGCTGCTCGGCAACGGGCTGGTGTCGATCGCCGAGCGTACGGTGCCGTCAGGGGTCGCAGCCGTGATCGTGGCCACGGTGCCTCTGGATGTCGTGCTGCTGCAATGGCTCACGATGCGGCGGCGACCGGCGGCCTCGATCTTCGGTGCGATCGTGATTGGCTTGGCGGGGGTCGCGCTGCTGATCGGTCCGGCCGGCTTCGCAGGGAGCGAGCGCATCGATCTCTTCGGCTCCCTCCTCCTCGTCGTCGCCTCGGTGGCCTGGGCCGCCGGCTCGCTGTACTCGAGCCGCGCCGCCGTGCCGTCGACGCCGATCCTCGCCACGGCGATGCAGCAGCTCGCAGGCGGCGCTCTGCTGCTCGTGGCGGGAGCGGCGATGGGCGAGCTCGGAGCTCTCGATGCCTCGACCTTCACGCCTCGCTCCATCGTCGCACTGCTCTACCTGATCGTGTTCGGCTCGCTGGTGGCCTTCACCGCATACATCTGGCTGCTGCGGAACGTGCCGCCGGCCGTCGTCTCGACCTACGCCTTCGTCAACCCGATGGTCGCGGTCTTCCTCGGCTGGGCCATCGCCGGGGAGGAGATCACCGCGCGCACGATCATCGCCAGCGCGATCATCGTGGTCGCCGTGGCCATCATCACCATCGCGCAGGCGCGAAACGCACTGCGCGACCGTCGCGAGCGAGACGCGGACGGGAACAGGTCTACGGCGACCGCTGCGAAATAGTGGGGAAGCTGTACCTGGTGGCGACGCCGATAGGCAATCTCGACGACGTCTCGGCTCGCGCGCTCAAGATCCTGCAGGAGGCGCATATGGTCGCCTGCGAGGACACGCGACACACGCAGATCCTGCTGCGGCGCTACGACATCCACGCCAAGCACCTCACCTCGTACACCGAGTTCAATCATCGGCACAAGGCGGCCGAGCTCGTGGGACAGCTCGATCGCGGCTGGGATGTGGCATTGGTGACCGACGCCGGAACGCCGGCGCTGTCGGATCCCGGCGAGCAGCTCGTGCGCGCCGCGATCGACGCCGGTCACGACGTCGTGCCGATCCCGGGTCCGAACGCGGCGGTGAGCGCGCTGGTGGCGAGCGGTCTGCCGACGCGCGAGTTCACCTTCGTCGGTTTCATCCCGAAAAAGACCGGCGAGCGGCGGCGGCTGTTCGAGCAGCTGATCGCATCAGGCCGCACGGTCGTGCTGTATGAAAGCCCCTATCGCGTCGGTGACACGCTCGCGGACCTCGCCGCGGTGGCGCCCAACGCGCGCGTTGCCCTGGCCCGAGAGCTGACCAAGCTGCATGAGGAGGTCGTGCGTGGCACTGCCGCGGACATGGCCGGACGGTACGCTGACCAGAACGTGAAGGGCGAGGTGACGATCGTCTTCGCGCCCGCGGCCGAGCCGTGAGCGAGCGCAGCGTCGACGTTCTCATCGAGATCTCGCGCGGCAGCCGCAGCAAATACGAGCTCGACGAGAAGACCGGTCGCCTTCGTCTTGACCGCGTGCTGCATTCCTCCGTGCATTACCCCACGGACTACGGTTTCATCGTGGACACGCTGGCGCGCGACGGCGATCACCTCGACGTGCTCGTACTCGTGGAAGAGCCATCTCTGCCCGGCACGATGCAGCGAGTGCGTCCGATCGGCCTCCTCGACATGGAGGATGAGAAGGGGCCCGACGAGAAGGTGCTCGCGGTCCCGCTCGGAGACCCACGGTTCGACGAGGTACGCACGCTCGACGATCTGCCGCGTCACTGGCGCAAGGAGATCGCCACCTTCTTCGACACCTACAAGGAGCTCGAGGACGGCAAGGGCGCGACGGTGAAGGGCTGGCGCGGCCTTAACACAGCGTGGCGCGCGATCGCACGAGCGCGTGACGCGTACCGCCGCCGGGACGCATGAAAAGAGATGGCCCTGCGGCCATCTCTTCCCAGCGTCGGATCGCTCGCTAGATCCTCATAGGCTGCCCTGGCGGGCACGAAAGCTGGAAGAACATGTTTATCTGGCCACTCGAATTGACGTTCACGTGCATTAACAAGTGCGTGTTGACGGTCGAACCATCCGAGCCGGTCGCGTGGATGTTGAGCGTGGCGGTGTCGGCCTCGCTCGAGGAGTTGTCGTTGCTCCCGAACCAGTTGGCGAAGTGCCCAACGTAGGTAACCGCGCCGGTGACAAAAGTGAATTTGGCTTCAAACGTGCCAGTGAGGTGCTCGCTGCCGTTGGCTGCGACGGTCACGTGAAAGACGCCATTACCCTCGGTGATGGCGAGCAGGCCCAATCGTCCGCTGCAGGGCTCAATTGTGGCTTCCGGCGGCGCCGAAAAGCCGTGCATATGGATCGTCATCGTCTCGGCTGCCGCGAATGCCGGGACGCTCGCGACCAGGAGTGCTGCCAGGACGAACGCGACGACAAAGATCTTGTTCACGTTCGCTGCCTCCTTTCCCACGGCGGTCTAGCACCGAACGTCGTCGTGTCAACGCGACTTGTCCACGGACATCGTCAGAGTTGGTCATGGTCACTCGCCGAAGCGGTTCAGTGAGGTGCTTGGCGCACCGCTAGACTCGCGCGCTCGGGGGTGCCGTGCGCGAGTACAGCAAGCAATGGAGCAACACGCTCGGGCGCGACATGGAAGTGTTGCGTTTCGGCACGTCCGGCCTGCCGCTGCTGGTGTTTCCCACGTCGATGGGGCGCTTCTACCAGTGGGAAGACTTCGGGATGATCCGCGCCCTCGGCGACAAGATCGAGAGCGGTCTGCTACAGCTGTACTGCGTCGACAGCGTCGACGACGAGTCGTGGTACGCGAAGAGCCGCCCCGGACGCGATCGCGTGCAGCGACATCTGGCTTACGAGCGGTACGTCCTCGACGAGTTCCTGCCGCGCGTGCCGGGCCAGCCGGTCACGGTCGGAGCTTCATTCGGCGCGCTCCACGCGCTTCTCGTTGTCCTTCGCCATCCTGACCGTTTCGACGGCTTCATCGGTCTCTCCGGCGCCTTCGACACGCGGACCTGGCTGAACGGCTACTTCGACCAGGACGTGTTCTACACGAACCCGATGGCGTTCCTCCCCGGCCTTACCGACGATCGCTACCTGGCGCCGCTGCGCCGAATGGAGAAACGTGTCATCGCCACAGGGGCGGAGGACCGTCATGTCGAAGAATCGCGCCGTATCGGCGCGCTGCTCCGAGAGAAGGGTGTCCAAGTGCAGCTCGACATCTGGCCGGGCTGGTCGCACGACTGGCCGTACTGGATGGAGATGATGCGCCGCTATGTCTAAGAAAATTGGACTCATCGTCGGCAGGGAGAACACCTTCCCGCAGCCGTTCATCGACAGCGTGAACGCGCGCGGTCGGGCCGACGGCATCACCGCCGAGCTCGCGACGCTCGGGGGCGCCGGCGAGCTGCAGATCCCCGAGTACTCGGTGATCGTGGATCGAATCTCACATGAGGTGCCGTACTACCGCGCGCACATGAAGTCGGCGGCGCTCCTGGGGACGGCCGTGATCAACGATCCGTTCTGGTGGAACGCCGACGAGAAGTTCTTCGAGTGCACCCTGGCGCGGAAGCTCGGTGTCGCGGTGCCGCGCACGGTCGTGCTGCCGAACAAGGACTACATCCCGGATATCGACCAGCAGCGTTCGCTGCGCAACCTGCGCTTCCCACTCGATTGGGAGGCCCTCGTTAGCTACACCGGTCTGCCAGCGGTGCTCAAGCCGAATACCGGCGGCGGCTGGAAGGACGTCTTCATCGTCGGATCGCTCGAGGAGCTCCTGCGCGCCTACGACAGCACCGGTCAGAAGACGATGATCCTGCAGGAGTTCATCGATTGGCAGGACTACGTCCGCTGCATCTGCATCGCGCGCGAGCACATCATGCCCATCCGCTACAACCCCAAGGCGCCGTTCCACGAGCGCTACGTCACCCATCGCCCCGTCGAGGGTCGGCTTCGCGAGCGGGCGATCGCCGACGCGCGCACCCTCGTCGACGCCTTGGGTTACGACATGGACACGGTCGAGTTCGCCGTTCGCGACGACACCTTGTACGCCATCGACTTCCTCAACCCAGCTCCGGACTTCGACAACTTTTCGATCAAGGAAGACAACTTCCGCTGGGTCCTCGATCGCATGACCGACCTCGTGCTCGCGTACGCGAAGGGTCAGAAGAAGCCGCCGTGGCGCGGCCAGTACCGTTGGTGGCGGTACGTGAAGGACTGACCGTGGATCGAGCCATCGCCGCGTATCACCGCCTACTCGAGCGCGGCTCGCTGGCAGACGACAGCACGTCAGCGCTGCGCGAGGGTCAGCGCGAGCGGCGACTCTTCTTCGGCGAGCGGCCGCTGTCGATCTCGCTCCGCCCGCGATTCCTCACGCCGACACGATATGCCGCGGCGGCCACCGCGAGCGAGGCGCTGTACCGCGCCCTCGGCACGCTGGAGAAGGCATTGCTCCGTGATGCCGCGCTTCGTCGCGAGCTGGATCTCGATGCCGAAGAGGAACGGCTCGCGCTCGCCGATCCGGGATGCCGCGATTCGTCGCCGTCGTCGCGGCTTGACGGATTCTTCGCCGATCGCTTCCGGTACGTCGAATACAACGCCGAGTCACCGGCCGGGATGGCCTATGGCGACAATCTGGCCGAGGTCTTCGACGCGCTGCCGGTCATGCGCGAGTTTCGGAAGCGCTGGCGCTTGCGCGCGGTGGCGACCCGCAAGCGGCAGCTCACCACGATGCTGCGGTGCTTCCGCGAGTGGGGACGCGCGACCAAACCGACCATCGCGATCGCCGACTGGACCGGCCTTCCGACGGCGCCTGAGTTCGAGATGTTCCGTGACTTCTTCGAATCGAACGACGTGCGCACGATGATCTGCGATCCCCGCGAGCTCGAGTACGCCCGCGGCGCGCTGTGGCTGCGCGGCGCGCGAGTCACGATCGTGTACCGCAGGGTGCTGACGAGCGAGCTGCTGCAAAAGGGGCGCGAGACCGCGGCGCTCCGCGATGCGTATGTCGACGGCGCCGTCTGCGTGGTCAATACGTTCCGCGCCAAGCTGCTGCACAAGAAGATGAGCTTTGCGCTGCTCTCCGATCCGGCCTATGCCCAGCTCTACTCCGTCAGCGAACGCCGCGCGATCGCGCGGCACATTCCGTGGACGCGGAAGCTGACGCCGCGCCTGGCGGAGGAGGCGCTGCGGAAGCGCGAATCGCTCGTGCTCAAGCCCAACGACGAATACGGCGGCAAGGGCGTGGTGCTGGGGTGGACGACGCCGCAAGCGGAATGGGAGCGCGCGATCGCGTCCGGCCTCGATTCCTCGACCGTCCTGCAGGAGGCGGTTCCGGTCCCGAAGGAGACCTATCCGATGCTGCTCGACGGCATCAAGAGCGTCGAGCTGTCCCTGGATCTCGACCCATACCTCTTCGGCGGCAAGGTCTTCGGCGCGCTCACCAGACTGTCATCGGCCGCGCTGCTCAACGTCACTTCCGGCGCGGGAAGTGTCGTCCCGACGTATATCGTGGAGCCGCGGGGATGAGCAGCCAGCCGGTCACGTTCTTCGTGCGGCGCCTGTATCGATCGAATCAGGAGGCGATGCTGTCCTCGGTTGCCGATGTGGACGACGAGTCACTCCGTTGGCGGCCGGCGCGAACGAACTCGATCGCCTTCAACCTGTGGCATTGCGCGCGATGGGCCGACCAGCTCGCGTCGATCCTCGGAGAGGCGACCGCGCAGCTGAGCTCTCGCTTTGGTTCGCGGCCGGAGATTTGGCACGCGGAGCGGCTCGCCGAGCGCTGGGGATTTCCGAGCGAACGGCTTGGACACGTGGAGACCGGCATGGGCATGGACGAAGACCTCTCGGCACAGCTGCCGCTGCTCGATCTTCGCCGCGCGACCTGGCTCAAAAGCGAGGAGGAAATCGGACAGGTACTCGGCTGGATCCTCACCTATGCCCGACACGATGCGCGGCACCTCGGCATGATCGAAGCGCTAAAGGGCGCGCGCGGCATGCGCGGGACCGCGACGGCATGAGCGCCGCCATATCTCGTGGAGAGGAAATGAGAGAAGAGCTTGCGACCGGGGAGCGCCTGCTGTGGGATGGTCGGCCGAGCGTGGCCCGCTATGTCTTCACTCCGGCGACACTGTTCCTCTCGTTGTTCTTCCTCCTCTTCTTTACGCTGCCGTTCGTGACGTTCCTCGCGTCGCCGACGTCGTCACGACAGGACACGGTCTTCTTCATCTTCTTCCCCCTGCTCGTCTTGGGCTTCTTCCTTCTCCCAGCGTTGGTCCCGGTATGGCTTGAAGCGACCCGGACGCATTACGTCTTGACTGATCGACGCGCCGTCATACACGGCTGGAGGCGCGAAGCCGAGGTC
>VBHP01000148.1 GCA_005881435.1 Chloroflexota bacterium | reverse complement strand
ATCATGGAGATCCGTAGCGACCCCACATGAGCGATCGGCTTGGCATCTGGTCAGCATCACTGTCCGCGATACGCTCCCGCCCGGTGAGTGGATCCGGACCGGGGACGGACGCAGCTATTGCTCCGTACCTTCCGGGTACGTCTGAGATCTACCGCGGTCTCGGCTCTCATAACACATGGCTTCGGACCGCCGTCGAGCTTGGCCTTCCGGGACTGGTCGCCTTCGGTCTCTTCGTGACGGCCCTGGTGCGGGAGCTGGCTCGCGCGCGGAGGACGTTCCACTCTGAAACGTGGCCTGCGGTCACGGCTGTTTTCGTGGCGTTGCTGGTGAGCCAGGCATTCGACACACAGCTGCTCGGCGGGGGTGGGCCTTACCAGTTTGGCCTGGACGTTGCCGGGAGCGCTGCGATCCCCAGGACTGGCGTTCCGAGAAAGGGCGCGTCACCTACCCCGCAGCCTGGGGGCACCTACCAGATTGCGCCCCCAGGCAGTCTTCGACCGCACGCGTGGTGAACCAGCTTCCACTATTCGCGTGTCGCACGTCTCATCGCCGTTCCCGCGATCAGACTTCTGAATGCGAAGCGCCGAGCGCGCGGTGCTGATTGGGCCTGCGATCTGTCGCCGTCGCAACGGATCTCCAGCGGAGAGCAGGAGCCGCCGATCGAATGCGCCAAGAGCCACCGTCGGTCACCGTAACCCGGCTCCCATCATCGAGCGTCGGGCGGACGACGTAGGCGTGTCCGGTAAACACTGTGCCTCCTGGTATTTGTTTTTTTACCGCGGACCGCGGGCTCCGTCGCTGCTTCGCCCGGTCAGTGCGGCGAAGGCGATTCACTGATTAGGGACGGTCTCGAAGCCAGCTCCTGATCTCCTGATGTAGGGCAGGTGCTCCGACGATGCCGGCGGCCACCTTCCATTCGACGGGATGCAGGATGAACGCCTCGGTCTGGGGTCCGCCGAGGCCGCCGTGCGAACCGATCTGATTCTCGAAGGCGGCGACCTCATCCATCCGGGGCTCGAACCGGCTGAGCAGCACGAGATCGCCGCAGTCCGCCATGCCGTCAAGCCTGCGCAAACCGGCGGCGGCGAGGGCGCCGAAGTGCGGCACGGGATCGCTGCCCTCGACATGACCCGTCGCGAGGTTGTGGCTACCTGAACGTCCCAGCGCCTGCGCGCCCTCGGATTCAGAGCGGACGAGCACCAGGCCGATCCCCGGATGGCGGACGAGGCTGTCGATGAGGCCCGGATGCATAGCCTCGATCACCTGCCGCGTGGCGCGGCCGGGCACCCGTGGGAACGACACATGGGCGAGGTTGCCTGATGCCGCGACGACAACATCCGGCAGGTCTTCGGAACGCTCGCCACGTCGTGCCGATCCCCGCGTGAGTCTGGCGGCGACGCCGCCGATGTGCGGCACTTCGGACAGGAGCCTGTTCAGCCGGCCCCCATGCTCCACATGTCCGGTCGCGCCATGGACCAACGCGTCGCCGGTCCACTCGTCGACGAACTGCTCGACGCTCTTGTCGTACCGCTGGCGAAATGTCGCGCCCGGACTCTGCCCGTGGTCGGAAAGCACGATGAAGCGATAGCGTCGCGGCGCGTCCGCGGCGGCCTTCTCGAGGAGCCCGATGATGCGGTCCAGTCCGCCGAGCGAATCGAGAGCCTCGACGCGTTCGGGACCGGCATGGTGGGCGACCTCGTCGTAGTCCACGAAATCGACATAGATGAGCGGGGTCGCGCGATACATCTCCTCGACGACCAGGGCCGCGCTGACGTGACGCAGGAGCACGTTCGTTGCCGCGCGCGCCAGCGGATAGGGAAAGCCGCGATCCCCGCGCGGCTCGAGGTTCAACAGTCGTTCGCGACGGGCTTGCAACAGCTCCTTCAGGACCTCGCCGGCGGAGAGCAGGATCCAGCGCAGGACGCTGGACGGACTCAAGAAGAACCAGTCGAGGACATGGCTGCGCCCTACCTCTTTGGCTGGGTCGTCGAGCGTGGCCGCGGTGAGAAAGCTACGCGGCGCGTCGCCCGAGAGCAGATTCCCGATCGAGGCGCCGCCGGCAGAGAGCAGGCCGCGGCCATCTGAGACGCGGCGCATTATCTCGCGTGCATCTTCAGGGTGGTTTGAGACGAGCAGCTGCTGCCGATGCTTATCCCACCAGCGGAAGGCCGGAATGCCGTCGTTGTTCCCGTGCAGCAGTCCTGCTTGTGACGCAGACGTTTGCGAGGGCAGGAGCACCTGCCATGCGGTGACGGTCATGCGCCCCGAAGCCAGCCATCGCGCGAGGTTCGGCATGCGTCCGGCCCTTACCTGGCGCTCCAGGAGCGGCCGCGAGAGGCCGTCGATTTGGATGAACACGACGCCGGGCGGTTCGCCGGCGCCGACATCGTGGTGCCGCGCCGCGAGCTGACGGACGAGCGTCCCGAAGAAGGCGTGATCGTCGGCCAGCGACAGGCCGGCCGCGAGCACGGTCTCGATCAGCGAGTACGTGATCGCACCGAGCGCCGCGCTCGCGACGCCATCGATCGCAACGCCCGGAGTCGCGCGCGACAGCGCGAAGAACAAGGTGATCTGAAAGAGGATCGTTCCGAGACCGACGAGCGCGACCGAGAACGCCGAGAGCAGACCGATGAGGACCGGACGGGCGAGCGTCGTCAGCGACGCGAGCAGGACGGCCGTCAGCGCGGCGGACTGCGGGTCCCGCATGGTGATGCCGGGAACGAGCCCGATCGTAAGCACCAGCGCGAGGACCGCGACGGCAACGGAGATGGCGGCTCTGCGTACCAGGCTCGACGGCCCTCCGCTCCACGTCCAGAGGAGGCGGAACTGGACCGCGTAGAACCGGGCGACGTGTCGGAGCACGATCGCGCGCGATGGTCGCCGATTCGGCGCGGCTACGCTCCGGTCGTGTCGACGCGGTCGCTGCTGACCTTCTTGGGGCATTCGACCGTCCTGCTTGATCTGTCGGGAGTTCGACTCCTCACCGACCCGCTGCTGACGGACCGACTTGGCATCCTGCATCGCCACAGCCGCAGCCTTCGCGATGCCTTCGGCGATCTCGGCGTGGACGCAGTCCTCATTTCGCACGCCCACCACGATCATCTGCACCTGCCGTCGCTGCGCCTCGTGCCCGGCCGACCGCAGATCGTGCTGCCGCGCGGTCTTAGAGCGTTGATGCCGTCCGGACGAGAAATCCACGAAGTCGACCCCGGTCAGGGCGTGTCAATCGGTGCGGTTCGGGTCACCGCTCTCGCCGCCCGGCATCAGGTGCGGCGCCATCCGTTTGCCCCGCTCAGCCCGGCGCTGGGCTTCCTCGTAGCGAGCGAGTCCACGCGCATCTATTTCGCGGGCGACACCGATCTGTTTCCGGAAATGTCGGACCTCGCCGGCAAGGTCGACGTTGCGCTGTTGCCGGTGTGGGGATGGGGGCCTCGGCTTGGGGTTGGCCATCTCGATCCCGAAAGGGCCGCTGAGGCGGTGCGGCGCATCCGCCCGCGCGTGGCGATACCGATTCATTGGGGCAC
>VBHP01000006.1:62920-70867 GCA_005881435.1 Chloroflexota bacterium | reverse complement strand
CCTCGGCCAGCAACTCCCAGACCATGTCGGCCTTCGACAGCCCGGACTGCGGGCGAGCAGCCGTGTCATTCGGTATGCGCACCAGCACCGGACGCTTGTGGATGGCATCCGCGCTCGGCGCGAGGGTCCCGCGCAGCGGCCAGTAGACCGGCGGTGTCGGCGTGGGCTCGGGCGTCTGCGTTGGAGGGGCGCTCGCACTGGCGTCAGGTGGGGTCGGGCTCGGCGCGATACCCGTGGCGCACCCCGAGATCGCCACGACCAGCAGGAGCGCGAGCGGACGCACGACAAGTCGAACGCGCGCGACGCAGTGCACGTTGCGCCGGGCTATGAAAGCTGCTCGCGGAGCAACTGCGGTATCTCGCTCGGTCGCGTCGCGACCGGAATGCCAGCGGTGCGGAAGGCCTCGACCTTCGAGGCCGCCGTGCCCTGTCCGCCGGTGACGATCGCGCCGGCGTGCCCCATCCGTTTTCCGGGCGGCGCCGACAGGCCGGCGATGAAGGCGACCGCGGGCTTCGTGCCGAACGCGCGCAGGTAGGCGGCCGTATCTTCCTCGTCGGTCCCGCCGATCTCGCCGACGATGACGAGCGCTCGGGTGTCAGGATCCTCGTTGAGCAGCTGCACCGCCTTCGGCATCGGCAGGCCGATGATCGGATCGCCGCCGATGCCGATGCAGGTCGACTGCCCGAACCCCTCACGCGAGAGCAGGTCGGCGATCTCGTAGGTCAGCGTCCCGCTCCGAGAGACGAAGCCGACGGAGCCGCTGGAGAAAGAATCGATGGGAAGGATGCCGACCTTCCCTTTGCCCGGTGAGATCACACCGGGACAGTTGGGGCCGACCAGCGTGGTCGACGTCCGCGCCAGCACGCTGGCCACGCGGAGCATGTCGTGGACGGGGATCCATTCGGTGATGGCGACGACAAGCTCGAGCTCCTGGTCCAGGGCTTCGAGGATGGCGTCAGCGGCTGCGGCGGCGGGAACGAAGATGATCGAGGCGTTGGCGTCCGTGGCCTCCACCGCGTCATGGACGGTGTCGTAGATCGGGAGGTCGTCGATGCTGGTGCCGCCGGCGCCGGGCTTCACGCCGGCCACGACCTTTGTCCCGTATTTGCGCATCTGCGCGGCGTGGAAGCGCCCCTCACGGCCGACGCCCTGCACGATGACGCGGCTCCGCTCGGTCACCAGGACGCTCATGCCGAACGCCTCGCGGCGATAGCCGGCGCGGCCTTCGCCAGACGCACGGCTTCGGCGGCGGCCTCGTCCATCGTGGCGCGGCTGGTGAGCGGCTTGCCTTCGAGTAGCGCACGTCCTTCGGTCGCGCGCGTGCCGGAGAGTCGCACCACCAGCGGCACCGCCGGCTTCATTTCGGCGAGGACATCGAGGATCCCTTTGGCGACCTCGTCACCGCGGGTGATGCCGCCGAAGATGTTGATCAGCACGCTGCGCACGCGGTCGTCCGACAGCACGATCTCCAGCGCGGCCTTGACGACTTCCTCTTTCGCGCCGCCGCCGACGTCGAGGAAGTTCGCGGCGTCGCCGCCGGCCAGCTTCACGGCGTCGAGCGTCGCCATCACCAGGCCGGCGCCGTTGCCGATGATGCCGACGTTGCCGTCGAGACGGACGTAGGAGAAGCCGATCTCGCGCGCCTTTTCCTCGTTGAGGTCGATCGCGCTGACCTCCTTCATCGCCGCCAGGACGGGCTGGCGATAGAGGGCGTTGTCGTCGACGTCGATCTTGGCGTCGCCGGCGAGGACCGTCCCGTCGGCGACGACGAAGAGCGGGTTGATCTCCGCGAGCGTGCAATCCTTTGCCGTGAAGATGCCGTAGAGCCGACGCAACACGTCGACCACAGCCTCGCGCTGCTCCACCGGCACACCCGCACCGAAGGCGAGACCGCGGGCTTCGAACGGCTGCAGTCCGAGAAGCGGGTCGGGCCACCCACGAGCGATCTTCTCCGGCGATGAAACGGCAACCTCCTCGATGTCGATCCCGCCGACGGTCGACAGCATCACCACCGGGCGCCGTCTGGCCCGGTCGAGCGTGACGCCGAGGTACAGCTCGCGCGCGATGTTCGCAGCCTGTTCGACGAGCACCTTTTCGACGCGAAGACCCTTGAGCTCTCGGCCGAGCAGCGACGCCGCGTGCTCGCGCGCCTCGTGCGCGTTGCGCGCCGCCTTGATGCCGCCAGCTTTGCCGCGGCCGCCGACGTGGACCTGCGCTTTCACCACGACCGTGCCGCCCAGCGAGGTCGCGACCGCTGCGGCTTCCTCGGGCGAGTACGCGACGCCGCCCTTCGGTATTGGAATGCCGGCGTCGTGGAGAAGTTGCTTGGCCTGGAATTCGTGAAGCTTCACCGGTGGAGCTTCGATTGTGTCAGCACCGTCAGGCACCTGCGCGAAGGCGCCTCGTCTCGGCTTCGATGTTCGCGACGAGCGCCGCGGCGTCGCGGAGTATCAGATCGCGCGTGTCGTCGATGAACCGACGGATCCGGGATCCGCTGCGGCGTCTCGGCTCCGAGCTCGCCCTCGTCCAAGACGGTCGCGGTCCCGTCAGGCGTGACAAGGATGTCGACGACATAGTCGGTCCAGCCGACGCGCGCCGACGAGATCTCGTCGCACGGCCCGACGTTGAAGTACGTGCCGACCGTTCGCTCGCCGTCCACCCACTGATACGCGTTGTACGGCCGGTCGATCCAGAAGTGCGCGTAGGTCTGCGTGCCCGGACGAAGCGCGATGCCCTCGACCTGCCAGGAGCGATCCAGGACGTACAGGATCACGGCCCTGCGGCCCGCCTCGACGAGCAGCGGCTCGCAATCGAAACGCGCTTCGGTCCCGTCGAGCCGGCGCTTTACCTCGACGATCTGATGGCTCCGCATGACCGAATTTTGCCTATCAACTACGCGTCCGTAGAATCCGAAGTGCCCCGTGAGAGAGCTCTATCAGGTCGTCGAAGTCGGTCCGGACTGGTATCAGGAGAACATTCCCTGCCAGGAAGCCTGTCCGGTCAAGACGAACTGCCGGGGCTACCTGAACCTCGCCGCCGCCGGCGAGTTCGAAAAAGCCTGGGAGCTCGCGCTCGACCCCAATCCCATGGCCTCCATCTGCGGCTCGGTCTGCGCCGCGCCGTGCGAATCGGCCTGCCGCCGCAAAGAGGTCGACAAACCACTGTCGATCCGGTACGTGAAGCGGTTCCTGTCGGAATGGAACCACGAGAACGTGCGCTACAACGGCGAGCCGTACCGCCAGGCGCCCGCGCCGGTGTTCGGCCCGCCGCGGGGCAAGGTGGCGATCATCGGCGCCGGCTGCGCCGGTCTCGCTGCGGCGTCGGAGCTGTCGAAACTGGGCTTCCACTGCACCGTCTTTGACGCGCTGGACCAGGCCGGCGGCACGGCGTTCGCGGGCGTGCCGCCGTTCCGGCTGCCACGGCAGGTCATCGATCGCGACCTGAACGGCATCGTCGGCGACAACGTCGAGCTTCGGCTCTCCACCTATATCGGTCGCGACATCATGCTGTCGCAGCTTCGCGACCAGTACGACGCCGTCCTGGTCGCCGCGGGCGCTTTCGAGGCCAACTCGCCGCGCGTTCCCGGAGACGATCTCGCCGGCATCGTTCCCGGCATCTTCTTCCTCGAGCGCGCGTACCGCGGGCTGCCGGTCGAGGTCGGCAAGCGCGTGATCGTTTATGGCGGCGGCTACACGGCCATGGACTGTGCCTCGACGGCCTGGCGTCTTGGCGCGGACGAGGTCCGCATCGTCTACCGCCGCGGCCTCGAGGAGATGGTCGTCGACGAAGAGGAGCTCACCGAGACGATGCGCGAGGTCGGCGAGTTCCAGCTCCTGACGTCGATCGTCGAATTCCTCGCTGACGACAAGGGGCATGTCCGCGCCGCCAAATGCGTTCGCAACAAGCTCGGCGCGCCCGACGCGAAGGGCCGCCGCTCGCCCGAGCCGATACCCGGATCGGAATTCGAGATCCCATGCGAGAACGTCTATCTGGCGTTGGGACAGGCGCCCGACACCACCTGGCTGGCGGAGCTGCCCGAGTTCCGGGTGAAGCGCTGGACCGAGGTCTTCGTGGACAAGGAGACGTACCAAACGAAGGTCCCCAAGGTCTTCATCGGAGGCGACTTCCGGACCGCACCGACGACGATCATCGAGGCCGTGGCGGACGGCAGAGCCGCCGCGCTGCAGATCGCGCGCTTCCTCGGTCAGGTCGATCAGCGCATGCCCGCCTACCACGAGATCGTCACGCTGCGACGATCGTCCGCACCGGATGACGTCGGGTTCATCTCGCTCGAGGGCGAGCTCGCGCGCGTGTATCACAACATGTCCATCGACTACGACCGCATTCCGCGGCAGGAGATGCCGAAGCTGCTGAAGAAGCAGCGCCGCGGACTGTTCGTCGAAGTGAACCGCGGTTACACCACCGAGCAGGCGGTCGCGGAGTCGGACCGCTGCCTGAAGTGCAACTTCAACATCGAGATCATCGGCGAGCTCTGCATCATCTGTGGCGGTTGCGTCGACGTCTGCCCGATGGACGTGATCCACATGGTCGACATGTCGGACGTCGTCGACGACGGTCTGATCCCTGCCGTTGGCCGGGCGAAGTCCTGGCCCGGCGGCGTGGCTTTCTTCCTGGACGAGACCGCCTGCATCCGCTGCGCGCTGTGCATCATTCGCTGCCCGACCGATGCGATCACGATGAACCGCTACGGCACGGTCGCGGCGGCGCACGGCGCGGTGCTGCCGAAGGAGTCGATCGACGACGAGATCCATCTCGATTTGACGGTCGGTGCCGGGGTCGCGGCGCGGCCACTGCCGTTGTATAGCCCGAGTGCCTGGCACAACGGCAATGGGAAAAATGGTCATGACGGCTCGCGCGTCAATCGATCCGGCGAACGAGGCGAGATTTCCGGGCGCAAGAGCGCTGTCGGCAAACCGATGGACGGGAGTTAGCCTTGCTTGACATCCCGGCGAATGTCTGGCAGCGGGTCGTGAAGAGCTCGCTGTGGCGGTCGATCTTCCGGCACGGCTATCCCGACTCGCGCAAGAACCAGTCGCTCGCGGTGTTCACCAACGTCTTCCTGCACCTGCATCCGGTCAAGGTGCGACGGCACGCCCTCGCCATTCCGTACACCTGGTGCATGGGCGGGCTCTCGTTCTTCCTGTTCCTGGCGCTGACGCTGACCGGCGTGCTGCTGATGTTCTATTACCGGCCGACGGAGAACTTCGCCTACCAGGACATCAAGGATCTCGAGACGGTGGTCGTGTTCGGGCAGATCCTGCGGAACATGCACCGCTGGGCCGCGCACGGCATGGTCATCACCGTGTTCCTGCACATGATCCGGGTGTTCTACACCGGGTCGTACAAGCCGCCCCGCGAGTTCAACTGGGTCATCGGCACGCTCCTCTGGGTCATCACGCTGATCCTCTCGTTCACCGGCTATCTGCTGCCGTGGGACCAGCTGGCGCTGTGGGCCGTCACGGTGGGCACGAATATGGTCGGAGCGACGCCGATGATCGGCGGAGAGATCCTCTATCTGTTGCGCGGCTCGCTCGAAGTCTCGGGCAACACGCTCCTTCGCTTCTACGTCCTGCATGTGGTCGGGCTGCCGCTCATCGCCGGCTTCGTGATGGCGATCCACTTCTGGCGCATCAGAAAAGACGGCGGCATCTCGGGGCCGCTGTGATGAAGCTGGCCTAGATGGCGCCGATCCGCGGACCGCAGCCGCTACCCGGCCAGGAGCGACGGCTCCGGCTCCTGGCGTTCGTGAAACAGGATTCCGTCGTGCGCGTGGACAAGCGCATCGAGGACACGGCGATGGTGTGGCCGCACCTGCTCGTCATCGAGTTCATCGCGGCGATGCTCTTCACCGGCGGGCTGTTCGTCATCGGTGCGCTGGTGAACGCCCCGCTCCAGGACGTCTCGAATCCTGACCACACGCCGAACCCGTCGAAGGCGCCCTGGTATTTCCTGAATCTCCAGGAGCTCCTGTTGCATATGAATCCCGCGCTCGCCGGCGTCATCGTGCCGACTATCGCGATCGTGGCGCTGATGGCGATCCCATACGTGGATACCAGCCGGATGGGCGTGGGCACCTACTTCCACAGCCGCAAGGGACGCCAGATCGTCGTGTTCTCGATCGTCTTCACGATCGCGATCCTGTACCTGCTCGTCACCGCCGACGCGCTGATGAAGGCGTCGCAGCTCGCGCCGATCACGTTCGGCGTGTTCTCCGGCGTGCACCTGCCGGGTACGACGAAGCCGGGGCTGTACCTGCCGTTCTTCCCGCAGGGCTACGCGGCGTGGGCGGATCTGCACTTACCCGGTGGGAAGTCGTTCATCCCCGACATGATCATCCCGACCGGCGTGATGCTGTTCTTCCCTGTCGTGCTGGTCCTGCTCGTAAAACGGATCTGGCACGCGGACCGGCGCGAATGGATGATCGCGCTCTTCACCGGCTTCATCACCACGTATCTCCTGCTCACGTTCGTGGGAACGGCGATGCGCGGTCAGGGCATGGATCTGTTCGTGCCCTGGAACGTGCCGCCGCCCCTGCCATGATCCGACCCGATCCGCATCGCGAGGGTGTCGCGGCGCGGCTGCGTCGCAGGCAGCTGCTGCGCCTCGGCGTCCTCGGCACCGTGCTCCTGTTCCTGGCCGAATTCGGAGGATTCTTCACCGGCCTTGGGACGCTGCTGCCGGGCTTCTTCCGCCCGCTCAAGACTGAGGCATTCGGTGGAAAGATCGATGCCGGCATCAACGTGGCGGACCTGATGCAGTTCTTCAAGAACAACAACGACGCGCCGTATCTCAACACGCCGGGACGGTTCTTCATCATCCATCCCGAAGCCAATCGGATCATGGCCATCTACCGGAAGTGCACCCACCTCGGCTGCACCGTCCCGTGGAACGCGGGCGAGGATCAGTTCCATTGCCCCTGCCACGGCTCCCTGTACGACAAGCACACCGCGGTGGTGAAGGGCGGTCCGGCGCCGCGTCCGCTCGACGTCTTCCCGATCACGATCCAGGGCGGGGCGATCACGGTCGACACGAATCCGACCACGGATTTGCAGCGGACGCACTACGACCCGCAGCAGGCGACGGCGGTCTCGTAGATGGACGTCACGCCGCTCGTCTTCCTCGTCGTCGCGCTCGTCGCGGCATCGGTGCTCCTGCTGCTGTTCGTTCACACCGACGAGCCGCGTCCGGAGGAGCCGCGACCGGCGCTCATCACGCAGCACTACGCGCCGGGCGACACCGTGGAGCAGCCCACGCCGTATTACGCGGCGCCGGTACCGGAGTCTCCCGATCCGCTCGAGGTCTCCGCCAACACCGATCGGAAGGCGTTGCTCGCGATCGCGCTCGTCTTTGGCGTATTCGCGATGATCGGCGCTTATTACACGCTCCAGACCGGCATTCCGATCCGCGCTTACGCGGGCACGACGATGCTCGACGCGGCCAAGGAGAAACAGCTCGAGACCTCGGCGGAGCACGGCGCCGAGACCTATGCCAGCCTCTGCTTCGATTGCCACGGGAAGCGCGGTCAGGGCGATGTCGGTGTCGGGCTTCCGCTGAACCGTCCGGACAACAAGTACCGCGCCAGCTGCTCGGCGACCGGGCAGAACGACAACGCCAAGACCTGCAAGCAGTCCGACGACGACGCAATCCGCAAGTTCCTGACGGACACGATCACGCGCGGCCGTGCCTTCGCGCCGCCGCGCTACTCGATGCCCGCCTGGGGTCGCTCCGAGGGCGGCCAGCTGAACGACGAGCAGATCAACCAGGTCGTCACCTTCATCATGTACGGGAACTGGGACCGTGTGCTCCAGATCCGCGAGGAGCAGAGCCTGGCGCTCGAGCCGAATCCGCCACCCCCGCCGAAGGCGCTGACTCCCGAAGCGACCGGCCAGGGCGTCGCGCAGACCACCTGTATCGCCTGTCACTCCT
>VBHP01000006.1:0-62690 GCA_005881435.1 Chloroflexota bacterium | reverse complement strand
GGCGACTCGCCGCTCGAGCTGTACCTGATGTTCGCGTGGGTGCTCGGTTCGCTCGCGATCCTCTACATCCTGCAGCGCTGGTGGACCTCGTACAAGTAGCCGGCGCCGCAGCGCTGGCGCCGCCGCGTCGTCGCGACGTCTACGACGTCGTCTGGGACCTGCTCACCAGCGTCCGGATCGCGATCACTCTCATCCTCCTGCTCACTGCGACCGCCTTCGTCGGATCGCTCCTCATCCAACCGGTGCAGACCGTCGATCCCCGCCTCATCACCGACCCGGTCCAGCACGCGCAATTCCTGGAGTTCGCCAAACAGCGTTATGGCTTCCTGGCTGGAGCGCTGGCGCCGTTGTGGCTGCGCGACGCGACGGTCTACGCCATGGATGCGGTCAACCTCTTCGATGTCTTCAATGCGCTGTGGTTCCGCGCGCTGCTGGTGGTGCTGGCGTGCTCGGTGACGATGTGCACGCTGAATCGTCTCGAGCCGGTGTGGCGCACCTTGCGCAGCCCGGTGGTGCGGCGGAGCGATCGCTACTACGAGACCGCGCGGCTGCGGCGGGTGCTCTCAGCAGTGCCGGCGGAGCGCATCCGCGCCGTGCTCGCGCGCAACCGCTACCGGCTGTACCAGCAGGAGGACGGCGCGATGTACTTCCTGGGCGATCGCAACGCCTGGGCTCGGGCTGGGACGCTCGCGTCACACACCGCGCTGCTGTTGCTGATACTCGGCGGCGCTGTCGGCACGCTCTTCGGCTTCAAGGAAGATCTCGCGATCCCCAACGGCGCGTCGCTGCCGGTCTATCCGGTGGGGGCGACGAACAACATCACCGTCCGCAACGAGAGCTTCGTGGCGCAGTTCCGGGACGACGGCTCGCCCGCCGACTACTACAGCGATCTGGTGCTGGTGCAGAACGGCGTCGAGGTCGCCCGCCAGCGGGTGCGGGTCAACGAGCCGCTGCGCTATGCGGGTCTGGCGTTCCACCAGTCGTCGTTCGGACCGGCGGCAGACGTCGAGGTCCGCGATGCCGCGAGTGGCCGGGTGATCTTCTCGCAGATCGTCAACTTCTTCGACGCCGTGCAGGGCGTGCCTGTCGATCGCGAGACGCTGCCGACGAACGACGATCTGTTCGTGATGCTGCCGCCCCGCGCGACGCCCTTTCTGGCGGCACAGATCTACAAGGGCGATGCGTTGCAGGGAGTCGCCGCGATCGAGATCGGATCTAGTCAGCAGATCGGCGACTACCTCGTCACGTTCCGTGGGCCGACCCAGTACACGGTGATCCGTGTGGCGCGGAACGCCGGCGAGAGCCTGCTGCTCGTGGCCGCGGTGCTGTTCATCGGCGGGGTGCTGGCGACGTTCTGGTTCCCACGACGACGGTTGTGGATCCGAGCGGACGAGCGATCGACGGTGGTGACTGGGGCGGGGGACCGCACGTTCGACCTCGACGGTGAGCTCGATAGACTCGTGACGGAGCTCGCCTGATGGACAAGATGATCCTGTACTTCTTCACCACCGCCGCGCTTGCCGTCGGGCTCTCCCTCGTCGCGTACGTCTGGTACGGCGTGACGCGCTCGCGCTTCGCCGGTCAGGCGGCGACGATGCTCGCCGGCGTCGCGACCGTGGCGCTGGTGCTGCACCTGGTGATGCGCTGGACGGTCGCCGGGCACGCGCCGTGGTCGAATCAATTTGAGTTCGCCTCCGCCTTCGCGACCTCGATCATGGTCGGGAACATGGTCGCCGAGCGCGCCTATCACGATCGCCGCATCAACCTCTTCATCGTGCCGATCGCATTCCTGCTGCTGCTGTACGCGGCGCTACTGCCCGACAGCGTGAAGGTCGCGGGACCGCTCATCCCGGCGTTGCAGAACAGTCTGCTGCTGACGATCCATGTGTCGTCGGCGGTGATGGCCTATGGCGTGTTCGCGATCTCGTTCGCCGGCGCGGTGATCTATCTGGTGCAGGGCGGTCCGCGGAACCGCATCGCCTGGCTGCCCACCGCCGAGGTCGCGGAGGACCTGGCGCACAAAGCGGTGATGGTCGCGGTGCCGCTGCAGGCGCTGGTGCTGACGCTCGGCGCGTGGTGGGCGTCGATCGCCTGGTCGCGGCCGTGGGCCTGGGATCCGAAGGAGACGGCGGCGCTGACGACGTTCCTGGTCTACGTCGTCTACCTCCACGCTCGCAATCAGCGCGGCTGGCGCGGCACGCCGAGCACGCTGATCCTTATCGCCGGGTTCGGCGCGACGCTGTTCACCTTCTTCGGGAACTACTTCCTCGGCGGCCTGCACACGTACAGCGGGCTTTAGCTCCGCTCGCGCTGCTCCAGCCTCATGCCAAGCGCCTCGAGATAGGACATCAGCGCGTCGACCGGTACATGTCGATCCGGGCGCACGAGGCCACGGTCGGTGCCTCGCTCCTCGATGAGCATCCGGGCGGCGAGCGCGGCCGGAGCCGCCGCGATGACGTAACTGCCGCGGGCTGCGCTCAGCCAGAAGTGCGCGAGGCGACCGCGGTCGTCTTCGATCTCCAGGCCGAACCCTCCGGCGCGCGTGCCGAAGGTGCGCGCGAGCAGCGCGCCGAGCGGCACGGACGCGATCGCCACCGCTCTTGTTGCCGGGGCGCGTGCGACCAGCGACAGGACACCGTTTGCGCCAGGCGTCCGTGTGTCGGTCCAGGTGTCGACGCCGCGCAGGCTGGGCCAGATCGGCGGCAGGTCAAATGACAGCACCGACTCCACGAGATAGCCGCGTGCTCCGGGCAGCTCGAAGCGTCTCGACACGCGCCAGCCCACCGCCGGCGCGAACGCGCCATCGCGCCAGAGTTCGATCGGCGCGCCGACGGACGCGAGCAAGGCGCGGAGCGTGGCGTCGTGCGCCGTCTCCCGTGACGCCGGCGCCACCAGGGCGCTCACGCGAAGCGGACGTTCGATGCCCGAGCGGCGCACCAGCGCCGCGGCTACCGTCGACACCGCGCTGCAGGCGCTCCGCACGGTGATCCCGCCGGCAGCGATACGGGCGCGAAGCGACTCGACCCTTCGTGCGTAACCGAGGCTCTCGTTCATGTCCACGACGTCGACGCCGAGCTCGATCGCGCTCTCGAGCGACGCGGTGCTTCGGGATTGGAATGGTCCGGCGGCGTCGACGAGGACGTCGCCCGCGCGGAGAAAGCGGCGAAGCGATGCCGCATCCTCGACGTCGAGCTCGCTTCGGGCCGGCCGCGTCGCGGCAATGCCCTTGTTGTCGAGCAGACGCGCGATCACTCCGGCGAAGAATCCGCCGACGATCACGACGCGTCTCAGGCGAGTTGCCGCCCGACGACGATCAGCCACGGCAAGAACAGAGCGAACAGCACCGCCGTCGAAGCCGCGACGCCGAGCGGCTGATCCACAGCGGCGAAGACGCTGAGCGTGAGACCCGACGCCCACAGCGCGCCGGTCCATGGCACCAGGAGTCCGCGAAGCGCCCGCGTACGCAGGGACAGCACGATGCCGGCGATGGAGTAGCAGCCATTGGCGACCGTGCCGGTCAGGAAGAAGCACGTTCGCGCCAGATCCGGACGGTCAGGCACGATCGCGATCAGCAGCGACTCGGCCGTGAGATCGGCCGCGAAGCCAGCGGCCGCGATCCCAAGGGCGATCCAGCCGGCACCGATCCGCGATCGCCACCAGGCATAGAACAGGAGCAGGCTGATGGCGGCGAGCACCCACAGCGCCCAGCCCACCCGCCAGACGACGACGTGGTCGCGGACGTAGGCCGCGCGCGTGGCATCGTCAGAGAGCGTCGTCCCCGGCGACAGTACGGTGACGAGCGCGACCACCGCGGCAAGGTTCGCTGCCGCGCAGACGTAGGCCGGAAGCGCACGGCTGCCCATCATGGGAATCGACCTCAGTGCCCTTGCGCGGGTTGCCACAGTTCGATGCGGTTGCCTTCCGGATCGACGATCCAGGCGAAGCGGCCGTTCTCGTCCTGGTGGCGATCGGGCAGGACCGCGACGCCCTCGGCGCGGAGCTGCTCGAGCAGGGCATCGAGATCAGCGACGCGGTAGTTCAGCATGCAGCGCTGCGACTCGTCGCCGAAGTAGCCGCTGTCGGCCGGAAAGAGGGACCAGACCGTCGCCCCGGGCCGTCCTGAATCCGCGTCGCGCCAGGGAAACACGAACCAGTTGTCCGCGCCGGTACCGATCCCGAGTCGTTCGTGATACCAGCGTCGCAGCGTCTCGGGGTCGCGCGCCTTGAAGAACACACCGCCGATACCGGTGACCCGTCGCATGCCTATCCCTCCACCGTATAGATCGAGACCGTCGCGGCCTTGCCGCGGACGTGCGCGTCGCCGAGACGCCGAACCTTCGCATCGCCGTCACGCAACCGCGAGACGACGGCCTCCGAGATCACCAGGTCGACGCCGTACTCCTTGGTCAGGGATTCGAGGCGCGACGCCGTGTTGACTGTGTCGCCGAGCGCGGTGAAGTCCGACCGCTCGGGTATGCCGATCGTCCCCAGCACCACCTCGCCGGTATGGATGCCGATGCCGAAGCGCGCCGTCGGCTCGCCCCGCGCACGCCGCTCGCTGGTGAGCTGCTCGACGCCGCGACGCATCGCCAGCGCCGCGCGCAGCGCGGGCAGCGCGCCGTCGGTGCCGTCCTGGAACACGCCGAAGATCGACATCAGGCCGTCCCCGGTGAACTTGTCGAGCACGCCGCCCTCGCGGAACACGGCGCGAGCCAGAACGCCGAGGTAGGCGTTCACGACGGCGACGACCTCTTCCGGGGTCAGTCCCTCCGCGAGCGCGGTCGAGCCGCGCATGTCGGTGAACAGGATCGTCGCGGGCTGGCGCTCACCGGTGAACTGGAGCGGTTCGCCATGCAGCACGCGGTCGACGACGAGCGAGGGCAGAAAGCGCTCCAGGCCGCGGCGGCGGTCGAGCTCGAGGAAGAACGCGCCGAGCGCGAGCACGACGGCCACGAGCATGAGCCCGTGGTACTCCCACCAGCTCCCACTCCACGGCGGCGACAGCAGCATCGACACCTGCGCCTGCGCCAGGAACAGGTACGAGCCGACGAGCGCGCCGTGCGTCGGGAGGCGCGAGCGTTCGTACTCACGCCACTGCCGCCAGGCGGCGAAGCCGAAAAGCAGCACGGTGACCGCACCCAGAAGAGCCGGTAGCGGATCGACGCGCGTCTCCGAACCGCCAAAGCCGGAGCCGTAGACGCCACCGCTCGTCACGCCGTATCGCGCGATCGCGCTGAACAGCGCGGTGAAGATCTGCGGCCACCACAGCGCGACGACCGCGTACGCGACCAGCGCTGCGACGACGCCGAAGATGAACGGCAGCGGGCGGACCCAGCGCGACAAGGTCTCGGCCAGCGGCGTGTAGCGCACGGCGAAGAAAGCGGCCGCGGCGTAGAGGCTGAAGGCGGCCGAGACGCCGATGACGATCGCCGCGTCGGACTCCTTGTCTCCCTTGAGCAGCACGCCCGGTGTCGACAGGCCGTGCACGGCGAAGAGGCCAGACATGGCCATGAAGCCGAGGGCGCCGAGCAGGATCCGGTATTGATCCAGCTCGAGCGCGGCCCGCGCTACCAGCAGCGCCAGGACGAGCGCGAGCAGCGCAACGTTCGTCACGACGATCACGTGCTCCACCGGCACGGGCACGACGACGTTGATGTCAGAGCGCGAGAGCAGCACGGCGATGGCCAGGCTTGGAAGCAGCAGCAGGGCGAGCAGCGCGATCGAGCGGCGCCTCACGGCCGCGACAGTCTACGAAAAGGCGCTGCTAGCTCTTTCCGGTCACGCGCTGGATGGCCCAGCGCAACGGATCCCAGCGCACGTCAGCAACTCGTTCCTTCAGCGGGATGATGGCGTTGTCGGTGATGTGGATGTGCTCGGGACAGAGCTCCTCGCAGCACTTGGTGATGTTGCAGTACTGCACGCCGGCGTCCCCATGTAGCTGCTCGCGGCGGTCGGCCATGTCCAGCGGATGCATCTCCAGCGCGGCCATGCGCACCATGTAGCGCGGGCCGAAGTACGCGCTGTACTGACCGTGCTCGCGGAGCACGTGGCAGACGTCCTGGCACAGGAAGCATTCGATGCACTTCCGGAACTCCTGGACCCGATCGACATCCTCCTGCATGATCCGGAACGGACCCGGCTCCCTGGGCGTGAACGGCTGGATCCTCTTGTTCACCTCGTAGTTGAAGGACACGTCCGTGACCAGGTCCTTGATCAGCGGGAACGTCTTCATCGGCTGGACGTCGATGGTGCCGACGAACTCGTCCAGCCGCGCCTTGCACAGCAGCCGCGGCCGCCCGTTTACCTCGGCGCTGCACGACCCGCACCGCGCGGCCTTGCAGTTCCAGCGCACGGCGAGGGTCTGATCCTGTTCGGCCTGGATCTGATGCAGCGCGTCGAGCACGACCATGCCCGGAAGCGTCTCGACGCGGTATTCGCGTCCCTCTCCGCCGGTCGCGTCCCCGCGGAACACACGCAGGGTGGCGCTTCCCTGACCCGATTCGTTCACGTCTTCTCCACGACAAGGGCCGCCAGCTCCGTCGGCATCCGCGGGATCGGCAGCGTGGAGATCCGCATCGCCCCGTCCTTGCGCGTGGCGACGAGGTTCTTGCCGCCGTATTCCGGATCAGGCTTCGGATAATCCGTCCGCCAGTGTCCGCCGCGCGATTCCTTGCGCTCGATGGCCGACCGGACGATGGCTTCGGCCAGCGTGAGCATGTTTTGCACGTCGAAGCAGGCGTGCCAGCCCGGGTTGTAGATCTGCGATCCGCTGGCACGGACGTTCTTGGCGCGTCGCTGGAGTGTGAGGATGTCGTTCAGCGCCGTGCGGAGCTCGCTCTCGACGCGGAAGATCCCGACGTTCTGCTGCATCGTCTCCTGGAGCTCGCGGTGCAGCGTGAACGGATTCTCGCCGTCCTCACGTGAGAACGGCTCGCACACGCGTCGCTGCTCGTCGGCGACCGCGGCCTCCGGCACCGTTGCCGCCGCCCGCTGCTTCGCGAAGGACGCCGCGGCGTCTCCGGCACGTTTCCCGAAGACCAGGAGATCCGAGAGCGAGTTCCCGCCAAGGCGGTTCGCGCCGTGGAGGCCGCAGGCGACCTCGCCCGCCGCGAAGAGGCCATCGAGCGTCGATGACCCGGTCTCGGCGTCGACGCGCACGCCGCCCATGGTGTAGTGGTTGGTGGGGTAGACCTCCATCGGCTCTTTGGTGATGTCGACGTTGGCCAGGCTCTCGAACTGGTCGTACATATTCGGGAGCTTGCGCTTGATGAAGTCCGCGCCGCGATGGCTGATGTCCAGGAAGACGCCGCCGTGCGGGCTCCCGCGTCCTTCCGCGACCTCGGTGGCGATGGCGCGAGCGACGACGTCCCGCGTCGCTAAGTCCTTCCGCACCGGATCGATCCGCTCCATGAACCGTTCGCCCTTGCTGTTCTTCAGGATGCCGCCTTCGCCGCGAACGCCCTCGGTCACCAGGAGCCCGCGGACGCCGGGCGGCCACAGCATCCCGGTGGGATGGAACTGCACCATCTCCATGTCCTGCAGCAGCGCCCCAGCGCGATACGCCAGTGCCGCGCCGTCGCCCGTCGACTCCCACGACATGGACGTGTACTTGTACAGCTTGCCCCAACCGCCGGTCGCCAGAACGATCGCTTTCGCCGGGAAAAGCACGAAGCGACCGTCCTTGCGGAAATAGCCGAAGGCGCCGGCGACGCGGTCGCCGTCGGTGAACAGCGTCGTCGCCGTCACCTCCATGTAGACCGGGATGCCGAGCGCGACGACACGCTCCTGGAGCGTGCGGATGAGCTCGAGCCCGGTGCGATCTCCGACATGACAGAGCCGCCGGTAGGTGTGGCCACCGAAGGCACGCTGCATGATCTTGCCCTCGGGCGTGCGGTCGAAGACGGCGCCCCAGTACTCCAGCTCGTAGACCCGCTCGGGCGCCTCCTTGGCGAAGAGCTCGACCATGTGCCAGTTGTTCAGGTTCTTTCCGCCGCGCATGGTGTCGGCGAAATGCACCTGCCACCCGTCCTGCGGATCGACGTTCGCGAGCGACGAGGCGATCCCGCCTTCGGCCATGACCGTGTGTGCCTTGCCGAGCAGCGATTTGCAGACCAGCCCGACGTCCGCGCCGGCATCTTTGGCGGCGATAGCCGCGCGGAGTCCCGCGCCGCCCGCGCCCAGCACCAGCACGTCGTGTGGTCGGGTCTCGAACGGTTCGATCATCAGAAGAAGCGGAGATCGGTCAAGATGCCGGCCGAGAGGAGGCGCACGTAAAGGTCGGCCGCGACCACGGAGAAGAGACTGAACCACGCGAACATGCCGTGATTCGGATTGATGCGCGAGAGCATCTGCCAGAAGGAGTAGCGCGCGCGGGAGCAAGAGAAGCAGTCCAGACCGCCGCCCACCAGATGCCGCAACGAGTGACACGAGAACGTGTACGCCGTCAGCAACACCACGTTCACCAGCAACACGATCGAACCAAGGCCTAGGCCGAGCCGCCCATCGAAGATGAAGCCACGTGCGGCGTCGACCCACAGGAAGGCCACGACGACGAGGGCGGCGTAGAGGAAGAAGCGGTGAAAGTTCAGGAGGACGAGGGGGAAGCGGCTCTCGCCGCGATACGCCGCCTTTGACTTCGCGCTACCGAGCTCGGCGATGGCGCAGGAGGGCGGATCCCAGAAAAACGAACGGTAGTACGCCTTGCGGTAGTAGTAGCACGTGGCGCGGAACAGCAACGGGAATCCGGCGATGAGGATCGCCGGAGAGAATGGCCAGAAGCCAAGCTGGATGAGCGGCGAGTAGAACGGCGAGAGGTAATTGCCGAATTCGTATCCGCTCGGCGCGACGACCACCGACCAGAAGGCGTAGCCCGAGAAGCCCCCGAGCACCGCGACAACGGTCAGCGGTTGCAGCCACCAGAGCGGTTGTGCGATCGGCGCCTGGGCGACGCTATGCGCGGGCGCACTGGTGTGCTGAACGGCCATTTCTTATGAGATTCTAGCTACGTGAATCCGCGCGCGCTGCTCGCGATTATCCTCGGTGCGACACTCGTTCTCACGCTCGTCTTCATCGTCGTCATCCCCGGTGTGGAGCGCGGCGGGTGGATCGAGATCGCCGGCGTGATGGCGTTCATCGCCCTCTTCGCCGTCGGCGATCGCTGGCTGCGCCGACTGTTGCGACGGCGCTGACGCCATCATCCGGGAACCGGCCGGCGCGGCGGGCGTTCAAACCGTGATGGCGCTGCGTCTCGGCCTGGTCGTGTTCCTTGTGCTCGCGCTCGCGTCGTGCGCCCAGGCCGGGGTGCCCACCTCGCAGCCTGACATCACCGGCACCATCACGCACACCGCGACGGGCTCGATACTCGTCGAGGAGCGTCCGAGCGACACCGCCGGATCGGCGAAGGCATCAATCCGCTTCACCACAGCGACAGCGTTCTGGCGCGCTGTCAGCGTCAGCGCTCAGCCCGCGACGGCCGCCGAGCTCCGGGAAGGACAGCACGTCATGGCCTGGTTCGATGGCCCCGCCGCAATGTCCTATCCGCTGCAGGCGACGGCGAAAGCGATCCTGATCCTCGAGCGCTAGACCGCTACGCCGACGCGATCCTTGCCCTCGCGCTTCACGCGGATGAGCACCTCGTCCGCGGCACGCACCAGGCCGTCGAAATCGTTGGCGCGGATCGGATAGCCGGCGATGCCTGCCGACATCGTGACCGCCGTCCCGGCGAGCTCGCTGACCGACTGCACGCTGGCGCGGATGCGTTGCACCACGCGCTCGGCGTCGCGTTCGTTGCAAGCCTCGAAGTAGATGATGAATTCGTCGCCGCCGTAGCGCGCGGCGAGATCGCGCGACCGAAGGTTCGCGCGCAGGGCCGCGGCCACGAGCTCGAGGAGCTGATCGCCACGCGGGTGGCCGAACTCATCGTTCACGCGTTTGAAACCGTCGAGGTCGAGGATCGCGAGAGAAGATCCGGCGGGCGTCGGTTTCGCCAGCCGCGTCGAAACGAGGGTGCGGAACGCGCCGCGGTTGTACAGCCCCGTTCCGGAATCCCGTTCTGCCTCGCCGTGCAGCCGGCGGACGCGCTCGCGGTCGGCGCCGTAGAGGAAGGCCAGGCCGATGCCAAAGAAGGCCAGCGTCATCGCCTCGAACAGTCCGGACACGTCCATCAGGTCGGGCGAAGGGAACGCGTCGAGCGCGGCGTGGACCAGCAGCGTGAACGAACCGATGGAGAAGAAGACCCACGAGCGAAGCTCGGCCGGCATGCGCCCGGAGCGGAGTGTCGACAGTGTCAGCGCCAGGAGCGAGATCGCCAGGGCCAGGTTCGCCGTGGTCGTAAGCGCCCGCATCGCTGCACGATGAAGCGTCCCGTCGCGTCTGTCAGCGGCCGTTTGCGGTCGCAAACGCGTATCCGGGGGAAACCTTCCCCCGCCAGGGGGAGCCCTTTCTAGCCACAACGGCGTAGGAAATACGGGCAGGAACGGATGGGGTGGGTGGCACTCGGTTGAGGCGTTCGGGTCGGTTCCTCGCGGTCCTGGTGGTCGTCGCGGCGCTCCAGCCGCTGTGGAGCGGCGCCGCCGTCGCCGGCTCGAAACAGGTCCGCGCCAAGGTCGAACCCGCACTCGCCGCCGCCGCCCGCAGCGATCCAAATCGCCTGTTCGCGGTCGTGGTCACGGCCGTTCCCGACCTAGCGAAGAACGCCTCGGGCCAAGCCGCCGATGCGGTCCGCAGGGTGAAGGGCCACGCCACCCACGGCCTCGGGATCGTCGGTGGCGCCTCCGCGACGCTCACCGGAGCGGCCCTGCTGGCCCTGGCGAACGACAAGGACGTGGCCGCGATCGTGGCCGATCGCTCGTTCGGCGTGAGCTTCGATCCGGTCGGCGGCGCCGCCGCGGCGGGTGCCGCAGGGATCAGCGAGGTCGGCGCGCCGGTCGCGTGGGCGCAGTACGGCTTGACCGGCATGGGCGTGACCGTTGCGGTCGTGGATAGCGGCATTGCTGCCCACCCCGACCTCGGGACCCGGGTGGTCGCCGCAATCGACTTCACCGCCGCGATGCCGGCGGTATCGACTTCGCCGCTGGGCGATCCCGGCGGTCATGGCACGCACGTGGCGGGCCTCATCGCCGGCGACGGCACGTCGTCCGCCGGTCGATATGCCGGCGTCGCGCCGGACGCAAACGTGGTCGACGTCCGTGTCATCGGAGCCGACGGGTCCACCACGCTCTCGACGGTGCTGCGCGGGCTCGAATGGATCCTTCAGAACCGGCGCACCTACAACATCCGCGTCGTCAACATGTCCTTCGGCGCGGCGGCGCGGTCCAGCTACACCGAGGACTTGCTGGCGAGCGCGGCGGAAGTGCTGACGTTCGCCGGCGTGGTCGTCGTCGTCGCAGCCGGCAACTCCGGACCTGGTCCGGCCACGATCACGACGCCGGCGATCGACCCGTTCGTGATCACCGTCGGCGCGCTCGACGACGCCGGAACGCCTTCGCTGTTGGATGACTCGATCGCGAGCTTCTCCTCGCGCGGTCCGACGCCGGTCGACGGAATCGCGAAGCCCGACGTCGTCGCCCCCGGCCGCAAGATGGTCAGCCTCCGCGCCGCGGGCAGCACGCTGGACGCGCTCTATCCGGAGCGGCGGTTCGGCACGGATCCGCTCGCCGATCCCGCGTACTTCGTCCTCTCCGGCACGTCGATGGCGACTCCGGTCGTCGCCGGCGTCGTGGCCTTGCTGCTCCAGCGCGATCCGTCGCTCACACCCGCGCAGATCAAATACCGTCTGGTCTCGACCGCCCGGCCGCTCGCGTTCGCGCCCGCTTCGAGCGCCGGCGCGGGCATGGTGAACGCTGCCACCGCGATCGCATCGCTCGATCGAGGCCGCGGGCGGGCGGCCTTCCGCATCACCAATGCGTTCGCCAACGAGTCCTTCACGCCGCTCTTCGGTCAGACGCTGGTCTGGCGCGACATCGCTTTCAACGGCGGCGTCGACTCTCACGGCAAGCCATGGGCCTCCGTCGGCTGGGGCGACATCACCTGGGAGACGCTGACCGCGACGACCATCACCTGGGAGTCCGTCGACAGCCTGTCCGTCGGCTCGCTCTCGGGCACCGGCGCCGGCGGCTGGGAGCTGGTGGACTGATGGCGATCCGCCCCCTCGTCCGACGAAGCTCGATCGCCGACGTCTACATCGCCCTGGTTGCCGGCCTGGGCGCGATCCTGCTGGTGTTCGCATCGCTGGAGGCGCATCCCGAAGCCGTCGATCCGGTGATGTTCCTGCTGGTCATGGCGCTCGCCGGTATCGCGCAACGCAATCCGGTGACGCTCTTCCGCGCCAGCGCCATCTCCGTGGCCTTCGCGGTGAAGATCGCCGCCTACGTCCTGTTCGGAACGGGCGTCGCGCTGTGGGCGACGATCGTCGTCGTCGCGGTGAATGCCTACACCCCCAAACCGAAACCGGCGCGGAAGATCCTGTTCAACTTCGGGCAGCTCACGATCGCGACGTATGTCGCGTCGACCATCTACCGCGCCATCGGCGGCGAGGTCCCGCCCGGCGCGATCGTCCCGACCATGCTCGCGGTCGCGGTCTCGGCCTGCGGCTACTTCCTGGTGAACAGCACGCTGACGGCGACCGTGATCTCGCTTACCTCGACGAACGGCTTCATCAGCACCTGGCGCCAGAACTTCAGCTGGATGCCGCTGAACTACCTGGCGACGGCGGTGAACGGCGCGGCGCTGGCGCTGGCATACCAGACCCTCGGTGCGGTCGGCGCGCTGGTGTTCGTGCTCCCGCTCGGCATCGCCTGGTACTCGTTCAAGCTGTACATGATCAAGTCCTCGGAGCTGCGCGAACGCAACCGTGAGCTGGTGATGATGAACGAATCGCTGCAGCGCACGACCTCGCGGCTCGAGGAGTCCCACGTGTCACTGGTCGGGGCGCTGCTCGGCTCGCTCGCGGCCAAGGACCGCGGCACGCGCGGCCACTCCGCGGCGACGATGTTCCACGCGCTCGCGGTCGCGCGCGCACTCGGGCTCGGCCCCGACGAGATGGCGGCCGTGCAGCTCGGCGCGCTGTTCCACGACATCGGGAAGATCGGCGTCCCCGACCACATCCTGAAGAAGCCGGCCTCCCTCACCGAAGAGGAATGGACGGAGATGAAGACGCATCCGATCATCGGCGCGAACCTGCTGGGCGAGGTGCCGAACCTCGAACTCATCCGCCCGATCGTGCTCGCGCACCACGAGCACTACGACGGCTCGGGCTATCCGCTCGGCCTGAAGGGCACGCAGATCCCGCTGGCGGCGCAGATCATCGCCTGCGCCGACGCGTACGAGGCCATGATCTCGACGCGGCCATACCGCGCGGCGATGAACCGCGAGGACGCGCTGAACGAGCTCAATCGGGTCCGCGGCTCACAACTGAATCCGGTCGTGGTCGACGCGTTCATGGAGCACCTCCGGACGCAGCCGCCGGAGCCACACGTTGAGGCCGAGCACGACCGGGCCTACGAACGAGCGGTGGAGGCGGTGCGGCTCGCGTCGTCCTAGATCAGCGCAGTAGGTCGCTGACGATCTCCCGCTCCTGCACCAGCTCCTGCACGCTGGCCTCGATTTTCCGCTTTGCGTACTCGGTGATGACCGCACCGTCCTGGATGCGCCATTCGCCCAGCCCCATCGAGCGCAAGGGGAACGAGGCGACCACGCCGGCGGGCACGCCGTAGCGTTTGCCGTCCGACAGCACCGCGGCGCTGAACCAATCGTCTCCCGGCGTCGCGGTGGTCAACGAGCGCACGTGATCGATGAGCGCTTGCGCCGCGGAGAACGCCGAAGACGCGCCGCGCGCCTCGATGACTGCGGCGCCGCGCTTCTGCACCAGCGGAACGAATTCGTTTTCCAGCCACATCCGGTCGACGACGTCAGTGGCCTTCTTGCCGCCGACGCGCGCGTTGACGAAGTCGGGGAAGAGCGTCGAGGAGTGGTTGCCCCAGATGACGCAGCGGGTCACGTCCTTCACCGGCGCGGCCGCCTTGAGCGCGAGCTGCATCCGCGCCCGATTCTGGTCGAGCCGCGTCATCGCGGTGAAGCGCTCCGAGGGGACGCCCTTGGCATTGGATAGCGCGATCAGGCAGTTGGTGTTGCAGGGGTTGCCCACGACGACGACGCGGACGTCGCGCGAGGCGTTCGCCGCGATGGCCTTGCCGTCCTCGACGAAGATCGGACCGTTCTCGCGGATCAGATCCTTGCGCTCCATGCCCGGGCCCCGTGGCTTCGAGCCGACGAGCAGGACCCAGTCGGCATCGCGATAGGCTTCGCCGCGCTCCGCCGTCGCCGACACGCGGGACAGCAACGGGTAGGCGCAGTCCTCGAGCTCCATGACCGTGCCCTTGGCCTTGGCGATGACCGGCGGGATGTCGTAGAGACGCAGGTCGACCGGCGTTTCCCTGCCGAACATCTCGCCGGCGGCGATGCGCGGCAGGAGCGCATACGCGACCTGGCCGGTCGAGCCGGAGACGGCGACGCGGATCGTCCGCTCGGGCATCAGTCGCGCACCAGCGCTTCCATCTCGATCTCGACGAGGATGGCGGGGTCGACGAAGCCGGCCTGCACGATCGTTGTCGCGGGGCGGATGTCGCGAAACACCTCGCCGTGCACGACGGCGACGTCCACGATGTCTGTGGCGTCCTTGACGTAGATCCGGGTCATGAACACGTCTTTGAATTCCGCGCCGACCTCGCGCAAGGCGCCGGCCGCGATCTCGAAGGCGCGACGCATCTGCGCCGCAGCGCCGCCTGGCACGGGCGTGCCATCCTCGTCGAGGCCGGCAGTGCCGGCGAGGCGGACGTGCTCGCCATCCCGCACCGCGCGCGAATAACCGATCTGGAACTCCCACTTCGTTCGCGTGGAGTACAGCTGACGGCCGGGCACTACGCCGCCACCCGCCCGCCCATGCGCCGGATGACGGCGTCGGCGAACTCTCGCGTACCGACGGCCGACGGGTCCTCTCGGTCGGCCTTGAGGTCGTACGTCACCTCGCGGCCCTCGGCGACGACGTCGGCGATGGCTTTCTCCAGCCGCCGCGAGGCCTCCGCCTCTCCGAGGTGGGCCAGCATCATCGCGCCGGCGAGCATCAGCGCCATCGGGTTCACCTTGTTCTGCCCGGCGTACTTCGGCGCGCTGCCGTGCACCGCCTCGAAGACCGCGATCTCGGAGCCGATGTTCGCTCCGGGCGCCACGCCGAGCCCGCCGACAAGCCCGGCGGCGAGGTCGGAGAGGATGTCGCCGTAGAGATTCGGCATCACCAGGACGTCGTACTCCTCGGGCTTCTGCACCAGCTGCATGCACATGTTGTCGACGATGCGGTCTTCGAACTGGATCTCGGGATAGTCCTTCGACACGTCGGCCGCGACGGATAGGAAGAGGCCGTCGGCGAACTTCATGATGTTCGCCTTGTGGACGGCCGTGACCTTGCGCCGGCCATTGGCGCGCGCGTGGTCGAAGGCGAACTTCACGATGCGCCGCGAGTTGTACTCCGAGATGGTCTTGATCGCGATCGCCGCGTCAGCGCGGATGTCCTGCTTCGCTGCGGTCGCGATGGCGGTGCGAACGGCACGCCACTCCGGCGTACCCGGTTCGAACTCGATACCGGCGTACAGGTCCTCGAGGTTCTCCCGCACGATCACCAGATCGACCTTCTCGTAACGCGATTGCACGCCGCGGTAGCGCTTCGCCGGACGGAGGTTGGCGTACAGATCGAACTCCTTGCGCAGGGCCACGTTCACCGAGCGAAAGCCCTTTCCGAGCTCCGTCGTGAGCGGACCCTTGAGCGCGACCTTGTTGCGCCGGAGCGACGACAGCGCCTCCGGCGGGAACGGCGTGCCGGAGCGCTCGATGACGGTCATGCCGATGTTCTGGACCTCCCACTCGATCGCCACGCCTGTGGCCTCGATCGCGCGCCGGGTGGCGTCGACGATCTCGGGACCCGTGCCGTCGCCTGGGATCAACGTGACGCGGTGCGTTCGCGCCATTAGGCCGTGAGCTTCGTGTAGTCGCGCGTCGTGGCGATCAGGTCCTGGTCCGAGCTATCGTGCAGCCGGGCGATCAGCCGCATCGTCCGCGCCACCGCCTCCATCTTGGAATGCACCGCCGGGTCCTTCTGTATCACGGTGTTCACGTCGTAGGCCTTCGCCGACTGGTACAGCATGCGGAAGAGCTCGAACTCCTCCTGCAGCGTCTCGGGCTTGTCCGCTGCGTCGCGGTACAGCCGCCACATCCGGTCCGCGCCCTGGGACTCCAACTTGTCGAGCCACTTGCGCTCGCTGACGTCGTCGACCGCGCGATAGGAGTTGTAGACGATCTCCTTCGTACCCATCGGCGTGAGACCGATCATCAGTCGGGCCATGAACTCGTCGAGCCCGAGCCGCTTGGCCACGACGTCCTCGTCGAAGTTGCGCTTCAGCAGCATCACCGTGGTGATACGGCATGGCTCCATCGGGTTGGTGTAGACGCGTTCCTTCGGGAACACGGTGGTGATGTCGAGCATCGCCCGGGTGTTCTCGAATGCGAACAACCGCGCGGCCGTGGTCCGCAGCTCGTCCTCGCTCATGCGCTCGAACGCCGACCCCTTGAAGTGCGGATCGGCGCGCAGCTTCGCCACCACAGCGTCGATGGTGTCCTTGTTGTCGCGCATGAATTCGGGGCTCACGTCCGGCGCGTTCTCCAGGCGTGACTTGATGATGTCGAACGCCGCCGCCGGGAAGTTCTCGACCAGGTTCGATCGTAGGTAGAAGACCTTCTCCGAGGTGTAGGCATAGGCTTCGGTCGGGAGCGAGAGGTCGATATCGGCGGCGGGAATGGTGATCGGCTTGTCGTCGAGCCCTCTGCCGTGCACGACGGCCTTGGCGCCGTGGTGCGCCTCGATCCAGCCAAAGCATCGATAGCCACGAGCGACCTCCCGCTCCTGCTGCTCGATGCGTAACGGCGAGACAAGCCTGCCGTCCTTGGTCCGGTAGGCGTAGCGGATGTAGACCCAGTCGTCCGAATGGAAGCGCGTGTTCGGAAACTCCATCACGCCATACGACGAGGTCGATTTGCCGGTCCCGGTCGGCGCGATGTACAGGATGCCCTTGCCATCCTTCTCCACGACAGCGCCGTGGATCGAGTGCACGCCGTACTCGGAGGCCAAGTAGCGGCCGACCGCGCCGAGGACCCATGACTTCAGCTGCCCGTAATACGAGGTGTTAAAAAAGATGACCATGTTGTTGGCGCGGGAGTAGTAGGCCGCCTCGGCCTCGGTCGGCACGCCGCCCAGCGCGACCGTCAGCACGTGCGGCGACTCGGCGACCTTCTGGCCGGTGACGCGCTCCCACTCGGGCACGGAGTACCAGTTGTCCCGCCAGTAGCTGATCAGATGTTCGCTGCTGGTCACCGCGCGAACGCGGATGCCGTGGATGACGACGTCGTGGCTGGAGCACGCATTCTGTTGCGTGACGATCCCCTGTAGTGCGTTGGCCAGCAGCCGTGTCAGCAGGCCGGGCTTGTCGTCGACGGTCTTGTCGTGGACCTTCGTCCGGCCTTTGGTGCGAGTGATGGTGTTGCGGGCGGCGATGGGCGTGCCGGGCCATTCGACGGTATCGGGGCCCGGCCCGTTCGGGAAGGAATAGAGCGGCTTTTCAGCGGTCGTGGCCACGTGGAGCCTCGATTCTAGGTTTTGGCCGCGGCTTGCGCTCTGCCGCGAACGAGCCCTTGCCGCCGCTGCTGTTCGAACTCGTCTTTCACAGCGCGAAGCAGCGCCGGATCGCGTAAGAGATCGATCGTCACCAGCGCCATGGCTTTCGCCGCAAGGAGCGCCGCGGCGTGCGCCTCGACCGTGGCTGCCGCATCGCGGAAAGCGATGGAATGCCCGGGCGTGCCCTCGGGAGCGATCTTGATATAGGGATGGATCCCCGGGAGCGCCTGCATGACGTTGCCCATGTCCGTCGACCCCATCCGCTCGTCCGGCGACTCCTGCGCGACGTCGACGCCAAGTCCTCGCAGATGCTCGCCGTACCGATCTGCGAGCAGGCGGTTCGGGACCATGTTGTCGTACGACGAGTTCCGCCGCACCGCCACGTTCACGGCGGCGCCGGTCGCGGACGCGGCACCGCGTGCGACCTGTGAGAAGCGTTCGATGACCTCGTCGCGATACGTGCGATCGAGAGCGCGGAGGCTGAACTTACCGGCGGCGAACTCGGGAATGATGTTCGCCGCGGAGCCGCCGTTGCTGATCACGCCCATGACCCGTGCGTCTGGCCGCAGCTGCTGCCGCAGGGCATTGAGCCCGACAAACGTCAGGATCAGGCCGTCGAGGGCGTTGATGCCCTGATCCGGCTGCGATGCCGCATGCACGGCCTTGCCGTGGAACTCGACGTCCACGCGAACCGACGCCAGCGAGCGGCGGTAAGCCAGGGTGCGGCTCCCGGCATGGACCATCATCGCCGCGTCGACGTCGTCGAAGCCGCCGGCCTCGAGCAGCGCGATCTTCCCGCCCTCGCCCTCTTCCGCCGGCGTGCCGATGACCGCGACGCGGCCCTGCAGTCGATCGATGACCGCGCGCACGCCGATTCCCGCGGCCGCGCCCATCATCGCCATGAGGTTGTGACCGCAGGCGTGACCGATATCCGGTAAGGCGTCGTACTCGCACAGGATCGCGACCGTCGGCGCAACCGACCCGGCGTCGGCGCGGAAGGACGTCTCGATGCCGGCGTAGGACGAAGTGACTTTGAAACCGCGATCGGCCAGGAACGACCCGACTAGGGCACAGGACTTTCGTTCCTGGTACGCGAGCTCGGGGTTGCGGTGGATCTGCAACGAGAGCGCGTATAGGCCATCGCGCGCGTGGTCGATTGCGGCGAGCGCATCGCTCGCCACAGGGTCACGGGGCACGGACCCGAGTGTAGGCAGGCGTCGGTGCCGCGGCGCAGCGGCACCCGTGCGGGGGTGTCGCCTCGAATCGCTCCGTTCCTACGATTCCGTGGTGAGACGTCTCGCGCTCGTGCTGGCCGTATCGCTCGTCGTGGCCTGCGGGCAGTCGGCGACACCGTCCGCGAGCGGCGCGCACGCCGGGCAGTACGGCGTGGCTGGAGTGATCCCGCCGAATGCGGACCACCCCGCGGCCGCGGACTACGAGACGATGTACAGGTCGTTCGGCGAGACCGGCGGGCTCGTCGGCGTGTATACGAATTGGTCTGACGCGGTGACCAACGGGGGCAAAATCCCGAAGCTGGTGGACGACATGTTCGCCGCGGGCAAGCGGTATGGCTTTACGCCGCTGGTCGCTCTCGGCGTTAGCCACGACGCCGTCACCACCGTGACCGCGACCATCACCTGGGACAACGCGGACGAGCGGCGTCGCTTCATCACCGCCGCCGTCGCGGTGGCCAAGACGTACCAGCCGGCATACCTCGCGCTCGGCGTCGAGGTCAATCGCCTGGCGCGAGACGACCCCGCCTCGTTTGAGGGTTTCGTGTCGGCCTATCGCGAGGCCTATGCGGCGATCAAGGTCGCATCGCCCACGACCGCAGTGTTCACTATCTTTCAGCTCGAGCTGCTTCGAGGCGCCGGCTATCTCTCGACCGGCAGGCGCAGCGGCAAGGCGCAATGGGAGCTGCTGGACCGATTCGCCGGAGCGCTCGACGTCGTCGGATTCACGACGTACCCGTTCCTGGATTACGAGTCGCCGTCGTCCGTGCCGGCGGATTACTACGCCTCAGTCGCGGCCCGGGTGAAAGCGCCGATCGCTTTTACCGAGATCGGCTGGCCCTCGGCGCCGATCGCCGCCGCGCCGGCCAGTGGCTTCGGCGGGACGCCGGAGGAGCAGGCCTCTTTCGTCAAGCGCTTCTTCGATCTGACCGCGACGCTCAAGCCGGCGTTCTCGCTGTGGTCCTTCCCGAACGACCCGGGGCCCACAGCCGCGACGTTCGCCAGCGTCGGGCTGCGGCAGCGCGACGGCACGCCGAAACCGGCGCTGGCCGCCTGGCGCGAGGCGATCGCGGCCCACTGATCGCGGCCGGCGCTTCAGCGCCGCTGATGCGCTTCGATCAGCGCGAGCAGCATGTGGTCGAAGGCGCGATCGGCCTCCTCGAGCAGCACCAGCGTCCGCGCCGCCGGCAGACCGCGACGCCGCATGACCCCCGCCAGCTGCGCGGTGAATTGACCCCGCACGAACAGCAGCGCCTCCGTCGCGCGCGCGAGCGACATGCCGTTAGTCTTGGCCTCGCGACCATAGGCTCGACCGAGGTCCTCGATCTCGAAGAGCAGCCGTTCGCGCTCGCCGCGACGAGCGGCGTTCAGATACCGCAGCAGCGTCGTGCTCGCGAGGCGGCCGCGCTCGCGAAACGAAACGCGATCGTCGGCGCCCAGCGATCGCGTCCAGCGTGTCGCGCCGAGCTCGGCGCGAAGCCGGCGCCCGAGATCGGCCGCGATGCGGTCGACGGCGCCGACGCCCTCGAGCGAGCGCGGCGCCGACGGCGGATGCGGCAGGAGCGCGTCGACGGCAGCACGCGGAAAGCGGCGATGACCGCCGGGCGTCACGAACACCTCGATCTTGCCGGCGTCGGCCCAGCGGCGGAGCGTGTCCGGGTCGACGCCGAGGCGGCGGCTAGCTTCGCCTAGAGCGAGCCAGTCCGCGGCCTTCTTCGCCTTCATTCGGCGGTAACCTCGGCCCCGCCCGTCGACGCGGTGAACGCCGCGCAACAGCGATGAGGGAGGATGCCGGGGAGCACCGCGCGAGCGTACCCTTGATGCATGGCCATCCGCACGAACGTCATCGAGTCCATCAACCCCGCCACCGGCGAGGTGCTGGCGCGCTTCGACCTGATGAACGATGGCGACATCTCGCGCGCGCTCGATGACGCTGCGCGCGGCTTCGCCTCCTGGCGCGGCACGACGTTCGCGCAACGAGCCGAGCGGCTCCGCGCGCTGGCGCGAGTGCTGCGCGCGAACGCCGATCGCTACGGGCGATTGATCACGCTGGAGATGGGCAAGCCCATCACCGAGGCGCGTGCCGAGATCGAGAAATGCGCCTGGAACTGCGACTACTACGCCGAGCACGGCGAGGAGTTCCTGCGTGACGTCCCCGTCACGACGAACGCGAAGCGCAGCCTCGTCGCGTTCGAGCCCCTCGGCATCGTGTTCGCGGTCATGCCCTGGAACTACCCGTTCTGGCAGGTCATCCGATTCGCCGCGCCGGCACTGATGGCCGGGAACGGAGCGGTGCTGAAGCACGCCTCCAACGTGCCGCAGTCCGCGCTCGCGCTGGAGGAGGCGATCCGCGAGGCCGAGTTCCCCGACGGCCTCTTCCGTACGCTGCTGCTGCAGGGCGCTGCCGCGGAGCGCGTCATCGAGGACCCTCGCGTCCGCGCCGTGACGCTGACCGGATCGTCGGTGACGGGCCAGCGCATCGCCGAGATCGCGGGCCGGAATCTGAAGAAGGCCGTGCTCGAGCTGGGCGGCTCCGATGCGTACGTCGTGCTCGCGGACGCTGATCTCGACGCGGCCGCAACGACGGGCGCGCGAGCCCGCAATCAGAACACCGGTCAGTCGTGCATCGCGGCGAAGCGCTTCATCGTCGTCGATCGCGTCGCCGCGGATTTCGAACGGCGCTTCGTCGCTGCGGTCCGGTCGCTGCGGATCGGCGATCCGCTCGATCCGTCCACGAACATCGGCCCGTTGGCGCGCCCCGATCTGCGCGACGCGCTGGAGCGTCAGGTCCGCGAGTCGGTCGGCATGGGTGCGCGCGTCGTCACCGGCGGAAAGCGGTGGGGGACCAGCGGGAACTTCTACGAGCCGACTGTCCTCGCCGACGTCACCGACGACATGCCCGTGTTCAGCGAGGAGACTTTTGGCCCGGTGGCCGCGATCCGCACCGTACGTGACGCCGACGAAGCCGTTCGCGTCGCGAATGCGAGCCCGTACGGGCTCGGCGCCTCACTCTGGACGCGCGACGCATCGCTCGGCGATCAGCTGGCGCGTCGCATCGAGGCCGGCAGCGTCTTCGTCAACGGCATGGTCGCCTCGGACCCGCGACTACCATTCGGCGGCGTGAAGCAGTCGGGTTTCGGACGCGAGCTCTCGAGCTTCGGCATCCGCGAGTTCGTGAACATCAAGACCCTCTGGATCGGTCCCGCCGCCGCACCGCAGGCACCCACCGCGGAATAGCGTCGTGCCGCAGGTCGGTGCGGCGCGCGAGATCCCCGCGCCGCCGGACGAACCTTTCGAGCTGCGCGAGTATCCCAGTCCCGACCGGGCCCGATCGTTGCGTTTCAGCCATCCCGAGGAGTTCGCCATGGGCGCGACCGCCTGGCGGGCCGAGCTCATCGAGGGGAGCAGGACGCGGGCGCTCGCGCCCGCGCTCAGCATCAGACCGCTGGCACCGTGGTCGCCCGACGGCCGCCACTACGCCTATCAGACGATGGATCGCGCCACCCGAACCGGGCGCTTGTTGCTCGCCGAGGTCGGGTCCGGCGGATCGGCGCAGGGTCCCGCCGGTCAACCGATCGACGCCGTGCTGTGGTCTCCGACGCAGCCCATCCTGCTGTTGTCGCTGCCGCGTGGCGCGACGCTGATCGGCGCAGACGCCACACAGCTGGCCGAGGTGAGCTGGCCGGCGCCGGAGTACGAGTTCGCGCATGTCGGCTGGCTGCCGTCGGGCCGGATCTGGTTCGCACTGAGCCGGAGCGGTGTGCATGCGCCGAGCGAGATCCATTTCCACGACCTGACCGGAACGATCGTCGATAGCGCCAGCCTCGACCCGCTGATGCTGGTGCCATATGACGCCGCAGCGTGTGAGCGGATTCGCCGCGACACCTGGAGCCTTCGTACCGGCCCCGGAACGTGGGCGGTGGGCTCGTTGCTCGACCGCTGGGGTCAGGCTCGTTACGACGTGGCGAACGGTCGATTGCTGCTCTCGGTGCTTCGTCCGACCGGCGCTCCCTCGAGGGCCGACGCCTTCGGTAGCGAGCAGCTGGGCGTGCGCGCCGAGCCGCGCTGGATCGTGCTCGATCTGTCGGACTAACGCGAGTCGGCTAGACGTTCAGGGTGAGCGGCAGGTGCGAACGGAAGTGCTCTTCGACAAGCGACAGCGTCGCGTCGAGCGCGAGTCCTTCGTCGACGTCGATCCAGCGGAGGCCGAGGGCCTGGCAGGCGGCGACGAGCCGCGCGTTCAACAGAAGGTCGCGCTGGCGCAGGTTGGAGCGGGCTCGATCGGGATCGCTCGTCTGGTTATCGAATCTCGAGGCGCCATGCTCGCGCGCGGCACGAACGCGATCGCGCACGGCCGCAGTCGGCACCAGGAAGACGGCCTGCTCGCGCGAGCGAAGCAGCGGGGCGACGCACCACGGAAAGGCGCCCGGGCCTTCGGCGACGATCGGGCGAGTCGTCGGCAGCGCGAGCAGGTCCTGGAGCACGAGTGCGAACTGTTCCTCCCAGATCGCGACCGTTCGCTCCAGCAGCTCCGGCACGCTGGGCAGCACCCAGCGTTCGTCCATGCTCCAGCGTTCCCATTGCGTGACGTGCGGGCCGGGCCGCTGCCGGTGCTCGCGCACGTGGTGCCAATCGAGGTTGTAGATCTTGAGGTCGTACTTCCCGGCCAGGAGCCGGCTGAGGGTCGTCTTCCCGACGCACGACCCGCCGCCGATCCACAGCACGTGCGCCAGCGCGTTCCGCTGATCCGCCACGGCGCCGAATAATGGGCGGCGGCACAGCGCGCGAACAGTCTGCCGCGCGCGCCGGTTCGCTGTCAGAATGAGAATGTCCCGTTGATGAATGCCGCGCAGCTTCTCGTTCGCTGTCTGGAGAACGAGGGCGTGCGTCACGTGTTCGGCATTCCGGGCGAAGAGACGCTGGCGCTCAACGCCGCGCTCGACGACAGCGACAAAATCACCTTCATCCTGACGCGCCACGAGCAGGCCGCTGCCTTCATGGCCGATGTCTACGGCAGGCTCTCGACCTATCCCGGCGTGTGCCTCGCCACGCTCGGACCGGGCGCGACGAATCTGCTCACCGGCGTCGCCGACGCGACACTTGACCGTGCGCCGCTCGTTGCGATCACCGGCCAGGCGGGTCTGGAGCGCGTGCACAAGGAATCGCACCAGTACGTCGACGTCGTCCGCATGTTCGACCCCGTCACGAAATGGACGGCGCGCGTGCAGATCGCGGAGTCGATCCCCGAGATCGTGCGCAAGGCGTTCCGCCTGGCACGGCTGGAGAAGCCGGGCGCAACGCACATCGAACTCCCCGAGGACGTCGCCGGCCAGGACGTGACGGCGCAGCCGCTGGAGGTACGGCGCACGTCATATCCCGAGCCACAGCCGGAAACGATCGAGCGCGCGGCGGAGATCATCGCCAACGCGCGCTTGCCGATCCTTCTGGTCGGCAACGGCGTCACGCGGCGAGACGCGGCGGGCCACGGCACCGTGGCCGCGCTGCGTGAGTTCGTCGCGCGAAGCGGCATCGCTGCGGTACATACGTTCATGGCCAAGGGCGCGCTCGAGGGCGACCTCGATCTCGGTCCGGTCGGCCTGCAGCGTCCCGGCGCCGACCTCTCGCTCATACCAGAGCTCGCACAGGCGGACGTCGTGGTGGCCGTCGGCTACGACCTGGTGGAGTGGGCGCCGGCGCTGTGGAATCCGAAGAAGGACAAGACCGTCGTGCACGTCGACAGCACCGCGGCGGAGCTCGACGGGCACTACCAGCCGAAGGTCGAAGTGGTCGGCGAGATCGACCAGGCTTTGCTGGCGCTCGGCCCGAAGCTGCCGGCACGCCGGCCGGCCGTACGGCGCGGCACGCGGACGTATCACGCGCCGCGATTCCCCCTCGCCCCCGAGTACGTGGTGCACGCCCTACGAGCGGCCGTGGGCGCGGAGGACGTCATCGTCAGCGATGTCGGCGCGCATAAAGTTTGGCTGGCGCGGCTCTTTCACGCGACGCGACCGAACACCGTCGTGATCTCGAACGGGCTGGCCTCGATGGGCATCGCGCTCCCGGGCGCGATCGCGGCGAAGCTCGTCCGGCCCGAGCGCAAGGTCGTCGCGTTCAGCGGCGATGGCGGGTTCCTGATGAACGTGCAGGAGCTAGAGACCGCGAAGCGCATCGGCACGGCGATCGTGTGCGTCGTCCTCGTCGACGGGAAGCTCGGCGTCATCGAGGTGAATGAGCGCCGCCTTTTCGGGCGCACCTTCGGAACGGAGTTCGGCAACCCTGACTTCGTCGCCCTGGCGCGCGCGTTTGGCATCGCCGGATTCGCGATCGAGCGCGCCGAAGACTTGGAGCCGACCCTTCGCCGCGCGCTCGATCTCGACGAGCCGACGATCGTCGCCGTGCCGATCGACTCGTCGGCCAACGACGGGCTCGCGCAAGAGGCCGGGTAGTTCACGTAGTGCGGAGGATGTAGAGCCCGCCGCGCACACGATCCGTCACGAAAATCAGTCCGTCCGCGTCCACCAGCACGTCGTTGAATTGGATGGCCGGCTGCCCCGGCGGTGGCTCGGGCACGTATGCGGCGATCTCCTTCGCGTGTAGCGGATCCGCGGTGTCGTAGACGCGAAGACCGGCATTGAAGTAGGTCACGTACACGATGCGATCGCTTTGGAACGTGCCGGGACGATTCTCGTGCACGTTGTGCGGGCCGAACCGGAGCCCGCGCGAGCAGTAATCGCCTTCGGGCACCGGGAAGCGCGACACCTCCTTCGGATGGAACTCGTCCGCGACGTCGACGAGGTGCACGTCTTTGCGCGCGCCCTCGCAGTTAGGCTCGATCGCCTCGTCGGTCACGACGAGCAGGTTCCGTCGGCCGAGCGGCAATGCGGTGTGCGTGTGCGGATGGCCGCCCGAGCGCTGCGCCCAGGACAGCGACGACAGCAGCTCGAGCGAGCCGTTCGCCGTCACGCGATACACCACGACCCCAGCATCGAAGTAGCCGCCATAGGCGCGCTCGCCTGTCACGATGACGTGGTGCGCGCCGACATCACTGTCGTCCGGCAGCCTCTCGGCGTCGCCATCTCGCTGGCCGGGCCACCACCAGCGCGAGGCGAGACGCGGCCGCGACGGATCCGCGAGGTCGACGACGATGAGGCAGCGGTTGCGAAAGCCGTTTTCGCGCGCCGAGGCGTACGCGTACCGGCCGCCGGCGTACCAGATCCGATGCACCCCGAGTCCGTCGATCGGCAGGAAGCCGATCCGTCGCGGGTCGGTCGCGTGCGACACGTCGTAGACGAGAAGCCCGGCGCTCTGGGGAACGCCGACGCGATACGGGTACTGCTCGTGATTGGCGAGGAGAAGACCATCCGCTAGCTGGACTTTGTGCGAGTGGGTGCCCTTCGGCACGGGGATCTGTCGCAGCACGCGCGGGCGACTCGGAGCGGCGATGTCGACGACGCTCGTGCCGACGCCGAAATCGCCCATGTGGCCGACATAGAGGACGTCGCCGTTCCGCATGATCTGCATGCCGTCGCCCTTGCCGTCGAGGTCGCTGTGCCCGACGAGCTCGAGACCTCGTTGCTCGAGCGCACGCGGAAGCCCGCCCATCCGGCCGATTCTCAGGCGCTCCCCGCTGTTCCGCATCGCGCGACGCATTTGACAACCCGCGCGGCGTGCCGTGCAATCGATTTCCGTGCGGCGGGCGGCGCACCAGCCACGGCGGACGATCGCGGACGTGGCGCGCGCGGCGCGGGTCCATCCCTCCACGGTGTCGCGCGCCTTGAACGACGGCGCGGTGCTGCGCGACGAGACGCGTAAACGCGTGGTGCGCGCGGCTCGCCGGCTGGACTACCGCCCCTCGGCGGTGGCGCGAAGCCTGCGGCTCCAGCGGACCCTCACGCTCGGGATGCTCGTTCCCGACATCGCCAACCCCTTCTTTCCCCCGATCATCCGCGGCGCGGAAGATGTCGCGCTGTCGTGCGGCTACGCGCTGGTGCTCTGCAACACCGAAGACGTGCCGGAGCGCGAAGCCACGTACCTCCGCGTGTTACGCCAGCGCCAGGTGGACGGCCTGCTCATCGCGTCGTCGCGGATGTCCGACGCCGTCATCACGAGACTGCGACGCGAGCGCTTCCCGTTCGTGCTCGTGAACCGCAGCGCGCGTGGCGCAGAGCTCACGGTCACCGTCGACAACCGCCGGTCGGCGGCTGAAGCGGTCGGGCATCTCGCCGCGCTCGGTCATCGACGCGTCGGCCACATCGCTGGTCCGCAGAGCACGACCACCGGCCTCGAACGAGCCGAGGGCGCCCGTTTGGCCATCGGGCGCCACGGACTGGCCGCCGATGCGGCGCTATGGATCGAGGCGACCGCGTTCTCCGAGGAGGAGGGCTACCGCTGCGCGCGAGTGCTCCTCGCGCTCGGCCGGCGACCGACGGCGATTTTCGGCGCGAACGACCTCATCGCCGTCGGCGCGCTCCGCGCCATACGCGACGCGCGCCTGCGAGTGCCCGAGGACGTCTCTGTGGTTGGGTTCAACGACATTCGCCAGGCCGAGCTCCTGGAGCCGCCGCTGACCACGGTGCACGTGCCGCAGTACGAGATGGGAGCGGCCGCGGCGAGACTTCTCATCGCGCGGCTCGGAGGCGACCCGATCCCGGAGTCGCATCTGGTCCTCCCCGCGACCCTCGCGGTGCGGGCATCGACGGCGCGCGCATCAAGCGCAGCGGGCGTGGCATGAGCGTCATCGTGCGGATCGCGGTGGAGCACGCGACGAAGCGCTACAGCGCCGGTTCGGTCACGGTGTTCGAGGGTCTCGAGCTCGCCGTGCGCGATCGCGAAGCGGTCTGCATCCTCGGACCCTCAGGCTGCGGCAAGACGACGCTGCTGCGCTGCATGCACGGGCTCGTCGGTCTCGACGCCGGCCGGATCGCCATCGACGGCAGCTCCGTCACGTCACCGCGCCGAAACGTCGCGATGGTGTTCCAACACTTCGGCCTGATGCCGTGGATGCGCGTGCGCGAGAACGTCGGCTACGGACTGGCGCTTGCGGGCACGCCGAGGGCGACGCTCGATGAGCGGGTCAGCAGGTACACCGACATGGTCGGCCTCAACGGCTTCGAGCGCGCCTATCCGTATCAGCTATCGGGCGGTATGCAGCAGCGCGTCGGTCTCGCCCGCGCGCTGTCGATGGAGCCGGAGATCTTGCTGATGGATGAGCCGTTCGGCTCGCTGGATGCGCAGACCCGCGAGATCCTCCAGGACGAGCTCCTGCACATCTATCAGGGGCACCCGCGCACGATGGTCTTCATCACGCATTCGATCGAAGAGGCGATCGCGATCGGCGATCGCATCGTCGTGCTCTCGGCGCGGCCGGCACGCGTGCGCGAGATCATGACGGTCGACATACCGCGGCCTCGCACCGTCGCGAGCGTCGTCGCGCACCCGCGCTTCGTCGAACTCCGGGATCACTGCTGGAGGCTGCTGCGAGAGCGGGCGGTCGCATGACGATTCGAGAAGCGCAGGCGACAGCGGCCTCCGCCGTCGTGGCGCGCCGTCGCGCCGGACGCCTGCATCTCTCCGATTGGGCCGTGCGCCTCGGTTCCGTGGCCCTCGTGCTCGGACTGTGGGAGTTCGCGGGACCGCGGCTGAATCCACTGATCCTGCGGCCGCCGTCCGCGATCTTCCGCGCGTTCTTCGAGCTCGTCGGTACGGGAGAGCTGCAGGAGGCGTTCGGCCAGAGCCTGCGTGAATTCGCGGCGGGCATGGCGATCGCGCTGGTCGCGGGAATCCTCATTGGCGTCGCCTCGGGCCGCAACCGCTTCATTTACAACGCGATCGATCCGATCGTCGGCGCGCTCTACTCGACTCCGTCCGTCGCGCTCGTCCCGCTCATCTCGGTCGCCTTCGGTCGCGCGGCGATGGGCGACGAGCCACGGATCGCGACCGTCGCGTTGTTCGCGATCTTCCCGATCCTCATCAACACGCAGCAGGGCGTGCGCAACGTGGATCAATCGCTGCTCGAGGTCGCGCGCGCCTTCTCGTCCAGCGAGCGGCGGCTGTGGACCGACGTGATCCTGCCCTCCGCGACGCCGTTCGTCCTCGCCGGCGTGCGCCTTGCGATCGGACGAGGACTGATCGGGATGATCGTCGCGGAGTTCCTCATCGGCCTCGTCGGCCTCGGATATTTGATCATCGCGTACGAGAACGTCTTCCGCATCGACCGCATGTTCGTGCCGGTCGTCGTGGTGTCCGCGATGGGCATCCTTCTGATGAGCTTCGTGCAATGGATCGAGGGCCGCGTCGCACCGTGGCTGCGACGTGAGCAATAGCAGGAGGGGTAACCACATGCGATCTCTACGCGTGCTCGCGCTGGGAATGGTCACCGCGTTGCTCGTCTCGGCCTGCGGCGGCGGGGCTACGCCCGCAGGTGGAACGTCGCCGTCGCCGAGCGCCGCAGCGAAGGCGACGTGCCAATCGAAAAAGATCACCATCGCCGTGCCGGTCACGCCGCCGAACGTCGTGCACCTGACGCCGTACGTCGCGAATGAGTTCGGCTACTTCAAGGACGAAAACCTGACCGTCGAGCTCATCCGCTTCGAAGGCGGCGTCGGCTCGCTCCGCGCCTCGGCCTCGGGCGCGATCGACCTCGCGGGCACGTCGTCCGAGCCAGTGATCGATGCCATCGCGAACGGCGCCGAGGTGAAGGTCGTGTACTCGTACGCGCCCAACGTCGACGTGTCCTTCGCGGTTGGCCCCAACGTCAAGACTCTTGCCGACCTGAAGGGCAAGAAGATGGGCGTGCAAGAGCCGGGCGGCTTCGCCGATGTTATGACGCGCATCGTGCTCAAGACCGCTGGCATCTCCGACAAAGACGTCACCTTCGTACAGACAACGACCGCCGGCCGCGTCCAGCAGCTCACGAGCGGAGCGACCGATACCGCGGTGCTCCACATCGACCAGGTGAAGAACGCTTCGAAGCAGAATCCGAATATCCACGTGCTCACGAACATGTGGGAGGTCCTCACGGACTACCAGTACTCGGTCTATGTCGTGCCGACGCAGACCTTAAAGGACGATCCAGCGACGACCGAGTGCATCGTCCGCGCCCTCATGAAGGCGAACCGCGCGATGTACGACCCGGCGAACCGCCAGAAGATCATCGACGTCGGGGTGAAGTTCACCCAGGAGCCGCAGGACGTCGTCGCGGACACGTTCGACGCCCTCGTGAAGGCCAAAGCCTGGCCGCAGAACGAGGGCGTGCCGAAAGCGAATATCGAGGGCACGATCAAGAGCGAGAAGGACTTCGGAAAGATCAAGAAGGACCTGACTTTCGCGGACGTGGTCGACCTGACGATCGCGTCCAAGGTCGTCGCGCAACTCGGCAAGAAGGACTTCCCGTACTGATGAATTCGGCTTACGACCGATGAAGCTCGTCGACCTCACGCAGGCTTGGGGCGACCGGATGCCGACCTGGCCCCAGTTCGAGGCGATCCAGGTCACGGACATCACGACGCACCATCGCGACGGCAAGAGCACTGTGCTCGTGCGCACGAACATGCATACGGGGACGCACATCGATGCCCCGAGCCACTACTGGCCCACCGGAAAGGATCTGGGTCAGATCCCTATCCAGGAGCTGTACGGCAGTGCGCTGATCGTCGACCTCCGCCCGATCACCAAGCCCTGGGCGCACTACACGCGGAAGGACATCGAAGGCTGTCTCCCGCGCGGCGAGCACGTCCGAGCCGGCGACGTGGTGATCCTCTATACGGGCTGGGACCGGTACAACTGGACGAAGTCGACACGCGACGACGTGACCTACTTCGACCGACACCCCGGTCCCCAGCCCGAAGTCTGTGACTGGCTCGTCGACAAGGGCATCCGCATGATCGGCGCCGATCTCGCATCGATGGACCACTCGCTGTACGTCCGCGTGCGGTATTTCCGTCCCGATCTGGTGAAGGAGTACGAGACGCAAACCGGCAAGGCGATCGACGAGACGCTTCCGATGAAGGACTTCGAGCACATCCACTACCACATGGCCAAAGCGAACATCCCGATGCTGGAGAACCTCGGCGGCGAGCTCGCCGAGGTCGCGGGGAAGCGCGTCGACGTCGGCGCGTTCCCCTGGCGCTGGGTCGGCGGCGAGGGTTGCATCTGTCGCGTGGTGGCGTTTTTGCCATGAGCGCCGTCGCCGCGCCGCCTAAGACCGGCGAGATGCAGGCGCTCGTGCTCACGGCGCCGCACGAATTCGAGATTCGGAGCATTCCGATCCCACGCCCCGGCGCGAACGAGATCCTGGCGCGCGTCCACGCGATCGCGATCTGCGGCACCGATGCCGAGATCGTCGAAGGCACTTTCAAGGGACGCTGGCCGCGCGCGTATCCCTTCACCCCTGGGCACGAGTGGGCCGGTGAGGTCGTCGACGCCGGCGAGGTGGCGAAGCGCTTTGGCTTCGTGCCAGGCACACGCATCGCGGGCACGTCGCACTCCGGTTGCGGCTATTGCCGCATGTGCCGCACGGGCCGCTACAACCTCTGCTTCAACTACGGTCGCGAGGATCTCGGCCACCGCCAGTACGGCCACTACACGCAGGGGGCCTATGCCGACTACGTCGTGCACACCATCAAGGCGGTGTTCCCGATCCCCGCTGCGATGCCATTCGACGTCGCCGCGTTGTGCGACACGGCCTCCATCGCGCTCCACTCGGTGAAGCGACCCGGCATCGAACCGGCGGACGTCTTCGTCGCTGTCGGCTCCGGAGGTATCGGCCTGCTCACCGCGATGTGCGCCCGCGCTCTCGGCGCGGCGCGCTGCATCGTGGTCGGCGGCGGAAAGCGGCTCGATCGCGCTCGCGAGCTCGGCTTCGAGACCGTCGACTACCACGACGGCGATCCGGTCGCGCGCGTGCGCGCCATGACCGATGACCGTGGCGCCGATGTCGCTGTCGACTCCGCCGGGACGAAGGACTCGGTGCGGCAGGCGATCCTGATGGTCCGCAAGGGCGGACGGGTCGCGTTCACTGGCATCCCGAAAGAGCCGTCGCAGATCGAATTCCAGAAGATCGTGCTCGAAGAGCTCGATCTCTACGGCGTACGCGCGAACCGCAACACCATGGAGGAGGTCATGCCGCTGATAGCCGACGGGCGCATCCCGGCCGCGAAGCTGATCACGCACCACTTCGCGCTCCGCCGGTTCGGCGAGGCGCTGCGCACCTTCAACCAGCGGATCGATGGAGCGCTCAAAGTGATCGTCGAGCCGTGACCAACGTTCGGACCGAAGGCCGCGTGGACCTCGCCGAGGTGATGCGTACGCGGCGCGCGATCCGCAAGTTCGCGGAGCGCGCCGTGCCCGACGATCTCGTCCGCGAGATCCTCGAGGCCGGCCGCTGGGCGCCTTCTCCGGCGAACCTGCAGCCGGCGCGATTCATCTGGGTCAAGGACCGCAAGCTCAAGGACGAGCTGCAGGCGCTGGCGCGCGAATCCAAGGACCTGTCGGCCTACTGGGACGCGCAGTTCCGGTCGGGCGGCAAATCGGCGCTCGTGAACGACCTCATCACGCCGACGGTCATCGCGGTGTGCTCCGATCCCGCCAAGAGCCTGACGAACGTCCACTACGACAACGGGTTCGAGTGGGCCGCGGCGATGTCGATCTACGCCATGTGGCTCCGGGCACACTCGCTCGGGCTCGGCGCGGTGTTCGTGCAGCACTGGATCACCGAGAAAGCGAAACGCATCCTGAACGTGCCGCTGCGCTGGACGTTCTTGGGAACCTTTACCTGCGGCTACGCCGCGGAGGAGAAGGACGGTGAACGCCTGCCGTTCGAGCAGGTCGTCTACATCGACCACTTCCCCGGGGACCCGCACCCGTGACCGCGACGGCCCGCGAAACGCTCGCGGGAAAGGCGGGGACGCCGGAGCTGTCGACGATCCGCGTCCACGGCACGTGGGCCGGCGACATGCGGACCGACCTGCAGGCCGGGCGGCACCACTTCATCGCCGACGAGCCGCCGACGCGTGAAGGGAAGGATGCGGGACCGACTCCGCTCCAGCTCGTCCTCTCCGGCCTCTGCGCGTGCGAGGCGGTCACCATGAAACGGGTCGCCGAGCGGATGCGCCTGCGCGTCGACGCGTTCGAGATCGCCGCGGAGGGCGTCATCGACGTGCGGGGACGGAAAGGCGCCGCCGACGTGCCAGCGCACTTCCTACGTGTGGTCGTGCGGGCACGCCTGCGCACGCCGGATGGCGCCGAGCGCGTCGAGCGATTGCGAGAGGTGGTCGAGCGCTGCTGTCCCGTGGCGACGCTCCTGCGCGCGGCGCCGCTCGAGTTCGACTCCATCTGGGAGCGCGTCCCGTGAGCGTCCCGGCGCGGATGCGCGCAGTCCTGTTCCCGAAGCCGAACGAGTTCGAGGTCACCGACGTCGACGTGCCGCGGCCGCCGCGCGGCCACGTCCTCATCCGAGTCCAGGCGTCAATGATCTGCGCGACGGACGCGAAAGTGCTCGCCGGAAAGTTCGCCGGCACGAAATTCCCCCACGTGCCGGGTCACGAGTTCGCCGGGCACGTCGTCGGGCTCGGTGAGGGCGTGACGTCGCTGCCCCTCGGCGCGCACGTCGGCATTGAGGTCCACGTGGGCTGCGGATCATGCGACCGCTGCCGCGAGGGTCTTTACAACCTCTGCCTCAACTACGGACATCCGGAGCGGGGACACGCGCACATCGGCTTCACGGTCCCGGGTGGTCTGGCCGAATACGCGAGCGTTCCGCTGGCGGCCGTGCATCCCTTGCCCGCGAACGTGAACACCAGGGAGGGCGCGTGGACCGACAACCTCGGAGTCTCGCTGTGGGCGCTAGAGCGCGGACGGCTTAAGGCGGGCGAGCGCGTCGTTGTGTTCGGATCCGGTGCGATCGGGCTCTGCACCGCGCAGCTTGCGCGAGCGCTCGGCGCGGCGTGCGTCACCGTTGTCGGCCGCGGGGCGCGGCTCGAGCGCGCGAAGCCGTTCGCGGACGCCATCGCGGATGAGAAGGACGTCTCGACGCTTGCGGGGACGGCCGACCTCGTCGTCGAATTCGCCGGGACTGCCGAGGCCGCGCGCGAGGCGATCGCGACGGCGAGGCGAGGCGGGCGCGTGGTGCTGGGCGGGTCGACCGGCACCGGCGTCGAGCTTTCGGGCGTCGACCTCTCGACCATTGTGCGCGGTCATCTTGACGTCCTCGGCTCTGTCGCTAATCCGATGGGCGTGTCGGGTCGGGCGCTCGCGCTTCTCGCGCGCGGGCTCGTCGACGTGCGCGCGCTCACGACGCACCACTTCGCGCTCGAGCGGTTCGCCGAGGCGTGGCAGACGTTCCGCGAGCGACGCGAGGGCGCGATCCGGGTGATGCTCGAACCGTGAGGAGGCCGACATGAACATCGCTCGCGACACTGCGCTCGAGCTCTATCGCGTCATGGGAACGATCCGCCGTTTCGAGCAACGCGCCGAGCAGCTATTCGGCGAGAACAAGATCTGGGGCACCATCCACAACTACTCCGGCCAGGAGGCCGTCGCGGCGGGCGTCTCAGCGCATCTTCGCGACGACGATTGGATCACCTCTACGCACCGCGGTCACGGCCACTGCATCGCGAAGCGTGCCGATCTCGGAAAGATGTTCGCCGAGCTGCTTGGGAGAGAAACGGGATACTGCCGAGGCCGTGGCGGGTCGATGCACATCGCCGACACGTCCAAGGGGAACCTTGGCGCGAACGGCATCGTTGGTGGCGGCATCCCGATCGCCGTCGGTGCCGCGCTAACCGCGAAGCAGACGAAGACCGATCGCGTTGCGGTGTCGTACTTCGGCGACGGCGGCGCGAACCAGGGCACGTTCCACGAAGGCCTCAACCTCGCCGCGATCTGGGCCTTACCGGTCGTGTTCGTGCTCGAGAACAATCAGTACGCCGAGACGAACCCGGTGCGCGACGCGTTCGCGGTGGAGGACATCGCGACGCGCGCCGCGGGATATGGCATGCCGGGCGTGACGGTGAACGGCCAGGACGTGCGCGAGACGTATCGTGCGGGCGGCGAGGCGGTCGCGCGGGCGCGCCGCGGCGACGGGCCGACGCTGCTGGTGATGGACACGTACCGCTACGGCGGCCACTACTACGGCGATCCACAGGTGTATCGCAGCAAGGAGGAGATCGAGGAGTGGCGCGCGAAACGCGACCCGCTCGCCATCGCCCGCGACTGGATCCTCACGGAGAAGCTGGCGAGCCCGGCCGATTTCGATCGCATCGACACGGAGGTCGACGCGGCGGTCGAGCGGGGAGTGAAGTTCGCGGAGGCCAGCCCGCCCGCGTCGCCGATCACGCTTCCGGAGGACGTGTATGCAACTTAAGGAAGCTCCGTCGGCGACTCGCGAGATGTTCTACGCCGAGGCGCTCGGCGACGCGCTCCGTCAGGAGCTGAGACGCGACGAACGCGTCGTCATCTTCGGCGAGGACATCGCCGCGCACGGCGGCGCATTCCAGGTGACCGCGGGGCTGCTCAAGGAGTTTGGCAAGGATCGCGTCAAGAACACTCCCATCAGCGAGAACGGCATCGTCGGGATGGCCGTCGGCGCCGCGCTCACCGGCCTGCGTCCCGTCGTCGAGCTCATGTACGTCGACTTCATGGGGCTCGCCATGGATCAGATCGTGAACCAGGCGGCGCAGAACCGGTTCATGTTCGGTGGCCAGGCGCGCGTGCCGATGGTGCTGCGCACCCAGGGTGGCTCGGGACGCGGGAACGCCGCGCAGCATTCGAAGTCGCTCGAGGCCTGGGTCGCGCACGTCGCGGGCTTGAAGGTCGTCATGCCATCGACGCCCGCCGACGCGAAAGGTCTCCTCGCCGCCGCGATTCGCGACGACAACCCGGTGATCTTCATCGAGCACAAGCTCCTCTACCGCACCAAGGGCGAAGTGCCGACCGGCGAGCACGTCGTGCCGCTCGGCGTCGCCGACGTCAAGCGCGAGGGATCCGACCTCACGATCGTGACGTGGTCCCGCGAGGTGCTCTTCTCGCTCGACGCGGCCGCGAAGCTCGCGGACGAGGGCATCGCCGCCGAGGTCATCGATGTCCGCACCCTCGTGCCGCTCGACCGCGAGACGATCCTGCGCTCGGTCCGCAAGACGCATCGACTCCTGGTCGTCCACGAGGCCGTCAAGCGCGCCGGCTACGGCGCCGAAATCGCCTCGCTGGTGGCGGAAGAAGCCTTCGACGATCTCGACGCGCCGCCGAAGCGGCTCGCGGGACTGGAGACGCCGATCCCGTACGCACAGCATCTCGAGAAGAGCGTCGTGCCGCAGGTCGACGACATCGTCCACGCCGCCAAGGGGCTCGTCGGTTGAGCGTGACGCCGGTGATCCTTCCGAAACTCGGGCTGACGATGGAGGAGGGCCGGCTGGTCGCATGGCGCAAGCGCGAGGGCGACCGCGTGGCCGCGGGCGACGTGCTCTTCGAGGTCGAGACGGACAAGGCCACGATGGAAGTCGAGGCGCCGGCGTCCGGCATCGTGCGCAAGCTGCTCCTGAGCGAGGGCGACTACGCGCCTGTGGCGCAGGTTATCGCGTTCATCGCCGACAGCGCGGACGAACCGATACCGGAGCGCGCGAGCGTCGCGGCGCTGATCACTGAGCCCGAGGCTCCGGCCGCGGCGCTGCCTACCCGCGAGCAGATCCAGGACAGTGACCGTGTCAAAGCAAGTCCAGCGGCAAAGAAGCGCGCGCTAGAGCTCGGCGTCGATATCGCGGCACTGCGCGGCACCGGGCCGGGCGGTCGCATCCAGATCGAAGACGTCGACGCCGTGGCGACGAGCGCCGTGCTAGCGGAGCGACGCGAGCCGCTGACCCGGATGCGCCGGGCGGTCGCCGAAGCGATGTCGCGTTCGAACCGCGAGGTGCCGCAGTTCGCGATCTCGCGCGACGTCGACATGACCGCGGCCGACTCGCGGCGCCGGGAGATGGCGGTCTCGTATACGGACGTGATCGTTGCCGCGTGTGCCAAGGCGCTGCGCGAGCATCCGCGTTTCCGCTCGCGATTCGACGGCGACGCGACTGTCACGAGCGACCGCGCGCACGTCGGTGTGGCGGTAGCGCTCGACGCCGGACTCATCGTCCCGGTCATCCGCGACGCCGACCGAAAGGATCTCGCCTCGCTCCGCCGCGAGCGCGAGACGCTGGAAGCAGGTGCGCGCGATGGAAGGCTGCCCGCGGATGCGCTCGGCGACGCGACGCTCACGGTCTCGAACCTGGGCACGCTCGGCGTCGATACGTTCACCGCGCTGGTGAACCCTCCGGAACCGGCGATCCTCGCCGTCGGGCGCGTCGCCGATCGCGTCGTGGCGCGCGACGGCGCGCTGGCGATCCGCAAGGTCGCGACGCTCACGCTCTCGGTCGATCATCGCGTGGCGGATGGCGCCGACGCCGCGCGTTTCCTGGAGTCGATCGTGCGCGAGCTCGGCACGTGAACGTGTCCTACGGGCGCCGCGGCCTGGATACCTGGTGCGGCGAGTACGACAAGTTCCGGGAGCGTCCGCGTGTCGGCCGTTGACGAGGCCAACCGCGTGCAGCTCGCGGCGTCGCACTGGAAGCCGCGCTTCGTCGCGAACGGGATCGACGTCAATGACTTCGAACGCGTGCTCGCCGAGACGACCGACTGGCGAGAATGGGCACCAGCGTGGCAGCGTGTCGGCGACATGCACAAAGCACTGGCCGATGAAGCCGCGACCGCGCGGCGCACCCTCACCGCCACGGCGGCGTACCAGCGCGCGGCCTGGTCCTACCACCTCGGGAAGTTCCTGTGGTTCGAGGACCGCACGCTTCACGATCGGCTTCGCGATCTGACGGTGGCGACATACGCGTTGGCGCTCCCGAGGCTGGACCCGGCGGGGGAACGGATCGAGGTCGCCTTCGAGGGTGCGGTGATTCCGGGGATCCTGCGCCGGCCGGCGGGCCGCTCGCGTCCGCCGCTGGTGCTCCTCGTGCCCGGATTGGATTCGGTGAAGGAGGAGCTCTTCACGATCGAGGAGGAGTTCCTCCGTCGCGATATGGCCACGCTGGCGATCGACGGCCCGGGTCAGGGCGAGAACGCGCCACGCTTCCCGATCCGCGCGAACTGGGACACCGTGATCGCTCCGCTGCTCGATGGTCTCGCAGTGCGCGATCGCGGCGTCGACCTGAGGCGGGTTGGCCTCATGGGCATCTCCATGGGCGGGATCTACGGTCCGCGGGCCGCCGCGAAGGAGAAGCGACTCAAAGCCATCGTCGCGCTCGCCGGCCCGTACGATCTCGCCGAATGCTGGGCGGCGCTCAATCCGCTGACCAAAGGTGGCTACCTCTTCTATACCTGGTCGCGCGACGAGGACGAGGCGTTCGAGAGGGCGAAGGCCTTGACCCTCCACGGGGTGCTCGCCGACGTGAAGCAGCCGCTGCTGGTGATCCACGGCGCGAGGGATCGTCTCTTCCCGGCGGAGCAGGCGGAGCGGATCGCGCGCGAGGCTCCGAACGCGACGCTGCTGCTCTATCCCGAGGGCAACCACGTCTGCAACAACATCCCGTACAAGTACCGTCCCGCGATGGCCGACTGGATGCGGGAGAAACTCGAGTCGTGACCGTCGCGCTCGATCTCCGGACCTCGCACGTGATCCGCGAGCGCCGCACTGTACGAACGTTCGCGGACGCGCCCGTCACCCGCGACACGCTCGAGCGGATCATCGACGCCGCGCGGTGGGCGCCCTCCGCCGGGAACGCGCAGCCGGTGCGACTCATCGTGCTGCGGCCCGAGACGGACCGCGCGACCCTGCCCGCGCTACAGGCGATCGCGCAAGAGTCGAAGCGCATCTCTTCGTACTGGGTCGCGATGTTCCGTCCGACCGGCGTGCGCGAATATGTGATCGTTGCCGACCCGTCGCGTTCCGGAGGTTACGCCGGCGATCGCGGCGGGCACCTCGTCGCGGCGGCCGCCGCGATCCAGAACATGAAGCTGCAACTACACGCCGAGGGGCTCGGCGCGGTGCTGTACACGCACTGGATCGAGGAGAAAGCGAAGATGCTTCTGGATGTCCCGCGCACATGGTCGTTCATCGGTCTGCTCTGTCTGGGTTGGCCGGTGCCTCTCGACACCAAGGAGCGGCGGGCCGCGCTGCATCGCAAGTCGCTGGAGCAGATCGCGTTCGTCGATCGGTTCGGGAACGCGAGCCACTGGCCGCCGCCGCAGACGCCGCGCGACGAGCTCGATATCACGGACGCGATCCGGCGCCGGCGTTCGGTCCGGCGCTTCACCGACGCACCGCTGGATGACGCGCGCGTCACGCTTCTGCTCGAATCCGCGCGTTGGGCGCCGTCCGCGGGTAATTTCCAGCCCTGGCGGTTCATCGTGGTCCGCGACCGCGCCGTACGCGAGCGTCTGCAGCGCGCGGCCGACCTCGCCCGAGAGGCCAACGCAGATCTCGGTCTGTCCGGCGAACCGCGCGTCGACCTCGTCTCCGCGCCCGTCGTGATCGCCATCACGGCCGACCCGCAAAAGATCGGACCGCACGTGCACGGGGAGATGACCCACCTGATCGGCGCCTCGCTGGCGGCCGAGAACCTGTGGGTTCAGGCGACCGCGATCACCCTCGGCGCGGTCCTGGTGCGGCAGCTGGTGCACGATCTCGCCCGCGCCGCGCTCGCTGTCCCAGCCGACGAAGAGCTTCTCGGCGTGATCGCGATCGGCGAGCCCGCCGAAGCGCCCCCGGCGACGAGGCGGCTCGATCGCAACGAGCTCGCACGCGAGCACGGGTTCGATGGCCACCCCGGCGAGGACCCGGGGATCGCGCCGTTGCCGGCGGTGTGGCGCTCGGAGCGCGGCATCTTCGAGGACCGCTCAGCGCGATGAACTTCCGTCTGTCGGTGAACGGGATCGAGCGCCACGTCGACGTTCCGCGCAGCACCACGTTGCTCTCGGTCCTGCGCAACAACCTCGGCCTCACCGGCACGCGGTACGGCTGCGGCGCCGGCCAGTGCGGCGCGTGCTACGTGCTCGCGGACGGCCGCGCGGTCGCGTCGTGTCTCACAACGGTGGAGCAAGCGGCGTCCCAGGCCATCACCACGGTCGAGGGACTGGCGCTGGGCGAGCGGCTGCACCCGGTGCAGGATGCCTTCATCGCGGAGGACGCGATGCAATGCGGGTATTGCACGAGCGGGATGGTCATGTCCGCGGCCGCGCTGCTCGAGCGCATCCCGCATCCGAGCGAGGACGACATCCGCGCTGCGCTCGATATGCATCTCTGCCGCTGCGGCGTGTACGGGCGCGCGATACGCGCGGTGAAACGCGCGGCGGAGGTGGGACGGTGAGCTCCGGCGGCAGACAGCCGGAGGTGCTCGAGCGCCGGATCCGGATCGAACCCGACGGCACGGTGGTCGCGCTGTCGGGAAAGATCGAGTTCGGGCAGGGGATCCGCACCGCGTTCGCGCAGCTCGTGGCGGACGAGCTGGATGTGCCCATCGAGCGCGTGACCGTCGTGCTCGGTGACACCGCGCAGGTGCCATTCGACGTCGGAACGTTCGGCAGTCGCTCCGTCGCGCAGGAATCGCCGGTGCTCCGGCGCGCCGCGGCTTTCGCGCGGACTCAGCTGATCGCTCGCGCCAGCGAAACGTTGCGCGTGCCGCGGGAGCGGCTCTCGACGGCCGACGGGTTCGTGTGCGACGGCGGGATGCGGGTCGCGTATGCCGACCTCGTACGCCAGCGGCCGCTCAGCGGAAGGATTCCCGACGATGTGCCGGCGCGCGATCCGTCCGAGCGCCGTTACGTCGGCAAGCCGATGCCGCGCCTGGAAGCGCGCGACATCGTCACTGGCAGGGCAAGATACACGGCCGATGTGCGCCTGCCTGACATGGCCTACGGCGTCGTCGTGCGGCCGCCGGTGCGCGGTGCCGCACCGCGTGCGGTTGACGACGCCGCCGCGCGGGCGATAGCTGGGGTCGTCGCGATCGTGCGTCACGGCGATCTGGTCGGCGTCGTTGCGGAGCGTGAGGAGCAGGCTCGCGCCGCGGCGGACGCGTTCGAGGTCGATTGGGTCGTGAAGAGACCGGCCGAGGGCAAGCGGTGGACGATCCCGATCCGCGAGGACGCCGGCGTGGACGAAGCGATCGCGGGCGGTGCGACGCGGCTCGAAGCGAGCTTCTCGCTGCCGCCGATCACGAACGCGCCGATCGGTCCGAGCGCCGCCGTTGCCGACGTCCGCGCCGACGCGGCGACCGTCTACGCCGGGACGCAGCGGCCGTTCGGTCTGCGCGAGGAGCTCGCGACGGCGCTGGGGCTCGACGAGCAGAGCGTCCGCGTCCTCCCACAGTTGCCCAGCGGCACATACGGGCGGAACTCGAGCGGCGACGCACCGCTCGAGGCGGCGATCCTCTCGAAGTACGCCGGCCGCCCGGTGCACCTGCAGTGGACTCGCGCGGAGGAGTTCGCGTTCGCACCGACCCGACCGGAGGCGTTCCTCGAGGTCGCGGCCGCGCTCGATGCGAGCGGACAGATCGCGGCGTGGCGCTACGACGAGCACACCAACGTGCATACCGGCGGCGGATTCGATCCGCGGTGGGGCGCCGAGGCGTCCGGGCGCAACGCCGAGCCGCACTACCGGATCCCACGCGCCCGCGTCGTGCTGCATATCGAGCCCACGCCGCTCCGCACGGCGTCGTTCCGCTCGCTCGCGGCGTCGGAGAACATCTTCGCGATCGAGTCGTTCATGGACGAGCTCGCGCATGCGTCGCGGCAGGAGCCCCTCGCCTTTCGCCTGCGACACATCGACGACCCACGTCTGCGCGCGGTCTACGAGCTGGTCGCTGAGCGAAGCGGTTGGGGACACACGCGCGGCGAACGCCAGGGACTGGGGATCGCCGGGACCATCTATCACGGCACCTACATCGCCGAGGTCGCGGAGGTCGAGGTCGATGCATCCGGTCGCGTCCGGCTGCTAGCGGTGTGGGCCGCTGTCGATCCCGGCCTCACCCTCAACCCGGATGGCGTGCGCAATCAGATCGAGGGCGGCATCCAGCAGTCGGCGTCGTGGACGCTCTTCGAGGAGCTCCGCCGCAAGGACGCGCGCATCGTCACGAGCGGCTGGGAGACTTATCCGATCGCGACGTTTCGTGATGCGCCGGGCGAGATCGACGTCGCCGTCGCCGGCGACGCGAGCGCCGCATCCACGGGGGTCGGGGAACCAGGCGCCGTGCCGATCGCGGCCGCCATCGCGAACGCCGTCTTCGTCGCCTGCGGCGCTCGCATCCGCGAGCTACCGCTGACGCCTGAACGTGTCCGTCGCGCGCGCGACGCGTGAGCTTCGTCGAGCTCCTGCTGCTCGTCGGCGCGCTCATGCTCGCCGGGCTCGCCAAGGGCGTGACCGGCATGGGCCTGCCGCTCTTCGCCACGCCGATCCTGGCTACCGTTCTCGGCGCGCGGACCGCGGTCGTGGTCATGAGCATCCCCATCTTCGTCACCAACCTGCTGCTCCTGATCGAGGGCCGCGACGCGTTTCCGGTCCTGCGTACGATCTGGCCGATCGCGCTCGCCGGCGCCGCCGGCGTTCTCGTCGGCCTGAACCTGCTCGTGCGGATCGATCCGAATGTGCTGTCGCTGGTGATCGCCGCGCTGGTGCTGCTGGTGCTGGCGCGCGGCGATCGAATCCTCGGCGACGACCCCGCCGCGCTCCGCGTGCGCGTGCTCGGGCCGGTCCTCGGCGGGATCAGCGGGGTGCTGATGGGCACGACATCCATCGCCTCGCCGGCCGTCGCCGGCTACTTCCACGCGCTGCGCCTGGCCCCACGCGACTTTGTCGTCGCCCTGGCGCTGCTGTTCCAGATCCTCGGCACCGTGCAGGTGCTCGGCCTGTGGCGCCTCGGCGAGTACGACAGCGAGATCGTGCGCATCGCCCTGCTGGCTCTCGCGCCGATGCTCGTCACGCTGGCCGTGGGCATGCGTCTGCGGCGCCGCCTCGACAGCGCCATCTTCCGGCGGGTGATCTCCGGCTTCCTCGCGCTATCGGCGATCGTTCTGGTGTGGCAAGGACTGCGGGGACTCGGCATCCTCTAGTCGGGGCGCACGTATCCGCGGCGGGTGGGTACGAGCATGCCGTCGACCGGGCGCTGGCGATCGGCGCGGAGGCGCTCCAGGTCTGGGTCGATCAGCCACGGCGCTTTCCCCGGACTCCGCTCGACGAACCCGCGCTGCGGCGCCTGCGCCGCGCGCTCGCTCGCGAACGGCTACCCGCATTCGTCCACGTGCCGTATCTCGTGAATCTGGCCTCGATCGTCCCGGAGCATCTCGAACGCTCGATCGACATGGTCGCGCGAGGGTTGCGCGCGGCGCGCATCGCCGGCCTCTCGGGCGCGGTGCTGCACGTCGGTTCGCACCAGGGGCGCGGTTACGAAGCGATGCGCGCTCAGGTGCTCGACGCGCTGCGAGAGGCCGCACGACGGTCGCGCGTACGCGACCGTCTGGTGCTCGAGAACAGCGTCGGCGCCGGCGGCCAGATCGGCGCGGACCTCTCGGAGCTGCGCGACCTGCTCGACGCGCTCGCCGCGAGGGGGATCGCGTCGCGGGTCGCGATCGATCTCGCACACGCCCACGCCAACGGATCTGATCTGTCGCGCGCCGCGGGCGTCACCGCGTTCGCCGTCCGGCTGCGAGAGGCGCAGCTCGCCGCGCGCGTCGCGGTCGTGCACGCCAACGATTCGGCGACGCCGTGCGGCTCGCGGCGCGATCGACACGCCAATCCCGGCGAGGGCCGGATCGGCGCGCACGGACTGCGCTTGCTGGCGCGGGTACCGGAGCTCGCGCGCGTGCCATGGATCCTCGAGGTGCCGGGTGTCGAGCGCAGCGGACCGACCGCACGAGAGATCACGCGGTTGCGCCGGATCGTCGGGCGAGAATCGGCTACCCCTCGACGAGCCCGATGAATGCGCCATGTGCGGCCGCGTCCGTCTCGGCGCGCTCCCAGCGATCTTCCGGATCGGCTCGCAGCAGCGTTGCCTTGGCGCACGCCAGCAGCGACAGGCCGTGCACCAGCGAACCGTCGGCGGCCATCGCGACCGACTTCGCCAGCGGGCGCTGGCGGTAGACCGCGAGGTACCGCTCCACGTCGCCAGGCGCTTCACCGCGAAGCGCCTCGGCATCCGCGAGCCGCACGATGGCGATGTCGTGCGGCGTCATGGTGGCGTTGCTCACCTCGCGCGCCGCGATGTAGACGACCTCGCCCGCAAGTGCCGTTATCCGCCCCTCCGCCGCGAGGGCGCCGGCGTATGAGAGGATGCGAGTGACGCGCGCAAGCTCGGTCCCGAGGTCTTCGCGGATGAGCACGCCGCGAGGTTAACCCGAAGCTCGGCGCAGGAGGTTGGGGTGCCGCGCATTGTCCTGGTCGTACTGACCGTCATCGCGGCGGGCTGTGCCGGCACGGCCCAGCCGGCGACGGCGCCCAGCATCAGTCCGAGCCCGACGGCCTCGCCGACGGCGACGACGAGCCACGCCATCGTCAGCGGTGACGTGCTGCAAGTGCGCGCCGCCGCCGGATCGACGGTCACCGTCCGCGTGCGCGAGCAGCTCGCGCGGGTGCCGGCGCCTTCGGACGCCGTGCTCGTCACCAAAGGGGTGAAGGGCGATCTGCTGCTGCACCCGGATGGCTCCTTCGCCAGCGGCTCGCAGATCGTCGTCGATCTCACGGTCCTGCAGAGCGATCAGTCGCTGCGTGACGATTTCGTCAAACGCACGACGCTGCAAACGAATCGGTATCCCTCAGCGACGTTCACGCCCAAGAAGATCACCGGTCTACCCGCGCCGCTCCTGGCCGCGAGCGGCGAGTGGAAGACGACGCTCGTCGGCGACCTGCAGATCAAGAGCGTGACCAAGGAGATCAGCTGGGACGCCACTGTGACGCGCGCGGCGGGCGCCGTGACCGCGACGGCGACGACCAGCTTCAAGTTCGAGGACTTCGGCATGCAGCCGCCGACAGCCGCGTCGGTGCTGTCGGTCGTCGACCTGATCAAGCTCCAGGTCGACTTCATCGGTAGCGTCGGTTAGGGAGCGACGATCGCCGAGTAAGGGGCACCGAGGATGACTCTCGTCGCGACCGTATCACCGGACCAGGCCACGCCATCCTCGACGACTTCCCACTTGATCACGAAGACGCCGCTGCCGGCCGGCGGCACGTCGCTGGCGAAGAGCAACGTCGACTGTCCGGGATCCAACGGCGGCAGGTCCAGCCGCGGCCCGTCCCACACGAGCAGGCCGCCGCCGGCGTCGAACCAGTGCGACGCCAGGTGGACGTTCGCGTTCCAGGTGAATGTGGAGGTGTTGGTCACCGTCAGCAGGAGCTTCACCGGCTCGCCGGATCGGACCGCGATCCCACTCACGGTGTCGAGCTTCGCCGCGAGCTTGTCGATCGGCTTGGTGTACGCGGCGGTGGCGACCCGGGCCATCAGCCGCGCCACGTCGTCGTAATCGGAGAAGTCGCTGGTCAGCACCACGACGACCCGCGGTCCGAAGGGCGTGAGCAGGAGCCCGGCATCGTGCGAGACCCCGATCAGGTCACCGGTCTTGTGCGCCAGCGCGGCATCGGCGGGCAGACCGGTCGGAAGACGGTCGTTGATCTGCTGCCGGAACAGGGTCGCCAGCATCTCCGCGCTGGCATCGGGACTGACGATCTTGCCGGTGGCGAGGCCGGCGAACAGCCGCTCCATATCGCGGGCGCTAGTGGTGTTGTCCTCGGAGAGCTGCTCGTCGGGCGGCAGCGCCGCGTTGATCCGCGTGTCTTTCAGGCCCACCGACAGGGTCGTGGCGTTCACGTTGTGCGGATCGAGCAGGCGCATGAGCGCGTGCGCCGGGCCGTTGTCCGAGAGCGTGATCATGCGTTCGACCGCGTCGCGCACCGACAACGTCGTCCCGGGCAGCGTGTCAGACGGATCCACCGACATGTCGTCCCAAACGACCGTCACCGTCGTGTCGTCGAGCGAGATCCGGCCCGCTGTCACCTGACGGTAGGCCTCGACCATCACCTCGAGCTTGTACAGGCTCGCCGATGGGAAGACCGCGTCGTCGTTCTTGGCATAGCGGAAGTTGGTGTCGACGCCGCTGACGACGACCGCGGCGTGGCCATCGAACTCCGCGACGGCGCCATCGAGCGAATCGCGCAGCGCGTTCCAGACCTCCACCGAGGCCCATGCCGGACGGCCGGCCAGGCCGAGCAGCGTCAGGGTCAGGGCGGCCACCACCACGGCACGCATGGAGAGAAAGGTTCGGGCGCGCGAGGCGCGTCGTCGTCACCGTGGCCCCTCCCCCGGAGGTACTGCCCGGGCCGGTACGGCCCGGAGCCCACGTCAGGAGCGGCTGAAACGCGCCACGGTCTCGACATGTGGGGTCTGGGGGAACAGGTCGAGCGGTCGCGCCGCGTCAAGTCGGTATCCGTGCGTCACGAGCAGCCGCGCATCTCCGGCGAGGGTCGTCGGATTGCAGGAGACGTAGACCAATCGCGGCGCCGAGAGCTCGGCGATGCGACGCAGCGCTTTGGGCGCGAGTCCCGCGCGCGGCGGATCCACGACGACGACGTCGGGCGCACGGCCGGCGGCCTCCACCAGCAGCGGCAGCTGCTTGGCGACGTCGCCGGCGATGAAGCTCGCGTTCGTCAAACCGTTGCGCACCGCGTTCTGGCGCGCGCTCTCGACCGACGCGGTCGAGAGCTCCATGCCGAACACGCTTCGCGCGCGCTGGGCGAGCGCGAGCGAGATCGTCCCGACACCCGAATACAGATCGAACACGACCTCATCGCCACGCAGGCCGCAGTCCTCCAGCGCGAGGCTATAGAGCCGCTCGACCATGGCCGTATTCGTCTGCATGAACGTCGTCGGTCCCACGGCGAAGACCAGACCGAGGACGCGTTCGTCGATCGTCGCCTCGCCCGCGAGCAATGTCGTTGGCAGATTCGTGACTTCCGCGACGCCGTCGTTGACGGCCCAGTGGATCGAGCGGACCTCGGGGAATCGCCGCAGCGCACGGACGAACCCATCGCGGTCCGCAAGGTCTGCATCCGCGGTCACGATGACGACGAGCGCGGAACCCGTCGTGCGGGCTTCGCGCACAACGAGGTGGCGGAGTGAGCCGCGACCGGACCGCTGCTCGTACGCGTCGAGGCGGTTGTCGCGCGCCCACTGCTGCACCGCGTCGCGGACGGCGTTGCCGAGCTCGCCCGTCAGCCAGCAGTGGGTGATGGCGAGGATGTCGTCGAAACGACCGGCGCGATGCAGACCCGCCGCGACACCGTCGGGCGTGTTGGCGAAGGCGTACTCGAGCTTGTTGCGGTAGGCGTACGGCTCGTCAGCCGGGACGATCGCGGCGACCGGCGCCTCGGCGATGCCGGCGATCCGCACCAGCGCGTCGCGCACCTGACGCTCCTTCAGCTCTGCTTGTATGGGGTACGCCAGGTTCTGCAGCCGACAACCCCCGCACGCAGGAAAGTGCGCGCATGGCGCGACGACCCGATCCGGGCCCGGCTCGAGGACGTCGAGCGTGGTGGCCTCGGCGTGCCGGCGCTTCACGCGGTCGACTCGGGCGCGGACCCGATCACCGGGAAGGGCCCCGGCGACGAAGACGACGAAGCCGTCGACGCGGGCGATCCCGCGCGCGCCATAGGCCAGCGTCTCGATGGTGAGCTCGAGCTCGTCCCCGGGCACGGCGAGGCGTGGCATGCCCCGATCGTACGGGCGGATTAGGCTGTGTGTGTGCCGCCAACCGAGCGGATCCGTCTGCGCGTCAGTTCTCGCGAGGGCGTGCGTTCGACGCGCATCCTTGACGCGATCAAGGAGTACGCGTCGCAGGAGACGAGAAATCCTTGGGTCATCCGCAGCCGGCGGCCGTTGGTGCTGGAGCATCGCTCGCCGCGGGCGCACGGGGTGCGCTACGCGTTCGAGCGTGACGAGGACGGCGTCTCGCTCGTGATCGCCGGTGGTCGCGCCCGCCTCGGGCTGGCCTACGCGATGACGCTGCTAGCGAACTCTCGCTTCTCCGATACGGTCTCATCCGTCGAGGTGCGATTGCCCGCGAGTGGCCGTCCCGCGCGTCGCTAGCCTCGCGGGTGCGGTCGCTCCTCTTCGTACCGGGTCATCGCGCGCATATGGTGGAGCGGGCACTGGCGCTCAGCGACCTCGACGTCGCGATCCTCGATCTCGAAGACGGCGTGCCGGCCGCGGAGAAGGACAGCGCGCGCCGGCTCGTCGCGAGTGTTCTGGGCAGACAGCATCGCGGGCCACGACGATTCGTCCGCGTGTCGCGCGCCGGCACTCCCGAGCACGAGGCGGATCTCGCTGCGGTGACGGATCGGGCAGACGGTGTCGTGCTCTCGAAGGCCGAGCGGCCTGAGGACGTTGGCGACCTGGTCCGCCGGATCTCCGATGTCCCGGTCATCGCCGCGATCGAGTCCGCGCGCGGGCTGATCGCCGCCCCCGCGATCGCCGCTGCCTCACCGGCGTTCCTGCTCGGACTGATGTTCGGCGCCGAAGATTTTGCCAACGATCTCGGTCTTCCTGCCGGACTCGACGCCGGCGCGCGGGAAATGCTCTACGCGCGCTCGGCGATCGCGATCGCCGCCGCGGCGGGAGGCGTCGACGCGTTCGACGGCGTCTGGACCGACATCGCCGATCTGGACGGCCTCCGTCGCGACGCCGAATCGGCGCGGCGTCTCGGATTCCGTGGCAAATCGATCATCCATCCCTCGCACGTCGCGGTCGTCAACGCCGTCTTCTCGCCGCGCGCCGACGAACTCGCCTGGGCGCGACGCGTCGTCGAGGCCGCGGATCGAGCGGAGCGCGACGGCCGCGCCGCGATCGCGCTGGACGGACAGCTCATCGATCCACCGGTGGTGGCGCGCGCGCGCCGGATGCTCGGGAGTTGAGTTAGTCTCGCGCCGGACGGAATGGTCGACGCTCAGGCGCGGTGGCTCATCGCGGCAAGCGCGATCGCGATCGTCGCGGTCGTGTCTTTGCTCGTTCTGCCAGAACGCACGCGAGACCCGCGACGCGGGCTGAACCTCACCGAGGGCTGGCGCTTCTTTTTCACCGCGGTCCTCGCGTTCCAGCTCGGACATGTCGGCGAGCACACCGCGCAGATGATCCAGCTGCACGTGCTCGATCTGCCGGCGTCGCAGGCGCGTGGCCTGATCGGCGTGCTCGATATCGAATGGGTCCATTTCCTGTGGAGCACCGCGGTGCTGATCGCGACGATCGTGCTCGCGCGCCGTCTGCCGCAGAACCGCTGGCTGCTGCTGGCGCTGATCCTGGCCACCTGGCATGAGCTCGAGCACGTCACGCTCATGGCCACGTATCTGCGGACGGGTGTGTCGGGCACGGCCGGCCTCCTGGCATCGGGCGGACTCATCGGCGGAGGGCTGCCGATCAGCCGGCCGGACCTGCACTTCTTGTACAACTCGATGCTGACCATCCCGCTGTTCCTGGCGTTTCGCGCCGAAGTGCTGCGGCGCGCGCCGGTCACGCTGGCGCTGAGGCGTGTGTAGTTGAACATCGACGTCTTCCTCGCCATCGAAGCCGTGGTCCTGGTCATCGCCGGCCTGATCCTCGGGCTCGTCCTGCGCGACCTCACCGCCCGGTTGCTGCGCACGTGGGGCCGACGCTTCTCCGGCACGCTCGGGTCGCTCTTCGTGACGCGCAACGTCGATGGCCCCGCCACGGTCCTGATCTCGAGCCTGGTGTTCTGGGCGGTGTTCATCTTCGCGATCGGCGGCGCCACGGAGCGTCTGGGCGTACCGATCGCCGGCGCCGCGCTGGCCGCGATCGCCGGCTACCTGCCGCGCGTCTTCGCCACCGTGCTGATCGTGATGCTCGGCGTGGTCATCGGCGAGCTGGCGCGGAATTTCGTCGCCGCGGCCGCGGCGTCGGCGCGTGTCGGCGGCGCCTCGCGGCTGGGCCGGCTGGCCCAATTCGCGATCTTGCTCGTCACGGCGGTCATCGCCTTCGAGGAGCTCGGCATCCAGACCCTGTTCATCGTCGTCATCGTCGGCGTGGCGCTCGCTGCGGCGCTCGGTGGGGCGGCGCTCGCATTCGGCCTCGGCGCGCGGACGACGGTGGCGAACATCATCGCGGCCTATTACGTGATGAAGGTATTCCGTGTCGGCCAGAGCGTGCGGATCGGCGACGTCGAAGGCCGCATCGTCGAGTTCACCACGACGGCGGTGGTGATCGCGACCCGCGCCGGTCAGGTGCTGGTACCGGCGAAAGAGTTCGGCGAGCGCAACGCCGTGATGCTCGCGGAGGAATAGGTGGCCCGCGAATGAGGGCCGAGGAGCTGCTCGGCATCGAGTTCCTGCGGACCCATCCCGAAGACGCCGCGCGGGTGCTGGAGCGGTTCGCTCCGGCGGAATCGGCGGGCTTACTCTCCGGCACCCCGTCGCTCGTCGCCGCCGCCATCGTCGAGCACATGGTGTTGACCGGCGCGGCCTCGTGTCTCGCCGCGATGCCTGTTGAGAGCGCCGCGACGATCCTCGCGGAGATGTCGCTGGATCAGTCCGCGGCGCTCCTGCGGCGCGTTCCGAACGACGTCGCCGAGCGGATCATCGAGCGTGCCCCCCGCAACGTCGTGACGGCGGCGCTGCGCATGCTCGTGGCGTACCCGGAGGGGACGGCCGGCGCGCTCGTCGATCCGACGATCCTGACCCTGCCCGTGGATCTCTCCTGCGCCGAGGCGCTCGAGCGCGTCCGTCGCGAGCCGAAGAACGCGATCTACTACCTATACGTGGTCGATCGCGAACAGCGACTGGTCGGGGTGTTGAACCTCCGCGAGCTGATGCTCGCCGAGGGAGCGCAGCCGCTGGCAAAAGCGATGCACTCGACCGTCGCTCGCCTGCGCTCGGACGCCGGCGAGGAGGAGATCCTGGCGCACCCCGGGTGGCGCGAGTACCACGCGCTCCCGGTGGTCGAGAGACCGGCCGCTTCGTCGGCGGGATCCGCTACGAGACGCTGCGCCGGCTGGAGCACGGCCGCTCCGAGGCCGCCACGGTCAATCCGCTGGTGGCCACCGCGATGTCGTTCGGTGAGATGTACTGGATCTCACTGCGCGGCGTCATCGCCGGTGTCGGGGACCTCGCCGCGCGGCGGGAGAGCGGTGGCGGATAGCGTCGTCGCCGCGCTGCGGCACGAGTACCTCGAGCGCTACCCGACAGAAGCCGCGCACGTGCTCGAAGCTGTCCCCGAGGACGAGCTGGTCGAGCTCGTCGAGCACGACCCGCAGGCCGCGACGCTCGTCGGCCGGCTCGCACCCGATGTCGCGGCGCGGGTGATCGCGCAGAACTCCAACGCCACCGTCCGGCGCGCGCTGAGTGCGCTCGATCCCGCGCGCGCCGCGGCCCTGGTCGCACGCCTCGAGGGCGCCGCGCGGCAACGCGTGCTCGGGGCGATCGACCGCGATCTGGCCCGCGAGGTCCGCGAGCTCATGGCCTACCCGCCGGACTCCGCCGGCGCGTTGATGGACCCGCGCGTCAGTGCGTTCCACATCGGCACGACCGTCGACGAGGCGGTCACGATCCTGCGCACCAAGCGGCCGCCGGAGCTCGGCAGCGTTTACGTCATCGACAAGGAGGATCAGCTCGTCGGCGCAGTCGCTCTCGGCGAGCTCGCCACCGCCGGCGGCACCGAGCGGCTCGACGAGCTGGCGAAGTTCCCGGCCTCGACCAACGCGTTCGCGACGCGGGAGGAGATCGTCGATTTTCTCGGTCAGCAACGCCTCGCCAGCCTTCCCGTCGTCGATATCCACGGGCGCCTCATCGGCGTCATCCGCAATCAGACGCTGCTCGCGGCGACGGAGCAGGAGGCCTCGGCGGACATGCAGACGTCCTTCGGCGTGAGCAAGGACGAGCGCGCGCTGTCGCGCGTGCCGTTCGCGGTGCGCCAGCGCCTGCCATGGCTGCAGATCAATCTCGCCACCGCGTTCTTCGCCGCGTTCATCGTCGGGATCTTCCAGGACACCATCGCGCGGGTCACGGCGCTGGCGGTGCTCATGCCGGTCGTGGCCGGAGAGTCCGGCAACAGCGGGATGCAGGCCGTCGCCGTGACGCTTCGTGGCCTCGCGCTCCGCGAGGTGAGCCTCCGTCACTGGCCGCGACTTGTGGTCAAGGAGATCGGCGTCGGTGTGCTGAACGGCATCGCCGTCGCGGTCGTCACCGGTCTGGGCGTGTTCTTCTGGAGCCGCTCGGTGCCGCTCGCACTGGTGATCTCAGGCTCGATGCTCATCTCGCTCGTCGTCGCCGGCGTATCGGGCACGTCGATCCCGATGATCCTGAAGTCATTGGGTCAGGATCCAGCGCAGGCGTCCTCGATCTTCCTCACCACCGTGACCTGCGGTATCGGCCTGCTGTCCTTCCTCGGTCTGGCGACGATCTTCATCGGCCTGCTCACAACCGCATCACCCTGAACGGAGCTACAGACATGGCGACGCTGACGCACGACCTCATCACGACCGGGTTCGACTTCCAGGGCTATCGGATCACGCGCTACCTGGGCCTGGTCCGCGGCATCACCGTGCGATCGCGCAGCATCGTCGGCTCCCTCGGCGGTGCGCTGCAGACCATCGTCGGCGGGAACATCACGCTGTTCACCGAGCTCTGCGAGCAGTCCCGCAAGGAGGCGTACGACCTGATGGTGGCGCACGCACCATCCAAAATCGTCCAGTGGACCCGAAATCAGAGTCGATTTTGGATGGTGCGCACGCGAATGAGATGGGAGCCAACGCGGTGATAGGGGTTCGACGACGCCACCGAGCTCATGGGCGGCGTCACCGAGGTGTTGGCGTACGGCACCGCGGTCACCGTCGAGCGCGCGGCCTAGCTCCGGAACTGTCCCCGCCGCGGCGCGTTCTTCTCCGCATGAGGAGAGGGTCGGCGCTGCTGCTGGCGCTCTTTGTCCTCGGCTGTGCTCAGGCCGCGCTCCCGCCCGGGCCACCGCTCTCCGTCCCAGAGCTGAAGTACCGCGTCTTCGACCAGGTCGGCCGCCCGTGGTACTGCGATCCCGACTTCTATCCCATCGCGCGGGCCGACGAGAAGGACATCGCCGTCCAGCGCTTCCCCGATGTGCAGAAGGATCTCCAGACCTATCCGGTGATCCTCACGCGCCTCGGCCTCGCCGCGGCAACGACGGATGACCAGAAGCTCGCGGTCTATCGCGAGTGGAAGCAGCTGAACGCATTGGCACTCAACCGCGTGAACGATCAGGCGTACGGCTTCCAGAACTATCGCGTGATGGCGGCCGCCGCGGACAAGACCGGTTTCCTCGTCGAGGGACGCGTCACGCTGGATGGCCAGGTCACCGTATTGAATCGCGTCGAGGCCGGGCCGCCGAACTGTCCGATCTGTCTTGCCGACGGCGTTCGCATCGCCACGCCGGCGGGCGACCGACTCGTGACCGCGCTGCGGGTCGGCGACCTGGTGTGGACCGTCGACGCGAACGGAGCGCGCGTCGCCGCGCCGGTGCTCGACGTCGGCTCGATGTCCGCGCCCGCAGGGCACGAGATCGTCGTGCTAGCGCTGGGCGATGGCCGTGTGCTGCAAGTCTCACCCGGACACCCGCTGCTCGATGGCCGGACGGTGGGGGAGCTACGGGTCGGAGATGTGCTCGACGGCGCGACCATCATGTCCGTCGCGCGCGAGCCGTACCGTGGCCAGACGCACGACGTGCTGCCCGCCGGAACGACCGGCGCCTATTGGGCCAACGGCGTGCTGCTGCGCAGCTCGCTGTTTCACGCGAGGCTGAGCGCGGAGTAGATCCGGCCCAGGAAACGGCTCGGCACCGCGTGCAGTTCGCGCGTCTCACGCAGACCGGCCCGCGCGGCAAGGTCGCGCCAGGTCGCGATGGAGAGCGGATGCGGCACCCACATGTTGCCCCGGTCGGCGTCGTACTCGACCAGCACGAAACGGCCGTCCGGCGCGAGCATGTCGCGCAACCGCTGTAGCAGCGGCAGCTTATCCCTCACGAAGTGCAGCGAGTTCGCCATGACGATGCCGTCGAGGACGGGCAGGCTCAACGGTCTGATGAAGTCCGCGACGCGGTACTCGATGTGCGCCGTCGGGAAGCGGCGCCGCATGCGCTGCTCCTGCGCGTCGAGGGCCCAGCGGTCTTTGTCCACCGAATAGATCGAGCCGCGCTCTCCGAGCAGGTCCGCGAGCGCGAGCGTGAAGGCGCCTTCGCCGGATCCGAGGTCGGCCCACTTCCCCGGACCGATCGCATCGCGCAGGAGAGCGACGTGGTCAGCGTGATCCATGCGCCTAGGATTCCACCTGTCGTGGTGGTCCCGCGCCGCGGTCGAGGGCTGGCTTTGCTGTGGCGTCTGCACCGGACTGCGTTCCGGCTCTCAGGCGGCCGTCTCGGTGCGCGGCTCGGACGCTTTCGCACGCTGCTGCTGACGACGACCGGTCGGCGCTCGGGTCGACCGGTCGGCGTGATGCTCAGCTACGTCGACGATGACGGCGATCCGGTGGTCGTGGCGTCGAACGCCGGCGACGATCGACATCCGAGCTGGTACCTGAATCTCCAGGCCCATCCCCTCGCCGAGATCCAGATCGGTGGCGAAGCCAGACGGGTCCGCGCGCGGACGACGATCGGTGCGGAGCGGGAGCGGCTGATGCGCGAATTCGTGACGCGCGACCGCTCGTACGCCGAATATCAGCGGCGCACGGCGCGCCCGCTGCCGGTCGTGGTGCTCGAGCTCCCCGATACGGCCGCCTGACGCAGGCGCGCGAGCTCATCGACGATGGCATCGAGCTGGTACCCGGCCGTGCGGCCACTCGGATTCGGGAGCAGCCACACCCGGCTCGCTCCGATACGTTCGGGCTGCTCGCCGAGGACCGCCTTTGGCCGCGCGAATCCGACGCGGAACGCGCCCATGCCGAAGAAGGCGACGAAGGCGGGTCTGAGGCGCGCGATCTTTCGCGCCAGTGACCTCGCGCCGGCCCTGATCGCGTCATCGTCGAGCTCGTCGGCGGACGCGGTGGCGCGGTTGACGAGGTTCGTCACGCCGAGGCCGAGCCCGAGCAGCTCGCGCTCCTGGAACGGCGACAGCACCCGCGGCGTGAAACCGGCGTGATGCAGCGCACTCCAGAAGCGGTTGCCCGGCCGGCCGAAGTGGTGGCCGATCGCAGCGGTGTACAAGCCGGGGTTGATCCCGACGAAGAGGACGTCGAGGCCGGGCGCGCTCACGTCCCGGACGCCCTTCCCGCGCGCGGCCTCCAGCTGCGCGCGGGTCGGGCGCCACGCCTTTAGCTCTTCTTGGTCTCGCCTTTCTCGCGACGCGTCTTGTTCACCGTCGCGCCGGCGATCCGCTCGGCCGTCTTTTCGGACCGGCCGCGGTCCTTCTCGCTTTCCTTGACGTGCTCGAACTGGCGCTCGCGTTTGTCGGTCCACGATTTCGGCATGGTCGCACCTCCGGATTCTGTGCCAACCCGGAGGTGCAAACCGCATACCGCGCTAACGGACGGTGATGGTGGAGGCGCCGCCGGTGACGGTGATGGTGTAGCGATCGTGAGCGCCGGAGTATCCGGTCGACTCCCAGTGCTGGCGCCCGGCGATGGTCCCACCGCCCGCGCCGCCCGGCGCGTTCAGGTTGGTGAGGCCGCCGGTCACATCGACGCTGGCTTCGGCACCGCCGAGCACGATGTTGATGGTCGACGCGCCGCCGGTCAGGCGGACCGGGACGTCGCCCGTGGGCTTCGGCAGATCGATCTCCATCGTCGCCGCGCCGTTGGTCGAACGGAGCTCCGTCAATTTGGTCGTGAGCAGGTCGAGCGTGAAGGTGCCGGCGCCGCCGGTGAGGTCGAGCGATACCGGCACGTCGTCGGCGACCTGGACGCGGATGTTGCGCTGGCCCCCGAACCGGCCGTTGTTGTCGCATTGCGTCAGACGGATGTCCGAACCGCTGGTCCTGACGTACAAGTTCGGATCGTCAGAGGTCGCGTCGATCAGGTCCGTCGCGCCTCCGGTAACGGTGTACGTCGCGGCGCCTCCGGTGATGTGCAGGGTGATCGGAGTGCTCGCGGTCTTCGGCACGGACACCGAGGCTTGCGATGTGCCGGAAGGGCAATCGTTGCCTCCGAAGTTCACGAACGGAAAGGCGCTGGGGATCCCTCCGCCGAATGGCCGCGTGGCCAGGATCACCAGGCCGGCCGCGATGACGACGACGTCGATGGCCAGCGCGGCCATCGGTGCGCGGTGCGCCAGGACCAGGTCGATGCCGGCGATGATCAGGAGCAGCGGCCACAGCGCCAGGATCGCGGTCCAGGAGAAGCTGAAGTAGCCGAGGTTAGCGAGCAGCGCGGCGAGACCGATGCCGATGAGTGCGAGCGCGAAGCCGAAGCCACCGCGACGGCGGACCGGCTCAACGCGAGTGGTGTCGGTCATGGCCGGCTCCGCTGCAGCACGATGAACGCGCCGAGCGCGATGAGCGCGAGCGGCCAGAGGTAGCGGAGATCGACGAGGCGGAACGCACCGGCGTTGGCGAGCAGGAACACCACGCCGAGCGCGAGGAGCAGCCATCCGGCACCTTCCCGGCGCCGCGCCGCCGCTTCAGGCGAATGCTGGTACGGCGTCGTGGATGGCGTCATCGCGGTGGTCGACGACGGATCGCCGGCGGCACCGCTCGCGGGCGGCGTCGTGGCGCCGTCGAATGGGCCGCGCTGTCCCGGCAACGGCATGATCACGATGAGGGCGATGTAGACGATGAAGAACAGCCCGCCGGTCAAGATCGTGGCAATCACGAAGATGACTCGGACGAGTGTCGGATCGATCTGGAAGTAATCGGCAACACCGCCGGCCACCCCACTCCAGACGCGGTTGGTCGTGCTCCGTTGAAGGCGATCAGGCATTGGTCTTCTCCATGTGCGAGTAGTGCTCGTAATAGAAGGCGACGACGAGGCAGGTCAGGATCGCGATCGGCACGGCCGGCTGGGTCGCGACCACCAGCACGACGTCGAGCTGCTCGGCGAGCCGTGTGAGGGCGACGACGGCCGCGCTCACCGGATCGACGCTCGCGACGAATGTGGCCACTCCGACGATCAGGCGCAGCCCCGTCGCCACAGCGGCGAGCGATAGGATCGAAAAGGCGAGCGAGCCGACCAGCAGGAGCGGCAGTGAGAGCCGTGTCCGCGATTCCGCCGCAGCACGAAGCGTCGCGACATCGAGGCGGGGCGGCCGCTCATCGGCCTCAAGCCGAAGCGATGCCCGCAGCGCGCGCTCGTCGACGACGCCGTCGTCGTTCATCACGCGCTCGCCTCCAAAGCCTCGCGCAGCAGCGCCCGGGCCCGCAGGAGCTGCACGCCCACGGTCGCGCGCGGGCGCGTCGTAACCTGCGCGATCTCGTCGAGCGTCAGGTCATTGAAGTAGCGCAGCACCACCGGCACGCGGTACAGGTCCGGCAGAGCGGCGACCGCACGCCGGATGCGCTCGCGCTCCTCTCGCTCGACCGCTCGCGCCTCAGGCTCTTCCCCGGACGGCGCGGCGACGGTCTCGCCGGCGGACTGCGGCCCGCGGTGGGTCAGCTCTCGCGTCACGCGACGGCCCTCGCTGATGGCCTCGCGCACGGCGATCGTCAGCAGCCAGTTGCGCAGCGGGCGTCCCGGCTCGAATCGGTCGAAGGCCCGATACGCCTTCAGGAAGACGCGGCTGGTGACGTCGCCCGCAGCGTCGCGGTCGCCGGTCATGCGCAGCGCCAGGCCGAACACCTCGTCCTGGAAGCCGGAGACGACGTCGTCGAACGTCACGCCGCGCGCCCGGATGGCCGCGGTGGGCAGGACGGCGAGACTGACCGCGGCGACTCTTTCCATGCTGTCGAGCTATATACGCCGCGCCGAGGCGACAGATTTCACCTGCCCCGGAGGGCCGCCAGGACAGGTGCGAAGTTCTCCATGGCCCGATCCGGGATGGGGTAATAGGTGAGGCCCCAGCGCTCGCGGTTGCGGATGAGGTCGCGCGCCACCTGACCGGTGGTGCCGTACAGGAAATACGGGCTGCCGCTCAGTGCGAACGGGATCCGTTTCAGCGCGGAGAACAGACCGCCGATGTCGACGTCGACGACGAAGCTCTGGAGCTCCAGATGCTCGAAACGATCGCCCGCGGCCTTGCGGATCCAATCGATCTTCTGCGCCGTCGCCGCGGCCGTGATCTCCCGGCCGTGATGTCGTCCGCGGGCGTCGACCTGCGGCACGAGCGCGACGATGTCGGCCTCGCGCGCCGCGATGGACAGGATGCGTCGGCCGCCTCCGCCGACCATCAACGGCGGCATCGGACGCTGCGCCGGCTTTGGCCACAGGCGCGCTCCGCGCGCGCGATAGTGCTTTCCGCTGAAGTCGACGCGTTCCTCGCGAAAGAGGCGCTTGATCAGGCGGATCGACTCGACCATGCGGTCGACACGCACGCCGGGCCGCTCGTACGGGATGCCCATGCGCTCGTAGTCCGGCGTCGACCAGCCCGCCCCGATGCCGAACTCCATTCGCCCGCTGGACAGAAGGTCCAGAGTGGCGACCTCTTTCGACAGCATCAGTGGCTGGCGGTAGTCGTTGGCGAAGACGAAGCTCCCGATCCGCAGACGCGACGTGGCATCGGCGACGGCCATCAGCGCCGGCACCGGCGCGAGCTGGTGCCCGGTGTGGTCCGGTATCAAGAAGACGTCGTAGCCCAGCTCCTCGGCGCGTTTGGCTTTGGCGACCCACGCCTCGCGAGAATTCGCCCACGTCGCGGCTACGCCGAAGCGAAAGGGTCGCACCGCGCAATAGTCGCCTACCGTGCTGCGGCGAGCGCGCGCCTGAGCTCGTCGGCGGTCGCGCCTCTGCCGACGATACGTTCGCGAATGAGCCCGTCTGGTCCGATGAACCACATCGCCGGAGTGGCCGCCGGCTGAAGAATTTCTGGAAGGTCAGGCGTTAGCGAATCCAGCTCGGCAAGAAGCGCGCGGAAGGGCGTGTCGTTCGGTGCGAATGCATCCCAGAGAAATCGACCGAAAGTGATCAAGATCACCGCGGTGCGTGCCCGCTCTTCGGCCGGCGCATCGTGGAGATAAGCCTCGAGCGCGACCCAGTTCAGCTTCGCGTCGCCGGATTTGTTGTCACGCGTAAGCAGCGCCACTGTCGAGCCTCGCAGCTCCGAGAGCGCGTGCGACCCGGTAGGGTCGTTCCAACGTAGGTCGATGACTCCTGCGTCGTTCCTGAATGAGCCTGCCTCGATCACGCCCGCGGCCGGCGTTCGCACGTCGGCGTCGCGCAGCTGCCGTCCGGTGCGCGCGTCGACGACGATCCGATCACCGAGTGGCTCGTCTAGCGTGACCAAGACGGGCATCCAGTAGCCGACGAGCGCGTTCCATCCGTCGGACGTATATCGCGCTTGAACGGTCACCTTCACGGTCTTCGCATCTTCGTGCGTCGAGTAACCGACGATCACGTGCGCGCGACCGACAAGGGATTCGATCAGGATCGTGCGGGGGTCGGCCGTACGCCGGAAGCTGGTAATACCGGCTTCATAGAGCTGGGAAGCTTTCACGGTCGGGTTGAAGTTCGCACCATGACCACGTCATGCGACGGGACGCGAGCGGCGTAACCGTCGCGGAACTCGCCGACATCTTCGCGGGCCCACAGGTCTCGCACCAGCGCGCGCCCCGCGAATTCATAGGCGATATCGCGTTCGACCGCGTCGCGGTTGAACAGCGCCACCGCGCAGGAGCCATCGGCGAGGTCGCGCCGCCAGACCTCGGTCTCGCCGTCGCGAGCGATCCGCGTGCCCTGCTTTCCGAGCGGATCCTGGTCCACCGCGATGACCTCAGGCGCGGTGAGCATGCGTCGGACCCCGTCGCTCATCGTCCGAACGTCGTTGCCGGCCATGAGCGGTGCGGCGAGGATCGCCCACAAAGAGAAGTGGGCACGATATTCGGATTCGGTCATGCCGCCGTTACCGACCTCGAGCATGTCCGGATCGTTCCAGTGATCCGGCCCGGCGAAGGGATAAAGGTCCACCTGCCGATCGATGATGGCCAGGAGGCTCTCCCAGGTGTCGAGGATGTCCCATGAGGTGCGCCAGAGGTGGCCGAGGCTTCCGGCCCACTCCCATGGATGTGCGCGACCCCATTCGCACACGCTGTGCACGATCGGGCGCTTCGTCGCGGCAAGCGCGAGCGCCCACTTCGTGTAGAGCTCGCGCGGGCTCATGCCGTCGGTGTGGCACCAGTCGACCTTGAGATAGTCGATGCCCCATTCGGCGAACCGCGCCGCGTCGCGAAACTCGTAGCCCAGGCTGCCCGGATACTCCGCGCAGGTCATGGTCCCGGCGTCGGTGTACATCCCGAACCGCAAGCCGCGGGCATGGACCTCGTCGGCCAGTGCCTTCATTCCGGTGGCGAACTTCGTGCGGTCGGGCAGCACGTCGCCGTTTGCGGCGCGCCGCTTCTCGCTCCAGCAGTCATCGACGACGACGTAGCGATAGCCGGCGGCGCGCATGCCGGTGTCGAGGAGCGCCTCGGCCGTCTCGCGGACGATCGTCTCGTCGATCCCGCATTTGAAGCGATTCCAGGAGTTCCAGCCCATCGGTGGTGTGGGCGCGAGTCCGTCGCGCAGCTTGCCCAGCCCCATGGGCTCGGATTGTGAGGGCGTCGGCTATTGAGGCGGGCAGGCCGGCGGCAGCACCTTGGAGCCGTCACCGCTGGGGTTGCAGCGGTCCGCGGAGGGCTGCACCAGAGCCGGCGCCGGAGCGTTGGGCGCCGGTGCGGGCGTCAGCTCTGGATCGCCCACGGGGCGTTGCTGTGGCATCGGCTGCGGCGACCAGAGCGGTTTGTCCCTTATCGGCGCAGCGTCACTCGCGGGTGCCGCCGATGGCGCAACCGCCGGCGCGGCGGTGCCATTGGTCGCAGGACCAACCTGCGGCACGACGTGCTCGACGCCGGGCGCGTATACGGTCCCGCAGGCGGCCATGAGAGCGCAGAACACCAGTGCCGCCCAAATGCTTCTCATCGCTCTCAACGTTAACGGCGCCTCCAATGGCAATGTTCGCACCGATCCCGCAGCACGACTGAGGCCTGATACCGAGAGCCTCCGGACGGGGTTCCCGCGCCGGAGGCTCTCTCGCTCAGCGGGCCGTCGGGGACGCACCCGCATGGTCAGTGCCGCTCTCAGTCCTTGTTGCCCTTGTCCTTGATGTCGGCAGGACATGGCGCCGACAAGAACGTGCTCGCGTCGACATTGCCCTTCGACCCGTTCCCGCCATTTTGCGAGTTGTAGGTCTGGAAGAACACGTCGGACTGCTCGCAGATCGGGTTGCGACCCGGCTGCAAGTTGGTCGGACCGCCCGAGCCGCGGCCGTTCCTCGCGTCGGTCCACACCGCCATGGCCTCGTTGCCCCGTGATCCGCCACCGACGGTCGGTCCCGCGCTGTTGCCGCTGTAGTCGCCGGCGAAGATGCCGGCGCGGAACGAGTAGTCGAAGTTGGATCCAACGTCAGAGATCTGGAAATTCCCAAACGGCAGAGTCGCGGAGTTCTGACCGTTGCCGGGCACCGGTCCAGCGCCGGGGTTGAAACCGGTCGCCACCGACGGGTTCACCACAGCCTCGGGCGCGACGCACTGCGCCGCATTCTCTGGCACGGGGCCTGAAGTGGTGGCCGTCACCGTCGGCGCTGAGGTGATCTTGCATTGCGCGCCCCAGTACCACACCAAGTAGTTGCCGACGGCGGTCTTGCTCGTCGGCCACTCGCCGGACCCGATCGGAGACGACGTGTCGAGGCGCCGATCGTGGAACGTGACGTTCAGCACGCCGTCGTTGCTGATCGTGACGAACGGGAAGAACTGATCATTTCCCGTACCGGTCGCGGGGCAGACGGCGGCGTTGCCGCGGATGCTGTTCGGGTTGCGGCCGCAGTCGCGGTTCGCCGGCGTCTGCGACGGGTCGTTGTTCACGCGCGTGGGTCCGATCCACGTCGTACCGCCATCGGTTGACTTGTAGAAGAACAGGTCGTTGTTGGAGTTCCGGATCGTGCCGTTGCGATTGTCATACAGCACGACGTACACACTCTTGGCAAACTCGCCGCCACGTTTGTCGGCGACGATGGAGTTGAAGATCGGGTCGGCGCGGAAGCACGTGTTGGTGAGGTCGGTCCGCGTCGAACCCTGTCCGCGCGCGGTGCAGTCCGTGCGGCCGTTGACGCCGCGCGGCTCGTTGACGTCGTAGAGCGTGTCCACACGCGAGGGAGCCGAGAACGTGTTGCCGCCGTCGGTCGAGGTGACGACCAGGTACTGGTCCTCATCGGTGGTGTCGCCGTTGATGAAGCCGACCCATAGCTGGCCGGTCGTCGGATTGACCGTCGGCTGCGAGCCCTGGCTGTCGGCGCAGCTATCGCCGGCGCGGCCACCCGGCGCGCAGAAGGATCCGCTGCCCGCGATGTATTTCGCGGGGGACCAGGAACGGGCCTGGTCGTCGGAGTAGCTGAAAAAGATCTGCGCGCTGCCGGCGCCGGAGAACAGCGAATAGGTAACGTAGAGCCGATCGCTGCCGGTTACTGCCGCGGGGCAGGCACTCGGCGTATGCGAGATGGGCGCGAAGCACGTGGCCGTGACGCCGCCCGGCCGCGGCCCAGCCGTGATCCACTCTTTGTCGAACCCCGGGACGCTGCCGTTCAACGTCTTGTCGTTGTCCTGGATGAATCCGACAGTGCCGTCGCCAGGCTGACGCGCATCACCCCGCCCGCCGCAGA
>VBHP01000038.1 GCA_005881435.1 Chloroflexota bacterium | reverse complement strand
TGGGTCGCGTAAAGGAAGACTCCGGTGAACGCGAGGGCGATCAGGAGCCCGCCGAGCCCATACACGACGAGCGCCGCCGTGGCGCCGTGCTCGGAAAGGATGTACTGATCGACGAGCGAGGTTGGGAAAGGAACGATCCCGACCGCAATCAAGAGCATCAGATTGAGATAAAGAAAGCGCCGGTCGACGCGCTTGCAATGTTCTAGCAAGGTGTGGTGGTTGACCCAGATGATGCCGATAGTCAGGAAGCTAACGAGATAGGCCGCGTATGCCGGCCATAGCCGCAGCAGGGCGCCGACGAGATCGGTCGTGTCCGGTGGTACGCGCAGCTCGAGCACCAGTAGCGTTGCCGCGATCGCGAAGACGCCGTCGCTGAATGCCTCCAGCCGGCTCGTGCGCACCGCGTCAGTGTGACGAGGTCGGCGCCGGTCCTCCCAACTTGCGACTAAGCTTGTCGCCGCGACAGATTCAAAAGCGCGGCGAACATCGCCATATGCAGAAGGGGAGACAACATGAACCTGAATGGCCTACTGATCGGTTCGGAGAATCCCGAGCGGCTCAAGGAGTACTACACGAGGCTTTTTGGCAAGCCGACCTGGGAAGACAACGTGTATTTCGGATGGCAGCTGGGTAGTGGCTCGCTGGCCATCGGTCCGCACGACCAGGTCAAGGGGAAGAACAAAGAACCAGGGCGCGTGATCTGGAACTTCGAAACGCCCGATGTGAAAAGTGAATTCGAAAAGCTCCGAACTGCCGGAGCGACCGTGGTGCGTGAACCCTATCGACCGGACGAGGCGCAGGAGATGTGGATCACCACGTTCTCCGATCCGGACAACAACTACTTTCAGCTGATGAGCCCTATGCCGGTAACGGCCGAAGCGCGAGCTTGAGTCGCAGTCACTAGAGCGGCCCGGGCGCACCTGCGCAGGAGGAGCGATGTACCGCTGGATCGTGTTCATCCACATCGCAAGTGTGCTCGGGCTGCTGCTCGTCCACCCCGTGACGATCGCCTTCCATCTCAAGCAGGAACGTGACCGCGTCCGGATCCGCGAGCTGCTGGAAGTCTCCGAGGCGGCGAGCGCGCTTCGCTGGCTGTTCTTCGGTCTCGTCATCGTGAGCGGCGTCGTGCTCGGCATCGCCGGATCGTTCTGGAGCAGCGCGTGGTTCTGGGCCGCCCTCGTGATCTTCGTGCTTATCGGCGTCGTGATGAATCAGTACGGCGGACGCGCGATCGATCGCATCGCCGACACTCAGGACGACGCCGAGATGGAGCGCCTACTGACGCGCTTCCGCCCATGGATTCTGGCCCTGACCGGAAGCGGCGGTCTGCTGGTGATCCTGTACCTGATGCTGTTCAAGCCAACACCGTAGGCATGCGGCGGGGAGGATCATGCGAACTGGGGGTGATCCATGAGGAACAACGCCGAGCGCGAGGACCTTCGCACCAAACTTAGTCCGATCCAGTACGCGGTGACGCAAGAGGCCCACACCGAGCCACCCTTCAGCGGCGCGTACTGGGACCACCATGGCGAGGGTACGTATCGCTGCGTCGTCTGCCGTGAACCGCTGTTCGACTCGGGAACGAAGTTCGAGTCCGGGACCGGCTGGCCGAGCTTCTACGACGTCGTCGAGCGGGGACACGTCGCGACACGAGAGGATCGTTCACACGGAATGGCGCGCACGGAGGTCGTCTGCGCGCACTGCGGCGCGCACCTCGGCCACCTCTTCCCAGACGGCCCGCGTCCAACGGGCATGCGTTACTGCATCAACTCGGCAGCCCTCGACTTCGATCCGCGCAACCAGGAGTAGGCGGCGTACGGCGAATCAGGTGTGCCGCTTGAAGCGCTCCGTGGCGCGGACTAGCTCCACGCCGACGCCGGCGTTCGGAGTGTGGCCGGCGTCGTCCACGATCACGAGCTCAGCTCGCGGCCAGACGCGCTGGAGCTCCCAGGCGTTGGCGATCGGCGCCTGAAAGTCAAAGCGTCCGTTCACCAGGACGCCAGGGATCTCCGACAGCGCCCGCGCGCCCCGCAGCAGGCTGCCGTCCTCGAGCCAGGCGTTGTGCCGGACGTAATGCGTGACGATGCGCGCAAACGCCATCGCGTACTGGGGATCGCGGAATCTCTGTGCGAGACCCACCCTCGGTAGCCACCCTGGCGTGGCCGACTCCCATAGACACCACGCTTCGGCCGCCCTCTGCCGCACTCCGGCATCGGGATCGTTCAGGAGCCGGCCGTACGCCTCGACCACGTCGCCGTCTCGGATGCGGCTGGGGATCGCGGCCCGAAGGCGGTCCCACTCTTCGGGGAAGAACACGGCCAGGCCACCGCGAAAAGTCCAATCGAACTCGCTCCGCCGTCCGGTCGTGACGCCGAACAGGACCATCTCCAGGACGTGATCGGGGTGTGCCTCGGCGTACGCGAGCGCCAGCGTGCTGCCCCACGATCCGCCGAGCACAAGCCACCGATCGATCGAAAGATGTGCCCGAAGGCGTTCGATATCGCCGATGAGGGTTGTCGTGTTATTCGGCGCGAGATCGGTTTCCGGATCGGCAGCGTGCGGCCGACTCCGTCCGCAGCCACGCTGATCGAACAGCACGATGCGGTACGCGTCCGGGTCGAACAGCCTTCGGAACCACGGCGAACTTCCCGAGCCAGGACCACCATGTAGAACGACCGCCGGCTTTCCCTTGGGGTTGCCGCAGGTCTCCCAATAGACGAGGTTGCCGTCTCCGACGTCGAGCATGCCGTGGGCGAGCGGTTCGTTTTCCGGATACAGGTCAGTCACCACGAGCAGCTACTTATCTTTGTCCATCGGTTGGGTCATCGTACGGTTCGCATGATGCAGTCGACTTCCGCGGCGCAGGGCATCTACAACGCGCTCTTCCCGTACTACGCCGAGCTCTGCGTGGTCACGCAGTCACACAAGAAGGGCGCTCAGCCCGGTGGTTGGGGCGGCCACGCGGCCCTGTTCTTGAATGGCGCGGAGCCCGATCCCGCCGCCGGTCACCCGCGCCTGCGCCTCGCCGCGGCTGAGACAGACCTGTCGCGGCCAGATTCGGGGACCGGCATCAGCGTCAACAAGATCTTCACCAACACGAACTGGGTGGCGATCCCGGGCCGCGATGAGTTTTACCGCGGCGGCCTCGCTCCGGATCAATCTTTGGATCAGGCCTTCTACGACGCCGCCGTGCAGCGGGCGACCGCAGCCCGCTGGTTCGCCGGCATCCGCATCGGCGATGACCTTCTGCGAGAAAAGCCGTCGGACATGTCGGTCGAGGACTTCATCGTCCGGCACTCGATCGGCACAGACTTCGCGCTGAATTTCGCGCGTACCGCGTACACCGTCCGTCTGCCGCTTAGGCGCTCGTCGATTCGCGCGGTGATCGACTATCTCAATGGCGCCAACGAGCGAGCGCAGAGGATCGGCTACCGCTGGAACGCCTACACCAACAACTGCAGCCACGTCCTGCATAACGCTTTGGCCGCCGCCGGCGTCTGGGATCCAAAGGATATTCGCGGCTCGGGCGCCATCGACCTGGCCGCGGACGTTTTCAGCGTCGCCAAAGGCGTCGTCGTGGGCCGCATGTCGGACTTCTCGTTCCCTGCCAACAACTTCGTGCGCCTCTACGAGGCCGGCAACGAGCGCCCGATCGACGACGCACTCGCCGCGTTCAGAAACCGCGACGTCGTCCGCACCTTGAACGAGGGCTGGATCAGCACCGGGCCCGGCGCGCTCATCGGCCTGCATCCGATGCAGGAGGCTGCGCGAAACGAGCTGTTTGCCGCCGGTCGCGATCCATTCCTCTTTTCGATACCGATGTTCTGGGACAAGAGGAACGAGTTCGAGAGGTTGACGCGGAAGGCGTCGACCAACCTGACGGACCTCGGCGCGAATCTGATGCGCTTCCGCGAGCGCTACGCGAAAGCACTCACTCGCCGGCAGAGCATCGACGAGGGACTGCGGTCAGTCCCGGGCGACGATCACAGGCGCGCGTTTCGCAGCTTCTACGACCGCTTCTACGCTCAGCTCGCCGAGGAGCTGCGCCGGACGGACGACCGCCTATCCGCGTATCAGCGCGTGTCCCGCGTTGGCGCCGTCACTCAGCCTTCGAGATCACTCCGCTGAGCTCGAGCGTGAGCGGCGGACCAAAGAACACATCGGTTCCGTGCCCGCTGGCGCGCTCGTAGGCACCGGTTCCAGACGTGATCTGCCACACGCCCGTCACGCCGCTCGTCCTGAGCAACGCCTCCTCCTTCACCGTGAGAGTGCCCTGCGAACCCGTGAGGACGAATACCTCTTTGAAGGCGCCGGTGTGCTCCGGCGCGCAAGGACAGCTCGGTATCGACCCGGTCGCGTCGACCTCGGTTCTGACGTAGGTGCCCGAGTCGCTTATCGCGCCGGACGCGCTCCACGTGCCCAGCTCCACGGGAAAGAACGTCGTCGGCATGATCTGAATCGAAACGGCGACCGGCGGCGCGGCGTTCGCGGTCGATTGCGTCGCCACCGCCAGCGAGGCTGCGATCGCGGCGGCCGCGATCACTGCGAGAACTCTCATGTCCCACCCCCACCGACTCAAGCGAGTCGTGCTCAAATGCTTGCAGCACTGTCAAGGCTCCTGGCGCGAATCGTCTCAGACCGAGGCGACGAGGAGGTCTCGGCGATCGCCGAAGCGCTTCAGAAACCGATCGAAGTTCTTGCGGCTCCGCCGTTCTCGTTCCACATCCGGCAACGCTTCCCAGGCGCGATGCGCGTGACGTCGGACCAGACCGCTTCCGACGGAGATGTTTCGCAGACCGGCCTCGCGCGCGGCGAACGACAGCGCAAGGTCGAGGTTGCGGTAGAAGCGGTAGCGCGGATCGAATCCGCCGAGTCGCGCCAGGGTGTCGCTCCTGGCCGCGAGGCAATAACCCTGGACGGCGTCCACCTCGCGATCGGTCGCCTCGGTGAAGGAGCGCAGGTCGTCGCTGACGAGACCCCACGGACCCGCCAGGCCTGTCCCGTCCTCCGCAAGGACCGGCTCCAGCAGGGCGAAGAGGTCGTCGCTCAGCTCGACAGACGGGTCGAGGTGCAGCTGGTTGACGCCGCGGGCGTTCAGCCGAAGGGCTTCACGGGCTGCACCCTCGCCGAGAGCGCGGTCGGCGAAGACCGCGCGCACCCGTCTTTCTCGCTTGACGAGATGCGCGAGACGTTCGGCCGCGTCGTCGGCCGACCCGTTGTCAAGCACGACGACCTCGGCGAACTGCGGCATGACGCGCAGGACGGAGCGCACGGCGCGTTCGAGATCCTCGGCATGATCCCGCGACACGACCAGGATCGACCAAGACAGCTCGTGCGACCTCGCGTGTGGGACCGCACGGGCGGACATCACGGTGCGGCGTGTGCGTCCCGTCAGGCGCCGCTCTGTTCGCGCGAGCACGAGTCCACTCGGGTGATCCTCGACGACGACGCGCTCGAGCCGCCGCATCGCATCGGCGCCCTTGAACCGTCTCCGCGACCGCAGCGCGACATGCTCCGTCACCGCGTGACGCTCCGCCGCGGTCAGCGCCTCGTGCTCCCGCGCCACCTCCGTCAGCTGCAGGCCGAATATGGCATCGCACTCGAGCGCGAATGCGATCTTATTTCGCGCCGCGAGGCCACTCGCCAGAGCGCGCTGCATGACCGCGAGGGCGCCGGGGAGATCGAGGTCGTCCGCGAGCCGCTGGCGAAAGAGTGCGCGCCAGGGCTCGATGTCGTCCCCACCGGCGCCGCCGAGCTGCGCGTAGCAGCGAATGCGCTGACGCAGGTGGTCCAGCGCTTCGGCGGCCTGCCGCAGGGCTCCGAGCGTGAAGTTCATCCGCGCGCGGTACCGCGTCAGCAGACAGAGATAGCGGAAGGCCATCGGGTCATAACCAAGGGTCAAGAGATCGTCCAGGGTCGTGACGTTTCCGGAGCTCTTCGCCATCTTCACACCGTCGGCGAGGAGATGCGCGCCGTGGACCCAGTGCCGCACGAAGGGCGAGCCAAAAGCTGCCTCGCTCTGCGCGATCTCGTCCTCGTGGTGGGGGAAGATGTTGTCGACCCCGCCGGTATGCAAATCGATGTGCTCGCCGAGGTAGCGGGTCGACATGGCCGAACACTCGATGTGCCAGCCGGGAAAGCCAGCGCCCCACGGGGACGGCCAGCTGAGCGCGCGTCCCGGTTCGGCGCGCTTCCACAACGCGAAGTCAGCCGGCGCGCGCTTGTGCGGATCGAGCTCGGCCCGGACCCCTTCGCGTAATGTGCCCTGCACGTTGCCGGACAGCCGTCCGTACGCCGGGAACGATGCCACCGAGAAGTACACCGTGCCGTCGACTTCGTACGCGTTCCCGCGCAGCAGGAGTCGCTCGGTCAGGCGCACCATGTCGGGCACGTGCTCGGTCGCGCGTGGAAAGACGTTCGCGCGCAAGATGTTGAGCCGCGTTTCGTCGCGCAAGAAGAGCTCCGTGTAGCGCGCCGCGATCTGCTGTGGGGTCTGGCCGGCGGCGAGAGCCGCTGCGACGATCTTGTCCTCGCCGCGATCGAGGAGCTCCTGTCGCATGTGTCCGACGTCGGTGATGTTCTTGACGTGTGTTACCGCGCAGCCCTCGGCGACGAGGGCGCGTCGCAGCCAGTCGGCTAGCAGATAGCTCCGCAGGTTGCCCAGGTGCACGTCGCGGTACACGGTCGGACCGCATGTGTACATGCCGACCCTGCCGGCTTCCCTCGGGACGAAGGGCTCGATGCGGCGCGAGAGCGTGTTGTAGAGCCGCAGCACGATGAAAAGGCTAGCGGGGTCTGGTTCCGCGATCACCCGACGAGGTGAGGCTGCGTCAACGCGCCGTGACTAGCTTGACTGTTCCTCGGCCTGGGGCCGCGGAGGTGCGGCATGCGGATCAGTTTCAAAGCCATCGTGGCCTGCGCATTTCTCGGCGCATTTCTTGTCGGCGGATCGGCCCAAGCGGCAGCCGCGCCGGTCATTTCCGTGCTGAATGCGCAAGGCTCTCAGGCTTTCGTGATCTGCGGTGCCTTCTCGATCCACGGATCGGGATACCCGGCGAACGCCGCCGGCCGGTTCGAGCTCACTGCCGAGACCACGATGCTCCGCTCCGTCGCGATCACGACCGACGCCAGCGGGACGTTCACGTTCACCGCCAACACGCACGACTTTCCGCTGAACTCACGAACGTACGCGGCGGGCGCGACCACGCGGTCGTTCGTTGGAGTTTCGGATTTCAGTGCGAACTTCTACATGACCTGCACGCCGCCCACGATCACGATCAGACAGCAGAGCGTCGTAACGAATCAGGTGTGCGGCCAGGTGACGCTCCAGGGCGATAACTTCTCCGCCATCACACCTGTGATCGTGCAGATCAAGGCCAACGCGACCGGGCAGATCATCTACACGCCGAGTTACAGGGTCGCCGGCGCGACGTTCAAGATCGATTGGGCCACGCCGGCGGGAATCACGAACAGCGACAACACGATCGCCGTCCGCGACTATGGCGGAAGTCTCATCGTGAGCGCGCCACTTCTGATTCGATGCGGTACG
>VBHP01000005.1 GCA_005881435.1 Chloroflexota bacterium | reverse complement strand
GGCAGGTCATTGCCGGTGAAGGAGCCCGCATGCTTCGATCCGGTCAGGCGACGCAATGGCTCGAACGAGTCGACCAGCGGCGTCAACGCCAGCGCCCCGACGCCGAGCGCTCCGATCCGTAAAGCCGCGCGGCGCGAGAGCGCTTTGCCGAGCGGCGGTCGCTGCTCCCAGCGCAGCGCGAGATGCGCGGCGACGATCAGCGCGAGCGCGGCGCCGGCGAACACGTGCACGTTCAGCGCCGAGTAGCCGGCGAAGCTCGCCGGACCGAGGGCGCCCGCGCTCCAGCCGAATCCGATCGCGAGCGATACCACGAGTGCGAGCGCCGCGACCGCTCCGACAGCGATGCTTTCGTCGCCACGGGGCAGGCGTCGCGCCAGCGACCGGCGCGCGATGCCGGCCTTCCACGCCAGTGCCAGCACCAGCCCGATGGCGAGCGCCCGATGCAGCGGATACAGCGGCCCGGCGACGTCAAGCGGAAGCACCCATCCGCCGACGCCGCTGCCGACGAGTCCCGTCGTCAGCGCCAGGAGTGACAGGTTTGTCAGTCGTCGGGGCACGGTGGCGACGATACGCCGCTAGCCCACGACCTCGCCTGCCGCGGCACCGCGCGTCGCTAGATGGCGCCCTCACGACGCAGCGCGGCGATCTCATCGTCGGCGAAGCCGAGCTCGCGCAGCACTTCGTCGCTGTGCTCGCCGAGCGCCGGCGGGTGGCGCCGGATCGACGGAGAGGTACCGCTCATGCGCAGCGGGAATCCGGTGACCTTCACTTTGCCCGCGGTCGGATGGTCCACCTCGCGCATGAGCTCGAGGTGCTTCGCCGCCGGATCGCGAAACACCTCGGCTAGCGTGTAGATCGGACCCACGGGCACGTTGACCTCGCGCAGCCGGCGCACCACGTCGTCCTTTGCGAGCTCCGCGATCCGTTTCTCCACCGACGCCGCCAGCGTGTCGCGGTGCTTGACGCGCTTGGTGTTGTCGGCGTAGCGCTCGTCCTCGAGCAGCTCGTCTAGCCCAAGGGCGCGGCAGAAACGCTCGAAGAGCGCGTTGTTGCCGACGCAGATGTTCACGTACCCGTCGCGCGCCAGGAACGTCTGGTACGGCGCGATGCTGGCGTGGACGTTGCCTTCGGGTCGCGGCGACTCGCCGGTGGCGAAAAATCGCGCGCCCTGGCGCGAGAGCAACGACACCATGCTGCCGAGCATCGTCGCGTCGACGAACTGTCCTTCGCCATTCGACTCCCGCGCGTGCAGCGCCACCAGGATCCCGATCGCCGCGTACAACCCCGCGACCATGTCGGCGACGGGGACGCCGACCATGGTCGGGACGCCGTCCGGCTGGCCGGTCAGTCCCTGCATTCCGCTCATGCCTTGGACGATGAGGTCGTAGGCCGGCCAGGCGCGGCCCGGCCCATCGCTGCCGAACCCCGAGATCGCGCAGTAGATCAGCCGGCGGTTGATGGTGTGGATGCGCTCCCACGGGAAGGCCAGGCGCGCGAGCGCGCCCGGCGAGAAATTCTCGACCAGCACGTCTGACTCCTCCATGAGCCGCTCCAGCACGCGCTTGCCCATCTCGTTCTTGAGGTCGAGCGTCAGGCTCCGCTTGTTGCGGTTGATCGAGAGGTAGTAGGCGGACTCACCGTCGACGAACGGCGGCGCCCAGAGCCGCGTCTCGTCGCCGGTGTCGGGGATCTCGATCTTGACAACGTCCGCGCCGTGGTCGCCGAGGATCATGGTGCAGTACGGACCGGCGAGCGCTCGCGTCAGGTCGACGACCTTGATGTCAGCGAGGCCGCCGGCCTGGTTCATGGACGGAGGAAGAAGGCGTAGTGGTCGGGGTCGAGCGCCGGTGCGGACTGCGCCTCGAGCCTGGCCGCGCGCGCGGCGGCGAGCGTCTCCTCTGGCGTCATTCGCACCTGCACCGCGGGCCCGGCGTACGTGTCGCGCTTCTCCCACTGCAGCACCGCGATCCGTCCTGACGGCTTCAACAGCCGCGTCGCGTCGCGAAGAAAGGACGCGGGGTCCTCAGCCTCATGCAGGACGAAGGCGACGAGAACGAGATCGCATCTGCCGGCGGGCACGCCAAAGTCGTACGACCAGCTGTCGCGGCGCGGCTCCTCGCGCACGAGATGCGTCTCGATGTTCGTCAGTCGATTCGCGACCGCGGCCTCGCGGACACGCTCGAGCATCTCGGCCTGGACGTCCGCCGCGTGCACGTGGCCGCGCGGGCCGACGATCTTCGCCGCCGGGATGGTGAAGAATCCCGGACCGCAGCCGAGATCGGCGAACGTCGCAGCCTCGCGCAGACCGAACTCCCCAAGCGCGCGCACTGGATCGAGGTGTGCTCGACGCTCTTCGGAGACGAGCATCTCGCTGAGATTCACCGGGAACTTCGGCGGCCGCGGCCGGGAGGATTGGTGACCGCCGGTGATCGCAGGGATCAGCTCGACGGTCTCGCCGTCGCGGAGCACGCGATCGAGCTCCTCCTGCTCTTCGTCGATGACGAGGGCCGCGGCCTCGTCGAGCGGAACGCCGAGCCGCGCCAGCAGCGCGCGCGCCGTCACGCCGTCCGCATCGACCTCGAGCTCACGCCTGCCGCCGGCGACGAACTGTCGCAGATGGCCGTGGAGCACGACGTGCACCATCTAGCGTGTATTCAAACAGATGCTTCGCCTCGAGGGGCTGCCGGTCGTACACGCTCCTGCGATCACGGCCGCGCAGATGGCCGAGGTCGATCGCGCCGCGGTCGAGATCTACGGCCTCCACCTCGAGATGCTCATGGAGAACGCGTCGCGCGCGATCGCCACGGCGGCGCGTGCGTTCCTCGGCGGCAGCGTGGCGCGCCGGCGGATCATCGCCCTCGCCGGACCGGGCAACAACGGCGGCGATGCGCTCGGCGCGACGCGACATCTGCTGAATTGGGGAGCCGCGGCCACGGTCGTCATCGCGGTCGCACCGGAGCGATTGCGGTCGCTTCCGCTGGCGCAATATCGCGCGCTCGCAGCGATCGGCGTCGAGCCGGCGCCGAACGTCGATCGCGCCGCGCTCGCCGCGGCGGATCTGATCCTCGACGGCCTCCTTGGTTACAGCGCCAGCGGTGCGCCACACGGTGACATCGCCGCGTTCATCGAAGCGGCGGATGCGTCGGGCGCTCCGATCCTCGCCATCGACATACCCTCGGGACTCGACCCCGACACCGGCGCGCAGCCCGGCGCGTGCGTCAGCGCGACCGCGACCGTGACGCTCGGGCTCCCGAAGCTCGGACTTCTCGTACCGCGCGCCCGCACGCACGTGGGACGGCTGCTGCTCGCGGACATCGCCATCCCTGCGATCGCCTACGAGCGCGTCGGCGTCGACGCGCGCGGGTTGTTCGATCGCGGCGAGCTGGTCCTCATCGCGGACTAGGCTAGTGGCCGCGCAGGGTGAGGATCAGCGCGGTCGCGATCGTGGCGAACAGTGATGCCGGCGCGACCGCGATCGTCAGCAGATTCACTTCGCCCAACGCGGCCATGTGGTACGCCGTGGCCAGGAACGCGGCGCTGTTGAACACCAGCGCCATGACCACAGGCAGCCGGATACCGTGCCAGCGACCCGAGCGGATCTCCGCCACGCCCATGGCGGCGTATCCGAGCGTCGCCGCACCGGCCTGGCGGAAGACGAATGCATCGGTGCCGTGATACCCGAAGAGCGTCGCGAACGACTGCGGCGCGAGGAGCGGGAAGAGGCCGAAGATCGTGGCCGGCACGGTCAGGATCGCGAGCAGCGTCACGACCCAGTTGCCGACGTCCCGCGCGGCGGGCGGCTCGGCGTGACCGCGCAGCAGCGCGGCCGCGATCGCGATGATCACGACGTCGGCGACGAGGATCAGGTACACGATCGGGCGCGCGCCGCCGGACACGATCTCGACGCTGCACGCGAACAGCGAGCCGACGTTGAAGACGAGCGTCGCCAGGAGCACGAAACGAAGCGGCCGTGCCCGGCCCTCGTTGATGCCGAGCGCCAGCGCGACGGCGTAGCCAAGCGTCGCGGCGCCGGCCAGGCGCGCGATCAGTGGATCGTCGCCGCTGTAACCGCTCAGCCCGGCCAGCGTCTGCGGCAGCAGCAGCGGCCCGAGGCCGAACGCCAGGCCGCCGGCGAGCGGCACCAGGAGTGCGACCCGCTCCGCGGCGCTGAGGCGCTCCACCGAACGCACGCTAACCGAGACCGCCGTCGTATCGCACTTCGCCCGCGGTGATCGTCGCGCGCACCAGCCCGGGGTCGAGGAGCGTCTCCGCCGGCTCGCGGAAGATGTCGCGCGCGAGCACGACCGCATCGCACCACTTCCCCACCTCGAGAGCGCCGAGCTCCGCTTCGCGCGCCAGCGCGAAGGCCGCGCCGCTGGTGTACCCGGCGATGGCGTCATCGAGCGTGATCCGCTGCTCCGGATACCACGGCCGCGCGTCGGTCGGGCGCTTGCGCGCGATCGCCGCGTACATCCCGAGAAGTGGATCGATGGGCTCGACCGGCGCATCCGATCCGAACGCCAGCCTGACGCCGGCATCGCGCAGCGAGCGCCACGGATACGCGCGAGCGCAGCGGGCGCCCCAGTACCGATCGGCAATGTCGCGGTCGCTCGGGGCGTGGATCGGCTGCATCGACGCGATGACGCCAAGCCGCACGAACCGCTCGACGTCGTCATCACGGATCAGCTGGATGTGCTCGAGCCGATGTCGCAGCCTGCCGCGGGAGCCGCCGGCGGCCTCGATGGCGTCGAGCGCGACGCGCACGGCGCGGTCGCCGATGGCGTGAATGGCAAGGGCGATGCCCCCCTCCGCGGCCCGCTGCACGTCCGTGCGAAGCTGCGCGCGATCGATCGTCAGCACGCCGCGATAGTCCGTTCCCTCATACGGCTCCTCGAGGGCCGCGGTCTGCGAGCCAAGCGCGCCGTCGGTGAAGATCTTCAGGTTTGAGAACTGCAACCACTCATTGCCCAGCCCAGTCTTGATGCCAAGGTCGAGCGCGGCATCGAGTCGTGCGTGCGGGATGCCCATGTGCACGCGGAGATGCAGCCCGCCAACGTCGAGCAGATCCTGAAAACCGCGATGCGCGTCGGGCATCGGATTGTCGAGGTCATGGATCGAGGTCAGGCCGCGGCTCACCGCCTCACCCTGACCCGAGCGCAGCGCGCGCCGCACCTCGTCGCGCGTCGGCTGCGGGATCACGGCGTCCAGGAGCCGGATCGCGTTCTCCCGCACGATCCCGGTCGGCTGACCGGAGGCATCGCGTTCGATCTCGCCGCCCTCCGGCGTCGCCGTGTCGCGGGTGACGCCGGCGACGGCCAGGGCGCGACTGTTGGCCCAGCGCGAGTGACCGTCGCGCGAGCGCAAGACCGCGGGATGGCCGCGGCTCACCCGATCGAGCTCCTCGCGATTGGGCCAGCGACCCCACAAGTTCTTGTCGAACTTGCCGCCGAGGATCCAGGCGTCCTCACGCAGGGTCTTGGCGTGGGATTCGATCTTCGTCAGCGCGGCTTCGACAGCCGTCGTCTCGCTCAGGTCCAGACGCGTGGCCTGGATTGCCCACCACAGGAAGTGGCAGTGCGCGTCTGCAAAACCAGGAGTTAAGAGGCCGCCGCGCATGTCGATCGGATGCGCGTTCGAGAAATCCCGCCGGAGCGCGCCGAGATCGCCCACCGCGGCGATCCGGCCGTGCTTCGCCACGAGCGCTTCAGCGGACCGGCCGGGTCCGAGGTACACGCGTCCGTTGACGAACACCACGGACATCAGTTGTTCTCCTCGAACGCGTGCTCCCCCACCAGCGGTACGAACTTCACCGGCTCGACGACGGTCCGCGAGAGTCCGTTCATCTTGACGAAGACGGTGAGCTGCTGCGCGTATCGTTCGCCGACGGGCGCCACGATGCGGCCTCCGGTGGCGCACTGCGGAATAACGGGTTCTGGCAAGCGTGGCGTCGCGGCCGTGATCAGGATGCGATCGTACGGAGCTCGCGGCGGGTATCCCGCGCTGCCGTCGCCGACGACGAGGAGGATGTTGTCGATGCCGAGGCCAGCCAGCCGCTGGCGCGCTTCCTCCGAGAGAGTGCGATGCCGCTCTACCGACACGACCTCGGCCACCAGGAGTGCGAGCACGGCGGTCTGGTAACCCGAGCCCGTTCCCACCTCCAGCGCGCGATGCTCGACACGCGGCTCGAGCAGCTCGGTCATACGCGCGACCACGAAGGGCTGCGAGATCGTCTGCCCCGCTCCGATCGGCAGCGCGCGATCGACATATGCCTCGTCGACGAACTCGGGTGGGACGAAACGCTCTCGCGGCACCTGACCGATCGCTGCGAGTACGCGCTCGTCGCGGATACCCTCGCGGCGCAGATGCGACACCAGCGCCTCGCGTCTGCGCGCGAAGTCGGGCTCGCCCACGGGGCCATGATGGCTGTCCCTACCGAATTCGTCGCCGTCGAAACTGGCCAGACAGCGCGAATTCGGTAGGGACCGCGACGGCGGCTTGCGGTTAGGCGACCGCTTGTGCGCGGCCGGTACGCGCCGTGGCGACCTCGCGCAATCGACCGCTCTCGACCTCGTACACGAAGCCGGTCACGGGAATGCCGGCAGGAACGAGCGGAGAAGATGCGACGCGCTCGCCCTGCTCGCGGAGATTCGCTTCGAGGTCACGGAACGGGTACAGGTGGCGGATCTGCTCGACGAGCGACATCACGCCACCTCCTGCTCGATCGGCACTCCGATCAGGCTGCCCCACTCGGTCCACGATCCGTCGTAGTTCCGGACCTTGGGATAACCGAGCAGGTACTTCAGCACGAACCAGGTATGCGAGGAACGCTCCCCGATGCGGCAGTACGCGATCGTTTCGGCATCGGCTTTGACGCCCTTGGACTCGTAGAGGGCGCGCAGCTCGTCGGCGCTCTTGAACGTGCCGTCCTCGCGAACGGCTTGCGCCCAGGGGATGTTCTTGGCACCCGGGATGTGACCGCCACGCTGCGCGCCTTCTTGCGGCAGGTTCTCCGGCGCCAGCAGCTCGCCCGAATACTCCTTCGGCGAACGCACATCGACGAGCTGGCGGCCATTGCGAACGACGGCGTCGAGCACGAGCTCGCGGAGCGCACGCACCGAGGCGTCTGGATCCTTGGCCTGATATCTCGCGCTCGGATAGCTCGGTACGTCGGTCGCGGTCTCGCGACCTTCGGCGAGCCATTTCGCTCGCCCGCCGTTGAGCAGCCGCGCATCCTTGTGGCCGTAGTACTTGAGCAGCCAGAAGAACCACGCCGCAAACCAGTTGTTGTTGTCGCCGTACGCGATGACCGTCGTGTCGTTGCCGATGCCACGCGAGGACAGCAGCTGCTCGAGCTCCTGCTTGGTCAGGAGGTCCCGGACCGGATGCTGCTGCAGATCCTTCTGCCAGTTAAGCCCGATCGCGCCCGGGATGTGATTCTTGTCATATGCCGATGTGTCGACGTCGACTTCGACGAGGCGGACCTTCGGGTCTTTTAGATGCGTCGCGACCCACCCGCTGTCGACGAGGACCTCAGGGTGCGCGTATTCCGTTTGAGACATGGGGCTACCTCCATGAGTCGTCTGTGGAAACGCTCGGAACAGGCGGGCGGGGCTAGCCCGCGCCGCCTACAGACAGGCGCAGCGCAGAAGCGGTTGCTGAAATCCGACTGCTGGAGTCAACAATCATCCTTCTAGCCGCTCCGGGGGCCGAGCGCAAGAGGTTTTCGCATACCGCAGCATCACCTTGTGAACATTCGACCCATAAGAGCGCAAGAGTGGCGCGAACTCCGCGACATGCGCCTCCGCGCCTTGGCCGACACGCCGTCGGCGTTCGGATCGACATTCGCGGAGGAGAACGAGCGCCCTGAGGAATGGTGGCGCGAGCGCGCCGAGCTCGCTTCCCGGGCCGTCGACCGGGTCACGTTCGTCGCCGACGATGGCACGGGGTTGCGTGGACTGGCCACCGGCTTTCATGAGACCCCGACGCACGAGCACGTCCATCTGTTCTCGATGTGGGTCGAGCCGGCCGCACGACGGGCCGGTGTCGCGCGTGGGCTCGTCGCCGCGGTGTGCGAGTGGGCCCGTGGGCTCGGAGCGCACGCTGTCCGCCTCGACGTCACGGTCACGAACGACGCGGCGATCCGCCTCTACGAGAGCTGCGGCTTCGTGCCCACCGGCCGCACCGCGCCGTTGCCGCACACGCCGGCTCTTCTAGAGCAGGAGATGGAGCGCGCGCTTTAAAGCCAGCGCTCCAGTACCGCCGGCAGCTCGGTCATCTCGTCGATCACGGCGTCCGGCTGTGTCTCGCTGGTGGAACCTTCGGCACTTCGGATCAGCACCGCGCGCAGGCCCAGCGCCTTCGCCGGAGCGACATCGGCGGCGCGCGAGTTGCCGACCATCACCGCCTCTGGCGGCGTGAGGTGCAGCTCAGACAACGCCAGTTCGAACATCGCCGGATGCGGCTTGCGCCAGTGCGCATCGAGCGAGGTCACGATCGTGTCGATGCAGTCAGCGGCGCCGCGTGCGGTCCAGTCCGCGAGCGATTCGGCCGCCGTGCGCCACAGCACGTTGGTCACCAGCGCGACCTTCAGGCCGCGAGCCTTGCACCACCGCAGCGCCTCGAGCGCGCCGTCGCGGGGGCGCTCGCCCTCGAGACTCGGCACGCAGCAGGCGGCCCGGATGCGCTCGACCTCCTCGTCGGTGGCGCTCACCCCGCGCTCCAGCAGCAGCGATCGGATCCAGATCCGTGTCTCCTGGCGATGCGCTTGTCCCTCGTGCTCCTCGGGCTCTGGCAGCCGCGCGACGGCCGGGAACCACGGCTCGTCGCGACCGAGGGCCTCGCGCAGCCGCTGCACCCGGCGCTCGTCCCAAGTGGTGCCGAGGAGATACGTCTCCTCGCGCAGCAGCGTCCCGCCGACGTCGAACAGGACGGCGCGGATCACGCCAGCGCGGCGATGATCGCGCGCGTCACGTCGTCGGTGCGTGCGATCCCATGCAGGTCGGGCGTGTGGTTGGCCGGATCGGCCAGAGCGACCTCCAGCGCGTGCGTCACGTGCCGCGCCGCGTCCTGCTCGCCGAGATGCTCGAGCATCATCGCGCCGGCCCAGATGGCACCGGCTGGATTGGCGATCCCCTTGCCGGCGATGTCCGGCGCGGACCCGTGAACGGGTTCGAACAGCGAGGGATGCTGCCGCGTCGGATCCAGGTTCGCCGATGGCGCCATCCCGAGTGAGCCGGCGATCGCCCCGCCGAGATCGGTGAGGATGTCGGCGAATAGATTTGACGCGACGACCACGTCAAGCGTTTCCGGATGCGTGACCATCCGCGCCGCGAGCGCGTCGACAAGGTATTTCTCAACGCGAACCTCGGGGTGTTCCGTCCGCACGGACGCGACGACGTCGTCCCAGAGGACGGCGGTATACCGGAGCGCGTTGGATTTCGTGCACGACGCCAGGAGCTTCCTTGGCCGCGACCGGGCGACCTCGAACGCGTACCGCACGACCCGCTCGGTGCCGGAGCGCGTGAACACCGACGTTTGCGTCGCTACCTCGCCCGCGCCGCCCTGGTGGAGCCGCCCGCCGACGCCGGCATACTCGCCCTCGGTGTTCTCACGGATCCACACCATGTCGATGTCGGTGGGGCGGGTGTCGCTCAAGACTGTCGGCACTCCGGGCAGCAGGCGCACCGGCCGGACATTGGCGTAGAGCTGGAAAGCCTGGCGGATCGGAAGCAGCAAGCCCCACAGCGACACGTGATCGGGCACGGCCGGATCGCCAACCGCGCCAAGGTAGATGGCGTCATGCGGTGCGAGCTGCGCCAGGCCGTCGGCCGGCATCATCGCCCCGGTCGCCTGATACCGCGCACACGACCAGTCCAGGTCGTGCCAGCGGAGGGAAAAGCCGTGCGCGGCCCCGTCGAGCACGCGCTTGCCGGCCGCGACGACCTCCGGCCCGATGCCGTCGCCGGCGATCACCGCGATGTCATAGGTTCGCAACGCTTCGTATCGTATCCATCGGTGGACTTCGAGCAGCTGGCGTTCATCGAGAAGTGGCGGCGTCGCGCGGTGCGCGGCGTCGTCGTGGCGCTCGACGGAACGCGCGGCGACATCCTGCTGACCCTGCGCGTCGGCGAGCTCGGTCCGCCACTCGAGCTCAGCGGTCGCGACGAGACCCATGCCATTCGCAAGCAGCGCGTCACCATCGGCGATCGTCTCTTCGTCGCCTTCCGTTACCGCGTCGCCGACGCCGTGCCCGGCGACGGCGCGAACAAAGCGCGCGCGGTGCGCAAGGGCGCGGAGATCATCGGCGCCCTCGTCGCGACAGGCGATCCGGCGGAGATCGACGTCGACGGCGTGAAGGTCCTGGTCGACGGCGACCTCAGCGCATTCGCGCCGGGTGACTCGGTTCGCCTGCGCATCGAGGACGAGGGCGACGCCTACGTGATCCCGACGCGGTAGCTATTCGCGGGGCATCTGGTCGAGCTGCTCGAGGACCTGTGTCTCGTCGGGCACCTCGCGCAGTTGATGCAGATCGATGTAGCGGACGATGCCGGCCGCATCGATGACGAAGATCGCCCGCTCGCTCCGTCCGCGCTGTTCGTTGAACACGCCGTAGCCACGCGACACCGCGCCGTGCGGCCAGAAGTCGGAGGCCAGGGGAAAAGCGATCCCGCCCAGCTGTTTGGCCCATGCCGCGAGCGACGCGACCGGATCGCAGGTGATGCCCACGACCTGGGCGTTGGCCTTCGCGAAGCGGTCCACCTCACCGCTCAGCGACGGCGCTTGCGCGCTTCAGGTGGCGGTGAAGGCGTGGACCATGAACGCGAGGACCACGCGCTTACCGCGCAGCTGCGAGAGGGAGACGCGCGTGCCGTCGTGGGCCGGGAGATCGAAGTCCGGAGCGGGCATTCCCACACGCAACGTCGGCGTCTCCGTGCCGACGCTCGAGCGTCCTTTCGGTGGAACAGGCGGAGGAGATGGGGTCATTCGCTAAAGAGACGATATCCTGCCGGTTCGATGATCGCCGCGAAGGATGCACGCCGGATCAAGGCCGACCGTCGCGATTGGATCAACTATCGCGTGAAGTGTCCGATCTGCGGTGAGGCGATCGGACCGCGAAACGCGATCCGCGAGTATTGGGACATTCCCCCGGATCCACCGTATGCCGCGCTCGTGCGCTGCCCGCGAGGTGACCTCGTCTTGGTGGAGTTCGCCTAGCTCCGCCGAGGGGAGCGCCGTCCGCCCACGGCGCCTCTCCACCTCTCAAGTCGAACTACTTCTTCTTCGACTTGGACTTCTTTTTCTTCGCTGCCACCTGTGATCACCTCCCTCCTTGATACGCACCCGGGGCCAATCAGAACAGTCGGCGCTGCCGGCCCGCGGAGCTCGCTCCGCGGGTGGACCGGATCAGCCATTCCTCGAACTCGCGCCTCGGGATGCGCCAGATTCGACCGACCCGAACGGCGGGGATCCGTTCCGGGTCTGGGTCGTCCATCGCGCCGAGCCGGCGCAAGATGGTCGTGGGGTGAACGCGCAGGCGCTGCGCCACTTCTTCCGTGGTCAGGTACTCGTCATCATTCGTGGCTGGCACACTGCGCCTACTGCACTGGCTGCTTTGACAGCAGAACCATACGGAAGTGTACTTTCGCTGCAGAGCCAGCAGTTTGTCAAGAGTGCTCGCGACTAGAGCAAGCGAGGGGCGGCGCCGTCGTAGACCAGCCGGCCGTCCGCAAGCCGGGCCTCGGGGCTCGGCCGGTGCGGCCGTGTCTCACCGGGCCTTAGCAGATGGAGCACCTCCCAGCCGTCCGCTGCGAGCCGGTCGGAGAGGATCCGGCGATGACACCGCCACCAGAGCGTCTCGGCGCACATGTACGCCGTGGTCTCGGCGTCGGCGATGGCGACGAGCTCGCCATACGCACGGGCGAATTCCTCCGTGCCCATGTGGTCGGCGTAGCCGCGGAACGCGGGAGAGCGCAGTGCAACGTTCGGCGAGTCAGCCACCGCGCGACGGAATCCGCCGAGGCCCTTCAGGTGCAGGTATCGAATCCCGACGGCTTCGAGCGATTTCGCCAGCGCGTCCCTGCCGAACTGCGGATGCTTACGGGATCCAGGCGCGGTCCGGATATCGACGAGCGCAGTGATCCCCACTCCCTGCAACGTCGCCAGGAACTCGTCGATCGAGCGCGCGCCGTGGCCGACCGAATAGATCCGCCCGCTCACGGCTTGTTGGCGACGATGACGGCCCGGTAAGTGGAGAAGTGCGTCGCCTCGATGGCGAAGGCCTCGCGAGCTTCCGATGGTGCGCGTCGAAGACGTTCACGCACCGCGGCTGCGGCATTCGGGGGCGTCCGAGACCGGGCGAGCCAGTCTTCCACGTCGAGCTGCACACGATCACGGAAATCGACCCTCGTCCGAAAGCCCGCCGCTTCGAGAAGCGCGAGCCATTGGCTCAATGGATACGCGCGAATGTGTGACGGATCGCGCAATCGCTCCAGACTGTTGATGAACGAGTCGAGCGATAGCTGCTCGGGGGCGTAATTGTCGATCAGATAGAGCGTCCCGCCTGGACGCAACACGCGAGCGATCTCGCGAAACGCGGATGACGGATCCGGAAAGTGGTGCGCCGCGACGCGCGACGTCACGACGTCCACCGACCGCTCGGCCAGCGGCAGCGCGGCCGCGTCCGCCTCCACGAGGTGGGCTCTCACATCGTGTTCGCGCAGGACGCCCCGCGCTGCCGCCAGCATCTGTGGCGTCGGATCGAGGCCGATCGCGCGGTCGAACTTGGATGCGATCGCCGCCAGCGTGTGGCCGGCTCCGGTGCCGACATCGAGCAGCGTGCCGGATGCAGGCACCAGCGCTGCCAGTCGCTCGAGATCCGCACCGCGCGCATGAACCCAACTCTTCGCGTACGCCTGCGCGACTTTGCCGAACTGCTCGCGCGAAGAAGTCATGGGGACATTGTTCCTGACGATCCGATCTGCGCTGTAGCTTGTGGATTGACAGCAGCGAACAAACGTTCTAAGCTCGCGGCGTCGTCATGCCGAAGCATCTGTCCGAAACCCCGGAATGCCCTCTCAAGCACTTCGATGTCGCGGATCTCGCTTGGGCCGCGGGCTTCTTCGACGGCGAGGGCACGACGATCGCCCGGAATGATTCGTTGCGCCCTGGGTACCGGCAGCTGCAGGTCAGCGTGCCACAGTCCGGGCACACCGGTGTGCCCGTGGTGCTTACCCGTTTTCAAGCCGCAGTTCTCGGTCTTGGCGGTATCGAACCACCCAACGCCGAGGACACATACATGTGGCGGGCCTCGATGTTCGAAGAGGCGCAGCGCCATCTTGGGCCTGTCAAGCGGGAGCAGGCGGCCAGCGCGCTGCGCGCTGTGCGAGAGCAGTACGAAAGCGGACGAGTCGAACCGCGCCGATCGCGCCGACCATCAATGATCCATGCCGTTCACGATGTCCCTGCCAAGACCTATGCGGCCGAGGAACTGGAACATGCGTGGGCGGCAGGATTTCTGGACGCCGAGGGTTGGTTTGGCCTGGCGCGTGCGCATTCGCGAAAACGATTGGTGCCCTGGTATCGCATCCGAGTGTCCGCCAGCCAGCATGGCGCTGAAGGCATACCGGCGGCAGTCCTGATAAGGCTTCAGCGAGCCTTCGATGGACTCGGGCGCATCGAGAGACATGGCGAGCCCGACGATTTCAAATGGCTTGCTGAGGGCCGCGCCAACGTCGAGCGCGTGCTCTTGCTGGCGTCCCCATGGCTAGGGATCGTCAAACTGGAGCAGGCACGGAAGGCGCTTGCGGCATATGACGCCCAGCCGCGCTCCCGGGGCGATAAGACGATTTGCATACGCGGACACCCGTATGATGTGTTGAAGATACGTGACGGCCGCATTCGGCGACGCTGCAATCGCTGCGCTCGCATAACCGCCCGGGGCCTTCGCGCGGCGGCGGGCATCAAGCCACGACAATTCAAAAACGTCGAGCGGCGTTACACTTCCTGACGTCACGTCTTCATTCGGGGTGTAGCGCAGCCTGGTAGCGCACCAGTTCGGGGTACTGGTAGTCGGCGGTTCAAATCCGCCCACCCCGACAGATAAGTTTCTGTCGAGTCGTTCTATTCCGCCGGCAGCTTCAGAAATTCCGTCATCAGCTCGAAGATCTTCTCGCGGTGCTCCTTCACCGCCGGCTGCAAGCCGTAGTGATTGATCGTCCGGATCGATGTCTGCATCCACTCGTTCCAGCACTCCTGGCAGACGTGGTGCGAGACTCGTGCGCCGAGCGCCCCCGGCAATGGCGCGGCCTCGAGCCCGTCCTTTGTCATGCCGCACCGCGAGCAGACGATCGTCATTCCAGCCCGTACTCGTAGATGCGCTCGATCGACAAGGCGTATGTAACGCGTTCCTGTTTGGACCACACCTCGCGCACCTGACGCTCGGCCGCCTCCGCGCCGTCGTATCGGACGGCAAGCCGGCGAATGTCTTCGAGCGCCTCGCGCCCGGTCGCGGTCACGCGCGCACGGCCATTGATGCGTACGTAGAGCGACATGTCACCGATCAGGATCGAGGCGCGCGGATCCGCTGACAGGTTGCGCGCCTTCACCCGCGTCGTCGTGGTGTCGAAGACGATTTCATCGCCACGCAATTCGTACCAGACGACCGTAAGATGTGGCGAGCCGTCGGGTCTCAGGGTGCCCAGCACAGCAAAGCGCGGCTCCAGCAGAAAGGCCCGTGCACGCTCAGACAGTGCCGTCGTTCGTAACACCACAGTCCTACGGTAGCCGTACCTCAGCGACCGCACGGCAGCAATGAAGTCCCGTCATTACGGGGGATACACTGCCCCCATGGGATAGGGCCCTAGAAAGCGTGACCCGGGTTGACGATAAGCCAGGTCAAGCAGCGGGCGGAGACGCGGGTGCTGGTGGTCGGCGACGAGCCGATGGCGCGCCTGATGAAGCTCGCGTTGAATCATGGCGCCTACCTGGTGCAGACAGCGAACACCGTGGCCGAGGCCGAGCAGCTCAAGACCGACTGGAGTCCGCACCTCCTCGTAGTCGACATCGAGCTCGAGGATCGCCAGGCGATCGATCTGATCGCCGATGACGGGATCGGTGGCACACGAACACCATCGATCGTCGTGACGCGACGAGGCGACATGCAAACAAAGCTCGCCGCGTTCGATCGTGGAGCGGACGACTTCATGACGGCGCCGTTCAGCCCGGAGGAGCTGGTCGCACGGGTCCTCGCGGTGATGCGCCGCAGTTATGGTGAGCAGATGCCGTTCTTTCCCACGATCCGGATCGGCCACGTCGAGGTCGACCTACTGCATCAGGTGGTGCATGTGGGCGACGCGAGACTGGAGCTGACCGCTGTCGAACAGAGCCTCCTGTATCTGTTCGCTTCAAATCCCGGACGCGTGATGACGAGAGAAATGATCCTCGATTCGCTGTGGGGTCCCGACTATTTCGCCGACAGCAACATCGTCGACCGCCACGTGGGCAACCTGCGCGTCAAGCTGAAGGACGATTCGAGGAATCCTCGTTATATCGGTACGGTGTCCGGCCAGGGCTATCGCTTCCTCGTCGAACCTGTTGCCGTCTCGTAGATGAAGGCGGCTCATGAATTGAGCCCATGACCGCCTAGCCTTCCGTTACATGGCCGCAACCTCGACGGGCAAGATCGTCCTCCTCATGGATCGGCCGCTGTCGAACCTCGTCGCGTTCACGCTCAGACATCTGGAGCACGAGGTGAAATCCGCGTCCTCGCTGCGCGAGGCGACCAAGCTCGTCGAAACCTGGAAGCCGCACCTTGTTATCGCCGATTACGACCGCGAGCCGAAGGCGATTCAGCTCGTCGAGGCAGGCACGCGCGCCCGGCCCCTCCCGATCATCGCGATGACCCACCGGCGCGACATCCCGGTCAAGCTCAATGCCTACGATCAAGGCGCGCACGACATCATCGAAGTCCCGTTCACCGCGGATGAGATCGTCGCGCGCACCGTCGCCGCGCTGCGGCGTGCGCATGGCATGCGATCGACGATCGTCCCCAGGATCCGCTTCGGCGATCTCGAGATCGACGTCCTTGATCAAACGGTGCGGATCGCCGATCGTCGGTTCCACCTCACCCCACTCCAGCACACGTTGCTGTATCTGCTTGCTGCCAACGCCCCGCAGACTCTGACGCGCGATCAGATCATTCAAGACCTCTGGGGCTCGGTCGACCTGGTCGACAGCAACGTCGTCGACCGGCATGTCCGAGATCTGCGAGTCAAGTTGCAGGACAGCTGGAGAGAGCCGCGCTTCATCGAGACGATGCCGGGAAGGGGTTACCGCTTCGTGCCCGAGCCCGAGAGCGCGAGTCTCGAGACGATGGCACCGCCGGCGGCGGGATGACGGCGAGGAGCTAGCGTCCAGTAAACAATCGCGCGATCTCCGCCAGGGCCCCCGACACCTCGTCCGTTTGCTCGCGAGCCATGAGCTCGGCCACTGCCTCGCGGATGCCACGGCCTTCGAACAGCACGGCGTAGGTCGCGCGCGCGATCGGCATATCGACCGCGAACCGATCTGCGAGCTTGCACGCCGCGACCGTTGTGCCGATGCCCTCTGTCACCTGACCCCCGAGCGCTTCACGGACTTCCTCCAGCGAGCGGCCTTGCGCGAGCAGCTCTCCGGCGGTCCGGTTGCGCGAATGCTTGCTGAAGGCCGTGGCAACGAGGTCACCGAAGCCTGCGAGCCCGGCGAACGTCAGCGGATTCGCGCCGGCAGCGACGCCGAGCCGCGCGATTTCGGCCAGGCCGCGGGTGATGAACCCGGCCTTGGCGTTGTCACCGAGCCGCATCCCGTCGACGGCCCCCGCGCCCAATGCCACCACGTTCTTCAACGCCCCAGCAAGCTCGACACCGATGACGTCGTCGTTGGTGTACACGCGGAAGGTCGACGTGCCGATCAATGTCTGGAAGTCTCGCGCCACGGATTCGTCCAGCGACGCGATGACCGTGGGCGCCGGCAGACCGCCCGCGATCTCGCGCGCGATGTTGGGCCCGGAGAGGACGGCGATCGGGACACCGGGCATCGCGGCGCCAAGGATCTCGCTCATGCGGCTGCCACTCTCGGCCTCGATCCCTTTTGTCGCCGACACGATCGCGTGCCGATCGCCGACGAGCGCTTTGAGACGGACCGCGAGTTCCCGCACTCCCTGGCTCGGCACCGCGACGACGATCCGTGCGCACCTCGCCGCATCCTCCAAGGACGCGGTCAGCGTCACGCTCTCGGGGATCGGCACGCCCGGGAGGTAGCGCGAGTTCTCGCGAAGCCTCGCGAGGTCGGCTACGTGCGCTTCGTCGCGACCCCAGAGGGTGACGGGACGACCAGCGTGCGCAAGGAGCACGGCGAGCGTCGTCCCCCACGAACCCGAGCCCAGGACACTGACGGTGCTCAGGGTCGGATCGGGTCGCCCAGACGGGGCTCGCGTCCGGCGAGGATGCGTCGGATGTTGTCGAGGTGGCGGACGAAGACGATCGCGCCGCCGATGACGATGAACGCCAGCGGAGCCCAGTGGAACGGCACCCAGCCGAGGTACGAGACGATGAGGTAGCCGACAAGCGCGCCGACGACCGACGACAGCGACCCAACCGACACGATCCGCGTGACCGCCACCGCGACGCCGAAGAACACGACCGCGAAGACGGCCGTCGGGCTCGCGATGAACAGCAGCGCGCCGAAACCGGTGGCGATGCCACGGCCTCCCCTACCCTGCAGCGTCACCGGCCAGCAGTGCCCGACGACGGCGAAAGTGCCGGCGAGCGCTTCGGCCACCGGACGGAGCTCGCCGCTCGGGACGAGCTCGTGGGCCAGGTACACGGCAAGCGCTCCCTTTGCGATGTCCAGCACGGCCACCAGCCCGGCCGCGCCGGGACCGAGTGCACGAAGCGTATTCGTCGCCCCGGTGCTGCCGCTGCCGAGGCGGCGCAGGTCTACGTTGCGATACAACTTGCCGACGACGAAGCCGCTGGAGAAGGAGCCGATCAAGTAGGCCACGACCGCGGTCACACCGAGTAGTACGAGCGTCGCCAGGACCCCCATTCGGCCGCAGTCTATCCCCGCATGGTCCGACGGCGAGTAGGCACGCAGCCTGCTTAATGGAGGCCATGCGCATCCGGTTCGTGCGGGTGGATGGGTACCGGATCCGGGTCCTGACGTCCGGTCACGGAACGCAGGACGCCGTCGTCCTGCCGGGGATGTCCGCCAGCTATCAAACGCTGGCACCGCAGATTCGATTGCTGCGTCGCCTCGGTTACGTCACGCACGTCATCGAGCTCCCGGGGACATCGTGCGGACCGGCCCTGCGTCGCGAGCACGCCACGTTCGCGCAGCTCGCGACACAGACCGCCCGCGTCCTCGAGGAGATCGGCGTGCGGCGGGCAGTGATCCTGGGGCATTCGCTCGGAGGCGGCATCGCTCTCCATCTCGCGCTTTCGCGGCGCGACCTTGTCGAGCGCCTCGTCCTCATCGCGCCGGCGGGCCTCGGCCGTTCGCTGCTCTGGACCTACAAGCTCTTCTCGTTGCCGGTCATCGGTCGTGCGTTGATGCGCCCGATCCCGAAAGCCAGCGCGAGCTACGCCCGCAACGTCCTCGTCGGCTCACAGCGCCGCGACGACACGCACTTCATCGCGACGCTACTGCGCATGGAGCGCCCGAGCGTGGCCAAGTTCCTGACGATGCGCGCGATCGTATGGGCCAACGCCCCCCGCCATTTCAAGCGCATGGCGTACCTCTTCCTTCCGGGCGGCGAGCAATGCACCTTCAGCGTGCGTGCGCGCCTCACGGAGCTGCGGAGCCTGCCGATCCTCGTGCTGTGGGGCGCACAGGACCGCGTGATCTGCGCGCGAGACGCGGCCGCGTGCGCCGCCGCGGGTCTCGATGCGCAAGTACATGTTCGCGCCGGCGCCGGCCATATGCTCCCGCTTGAGGCCCCGGCCTGGACCGCGTCACGCATTCGCTCGTTCCTGCAGCAGCAGCCAGCATTCCGCGCGGCATAGCCTTCGCAGCCGCCTAAAACACCCGACCCCTTGATGACGCTACGTCACAAGTTGTCCAATGATCCGACGCGGGGAAACGGGGGATGGTGATGGACAAGCTGGTGCATTACCGGTGCATCGATCCCGCACATGAGGCGAAGGCGGGCGCTGGGCGCTACACGATCCACAACGGCGACTGGGCGTACTGCGTGGCTGGCGGCACCTCTGGCAGCCACCGGTGGCTCCGACTCGCGGCGCCAAGCGACGCGAGCGTGCTGCGCGTTCGTGTGTCTACGCGCGATCGCTGACCGACCGAGCTAGGGCCGTTCGCTGGCTTTTGTCGCAACGATGACGTAGCGTCATGCGTCCGCGAAAGGCGCGCGAGGTGCGCATGGCGCATGTTCTGGTGGTCGATGACGATCCCAACCTCCGCGAGGTGTACGAATCCGTTCTCGGCGATGCGGGGTACCGGGTCACGCTCGCAGCGGATGGCGCCGAAGGCCTTCTCGCATTGGCGGAAGACCCCGACGTGATCGTGCTCGACCTGATGATGCCAGTGCTCGATGGTTATGACTTCATGCGCCTGATGCCGACGGTGTGCGCGCCCAAACCCGTGCTCATCGTGGCTGGTCAGCCGGATCGCTCTCGCCTCGGTGGTCGCCCGATCCTCGAGAAACCGTTCGACGCTGATGATCTCCTGATCCGGCTCCGACGGCTGCTTCCCAAGTCGGCGATCCGCTCGAACTAACGCGTCGCCTCAGTCGCGCCCACCCTTGAACACCAGGCGGATCGGCGTGCCGGCGAAGCCGAACCGGCGGCGGAGCTCGTTCTCGAGATACCGCCGGTAGCTGAAGTGCACGGCGTCGGGCCGGTTCACGAAGAAGACGAACACGGGCTCTGGCAGCTCGCTCTGCAGTACGTGGGTGAAGCGCAGCTGCACCCCGCCATCGCTCGGGGGCGGGTGCTTTCCGAGCGCGTCGACCAGAAACCGTCGCAGCTCCGCTGGGTCGACCCGTTTGCGCCGCTCGTTCGCCGCCGCCAGCGCCGCGTCCATGATCGCGCCCACGTTGCGCCCGGTCTTCGCCGACAGAAAGATCTCCGGCGCCCACGGGGCGAAGTGGAACGCCCGGCGCAGATCTGCCCGCGCGGCCTCGGTCGTCGCTTCGCCGCGCTCGACCGCGTCCCACTTGTTGACGCCGACGACTAGGCCCTTGAACTCCTCCAAGACGTATCCGGCGACATGGAGATCCTGAGCCGTGACGCCCTCGGTCGCGTCGATGAGCAGGATCGCCACGTCCGAACGATCCACCGCCCGGACCGTTCGCAGCGTCGCGTATGCCTCGAGACCCGGCTCGATCTTGCCGCGACGGCGGAGTCCCGCGGTATCGACGAGCAGTACGCGGCGACCGTCACGGTCGAGCATCGTGTCGACCGGGTCTCGCGTCGTCCCTGGCTTCGGCCCGACCACCGCGCGCTCGCTGCCGACGATGATGTTCAGCAGGCTGGATTTGCCGACGTTGGGCCGACCGACGATGGCGATGCGGGCGTCCGCCTCGACCGTGACCTCCTCGCGCTCAGGAAGCGCCGCCACCACGGCATCGAGCAGATCGCCTGTGCCGGTGCCGTGCAACGCGGAAACCGGAAGCGGATCGGAAAGGCCAAGGGCGTAGAACTCGGTCGCGGCCATGGCCCGGCGCTCGGACTCGGCCTTGTTGGCGATGAGGATCACGGGCTTTCCGCTCTTTCGCAGCAGCTCCGCCACATCCTGGTCCACACCGATCATGCCACTCGCGGCATCGACCACGAACAGCACCGCGTCGGCCTCCTCGATCGCCGCCTCCGCCTGCGCCCGGACCGCGGCGCGCACCGCGTCACCGCGCGGCTCCTCGATGCCGCCGGTGTCGACGATGGTGAACTCGCGCCCGCGCCATTCGACCGTGCCGTAGAGGCGGTCGCGCGTGGTGCCGGGCTCGTCTTCGACGATCGCGACACGCTGACCCATCAGGCGGTTGAAGAGCGCGGATTTCCCGACGTTCGGCCGGCCGACGATCGCGGCGATGCCGCGCGCCGGCGCTGACGTCCTAGGCTGCGGCAGCGGCTGCGATGGATTCAATGCGCTCCTTCACCGCGAGGAGCGTCTCCATGGGCGTCGAGGTGCCGCCGATGAGACCCACCGCCTCGAGAGCGGCGACCCAGGATGCGTCGATCTCGGCCTCGTTCTCGACGTGGTAGGCCGTACCCCCGTTCATGCGCACGAGATTGACCAGCTCGCGGGTATTCGCCGAGTTCTTGCCGCCGACGACGATGACGGTATCGACGACCTCCGCGAGCTCGGATGCGGCATGCTGCCGCTTCACCGTGACGGGGCACACGGTATTGAAGACCTTCAGCTCTTGCGAGATATCGGTCAGGTGGCTGACGAGATCACGGAACGCCCACGGCGGCTGCGTCGATTGCGACACCACGCCGGCGCGTTTCATCTTGGGAAGCTTGTCCCATTCCTCTTTGGTCTCGACGACCACGAAATCGTCGCCGGCGAATCCTTTCAGACCGACGACCTCCGGGTGTGTCGGCGTGCCCAGGATGATGACCTTGTAGCCCTCGTCGGCGAGCTGCTTGGTGAAGCGCTGCGCCCGGATCACCAGCGAGCAGGTGGCGTCGATGCAGGTGAGGCCGCGCTCTTCGATCTCGGCCCGGACAGCCGGCGGCACCCCATGCGCGCGGATCACCACCGTGCCCTCGGGCGCCTCGCCCGGCGCGCCGATGACCTCTACGCCCTTGGACTTGAGCCGCTCGCTAATGATCGGGTTGTGCACCACCTGACCGAGGTTGTACACGGCGCCACCCTGCTCCGCGGCGGCTTCGGTGAGCTCGACGGCCTTCTTCACTCCGAAGCAGAACCCGTTCTCGCGAGCCAGGATGACCTTCAACAGCGCTCCTTATTCGTACGCCCCGCGGCGTTCGGGGGGAAGCATCGCGGCGATCCGTCGCATGATCCCGTCGGTGAGCGCCTGCTCGTCTTGACCGACCAGGTCAGTCGCGAGGAAGGGCTCACCAAATCGAATTGTAACGTCGCGCCTCCAGAAGCGACCGAGTTTCGCGTCGTCGGTACCGCTGAATGCCACCGGAATGACCGGTGCGCCTGAGCGCCGCGCGATCAGCGACACACCGGGCCGTGCGCGCAGCAGCTTCCCGGTCCGGCTGCGGTGACCCTCGGGAAAGATGCCGACGATCTCACCGTTCGACAGGAACGCCAGCGCGGTTCGTAGAGCCGCCCGATCCGGACTGTCGCGCTCGAGCGACAGGACCCCGGATTGCCGCAGGACCCAGCCGAGGATCGGCACCGCGAACAGCTCGCGTTTGGCGAGGTAGCGGATCGGCCTGCCGATGACGAACTCGAGCCACGGCGGATCGATCCACGACACGTGATTGCCCACCAGCAGGTACGGTCCCGATCGGGGGAGGTGCCTTGCGCCCTCGACCCGCACGGGGATGAGGAATAGGGCCAGCGCCCGCGCCGGCGGGAACAGCAGGCGCCACAGCAAGAGGTCTCGCGCCCGCGGCCGCGCCTGCGCCGCATTCGTCACTTGGAGCGTTCCGCGACCACCCGCAGCACATGTTGCAACGCCTCACCGACGGTGTGACCGTCGGTCTCGATGACGACCGCGTCGGGCGCAGCCTTCAGCGGCGCGACCACGCGCTCGCTGTCGAGCTGGTCGCGCCGCAGGATCTCGTGCAACAGGTCTTCCCGCGATCGCACGTCGCCACGCGCGGCGAGCTCCTCTCCTCTGCGCCTGGCGCGCTCGTGCGCGGACGCGGTCAGGAAGATCTTCAGATCCGCATCCGGAAGGACGACCGTTCCGATGTCCCGTCCCACCATCACCACCCGGCCGCGCGCACCGAGGCGTCGTTGCTCCGCAACCATCACGTCGCGGACCTGCGGATGCCGCGCCACCTGCGACACGATGCGATCGACTGCGGCGTCACGGATCTCCCACGTCACGTCGTCCCCGCCGACGAGCACGGTATAGGCGCGCCCATCGCGTTTTGTCGGAGGACCGATCGTGATGCGGGATTCTCGAGCGACCGCGGCGAGGTCGTGCTCGTTCTCGGAATGGATCCCTTTGCGCAGCGCCAGCACCGCGACGGCGCGGTACATCGCGCCGGTGTCGAGGAACAGGTAACCGAGGCGCTCCGCCACGAGCGCACCGATCGTGCTCTTTCCAGCACCTGCGGGCCCGTCGATCGCGATCCGGCGCGGTGTCGGCATCAGCGCTCGGCAGCGAGAGCGCGGACCTCGCGTGCGGCGAGCGGTCGATATTCGCCGGGCTCGAGGTTCCCCAACCGCAGCGAACCGATCCGTACGCGGACGAGCGATGTCACCGGGAGATCTACCGCGGCGAAGGTGCGCCGCACCTGTCGTTTCCAGCCCTGGGTCAATTCGACGCGGACGACGCTCTCGCGCTCGGAGAACCGCAGCACACGGATGTCGCGCAGGTGCGAGATGCCTTCTTCCAGCCGGACACCGCTTCGCAGACGCGCCACCCGCTCCTCCGTGATCCGTCCGCGCACGCGGACCTCGTACTCGCGCGGTTGAGCGTAACGCGGATGCAGCACGCGCTGCGCCCATTCGCCGTCGTCGGTGAGTAGCAGGAGGCCCGCCGAATCAGCATCGAGCCGACCGACCGGATAGAAGCGCCCGCGTTGCCGAATCAGCTGCGTCACGGTGCGACGGCCCTGTGGATCGCTCACGGTGCTGACGACGCCGAGCGGCTTGTTCAACACGAAGTAGCTGCGTTGCGGCGCCGCAGCGATGACGCGTCCGTCGACCTCGATGCGCGCGTCCGGTGACACCCGCGTCCCCAGCTCTCGGACCACAACGCCATCGACGGCCACTCGTCCGGCGACGATCAGGTTCTCGGCAGCCCGGCGTGACGCCACGCCGCGCGAAGCCAGCACCTTTTGTAGGCGGACCCGCGACGCCGCGGGCGCAGCGGCGGCGGCGACGCGTCGCCGAGGCCGTTGCTTATTCGATCGGTTCGGCAAATTCGCGCGGCGCGGACTCGTCAAGACGTTCGCCCTCAGGCGTCAGGACCCGGGGTAGCTCGTCGATCGAGGAGAGGCCGAAGCACTCCAGGAACTCCCACGTCGTGCCGTACAGGATCGGACGGCCCGGCCGTTCGGCACGGCCGACCTCCTCGATGAGGCGGCGCGCCATCAGCGTCTCCACCGTCTGATCGCAGTTGACGCCGCGAATGGACTCGACGTCGGCGCGGGTGGCGGGCTGTCGATACGCGATCACGGACAACGTTTCCAGGGCCGCGTGCGAGATACGCAGGCGATCGGCGCCGAGATACGCCGTCACCGCCCGCGCACTCTCGGGTGATGTGACCAAACGCCAGGCGTCTCCGTCCCGCTGCAGCCGCAGTCCGCTCGAGCCGCGCAGCTCCTCCAGCGCCGCCAGCGCCTGTTCGACCTCGCGCGGTCGAGCGCCCGTGGCGCGGACGAGCTCGCCGACGGTCACGGGCTTTTCGGCCACGAACAGCACCGCCTCGATCGCGGAGCGCAGCTCATTCACTCGTCTGACCTACTCCCCTGCGCTTGATGGTGATGTCGTCGAACAGCGCTTCCTGGTCCAGGTCGATGACGCCGCGGCGAAACAGATCCAGGATCGCGAGGAACGTCACGATCGCAAATCGCAGCGTCGGCCGCTCCAGCAGCAGCGTACTGAACGAAACGGCTTCCCGCGCTTGGAGCAGCTCCTCGATCTCGATGGCTCGTTCCTCCACGCTGTAGCGCTCACCTGGCGTGACGAGCTCTGGCTCGCGCGCGGTCCGCGCCAGCGCCAGCACCTTCTGCCACGCCGCGGCCAGCGCGCCGCTGTCACCGCCGCGCGGTGGTAGCTCGACCGGCGAGCCGCCCTCGCGGTGATAGGCACGCTGGCCCTGGTCCAGACGGGCGCGCAATGCGGTGGCGCGCTCGCGCACCGCCTGATACTCCAGCAGTCGCTGACGCAACTCGGCCTCGTCGGCATCCGCGCTCGCGAGCTCTTCGGTCGTGGCTTGCGGCAGGATGCTCCGCGCTTTGATCAGCACCAGGCGAGATGCGATCAGGAGGAACGAGGCGACCTCCTCGGCCGGAAGCTCCACGAGTCCGCGGACCCGCGTCAGGTAGGCGTCCGCGAGGTCGCCGAGACGGACCGTCAGCACGTCGAGCCGTTGGTCCTCGATGAGCTCGAGCAGCAGGTCGAGTGGTCCTTCGAACCCCTCGACGGTGACGCGAGGCGAACGGGATTCAAACATCGCTGCGCTCCGCGGCCTGAAGCCGTCGATCATCCGCATCGGCCGGCGCACGATGATGCCGCGCGATCACGCCGACGACGCGATCCGACAACCCCAGCCCCCGGGCCAGGTCGGCACCACGCTCGGCATGTGCGACGTATTCGCGTGCGACTCGCCCGAGCTGTGACGCGAGCTGGGGCGCGAGGACGGCCGCGACACGGTGCCACAGCCGCGCGTCGCGAGGTTTACCCATGTCGTGCAGCAGTCCCGCCAGAGCGAGCTCCTCGTCTGCGCCGCTATGGCGCAGCGTCGAGTACGTCACGAGCGCGTGCCGGCGGTCCGACGGCGACATCGCCGCCAGGATCGGGCGGGCCACAGCCGGGACACGTTCGAGCAGTCTTTCGTCCGGACCGACACGCAGGTGACGATACGTCTGGCGAAGTCTCTCGATCACGCGCCGATCAGGAACGACGCGATCCGATTCGTGAGCGTGCCGAGGACGACACCGGCGACGGGCGTCGCCCAGAAAATCAGCAGCAGCAGGAACGGACCAAGCTGCTGGAATTGAGCCCAATTCCACGCCAGCCGCGGCGGCACAAAGGCGTACAGGATGTTCGACCCATCCAACGGTGGGATGGGCACGAGGTTGAAGAGTCCGAGCAGCACATTGAAATAGACGATGTATCCAAGGATGAGCTCGTAGTCGGGGCCGAAAATGCTTCCGGCGCCGAAGCGAAGCGGCAGCGCAAAGATCGCGGCGATGACGAAGTTCGTGGCCGGTCCGGCGAAGGCCACCGCGGCGCCACCGCGTCGCCCGCCCTGAAGGCGGCTGTAGTTCACCGGCACCGGTTTGCCCCAACCGAACCGGAACAGGATCAAGAACGCTGTGCCCAATGGATCCAGATGCGCCAGCGGATTCAGCGTCAGCCGTCCCATCAGGCGCGCGGTGGCGTCGCCGAGCCGCCCGGCGACATACGCATGCATGAATTCGTGGAACGTGACCGCGATGACGAAGGCGATGCCCAGCGCGATGAGCGCGACGGGGTTGGAGAGCTCCTGCTGGATCCCGAGCCGGCCGTTGGCCAGTTGGAGCAGGGCGAAGAGCGCGATCAGGATGATCATGCCCTGCGGGAATCCGCCGAAGCCTCCGCGCTGGGCGCCGATCACGCCTGAGACGTTATCAGCCGATGCGGTTCAGGCTCGACGGCGAGCTATGAGGCGAGATGATCGCTTGCCCTGATCGAGACGGATCCTTCGGTCGAGCGCCTCGGCTGCGATCACCGCCTTCTGCACCCGCTCGCGCAAGACCTCGAGCAGTGGTCCACGCGTCGCCTCCGGCGGCAAGCGCTCCGCCAGCTCGAACGCCAGATCCAGACCGGAAAGCGCGTCACGGAGCTCGCCGACAATGCGCGTCATGTCCGCTGACTGCGATCCTTTGAGTAGGCTCGCTGCCCCATCGGCGAACTGACGCCGTGCCTGGACGTCGATCTTGCGCGCACCGGCGAAGCCGTCGCGCTCGGATGCGGTCTGGGCGGCCGTCCCCTGCAGGCTCTCGCCGACACGCTCGAGATCACGGGCGATGGACTGGTACGCGGGCTGATCTGCTCTGGTGTGCTGGCGGCGCACAATGCTCAACAACGCGACGCGATTCGGCACGTCATAACGGAGCAAGAGTCGCGAGACGTGTGCTTTGACGCCGGCCTCGCTGATGCCGAGATCGGTCGCGATCTCCTTGTTCGTCAGACCGCGCTCGAGCAGATTCACGATGTCGAGCTGCCGATGCGTGAGGGCCGCGCTTGGCATGTGTTCCAAAGAATATAACCTTTCGTCTACATCAGACTGGCGACCGGATTCAACCTTTTGACGACTAGAACGACGCCTCGCCGCCCTGGCATACAGATGGACGCAGAAGCCAGAAGGAGGTTCGAGATGCAGTCGGTCGATCGGGATCAGAGCGCGCGGCCGAGCAAGCTAGTCGAGTTCTGCTGTGTGGCGACGGGCCACTGGAAGAAACCCGCGGCCGTCGAGCGGACCGACACGCTGACGATCACGCACGGCGGCTGGGCCTTCTGTCCCCTCAACGCGCTCGGCGACGGGCATGAATGGGCCGCGACCGGCGGCATCGCTGCGGACCAGCTCCGACGAATGGTGCGGCGCGGACGCCCGACCGGATTCGAGCTCACGGCGACACCGGCAAAGCGAAACGGCAAGACAAGAACGAACGGGGCATCCCGGCCGAACGGCAGCGCCACCTCACGAAAGGCGCCGCGGAACTAGCGCGGTCGCGGTCAGTCACGCGACGCGACCGAGCATGAGCCGTCGCGGCCGCACTCGGCGCGGGCTCAAGCGGAAAGCCTTCGCGGCCAGCGCGAATGCCTCGTCGTCGTCGGGTCGGTCGTCGGAATGCACTTCTGCCAGCACGTCACCCTTGGCGACGCGCGCGCCGACCTTGGCGTGGAGCACGATCCCGGTGGCGTGATCGATCGGGTCGCCCTTCTTCTCGCGGCCCGCGCCCAGGCGCACGCTGGCCCGGCCGATCTCGTCAGCCGCCAGATCCGCGACGTATCCGGCTCGAGGCGCCCGAATCTCCCGGATCCGCTTGGCCCTGGGAAACCGCTGGGTGTCGTCGACGCACCGCGCGTCGCCGCCCTGCGCCGCCACGAGCTCGCGGAACTTCGCTAGCCCGGTTCGATCCGCGATGGCGCGCTCGATCATGCCTCTGGCTTGACGCGCCGCGCGCGCGCGCTCACCCACAAGGAGCATCTCCGATCCGGCCGCGATGGTCAGCGCCACGAGGTCCGCGGGGCCTTCGCCGCGGAGCGTGGCGATCGCCTCCGCAACTTCGAGGGCGTTGCCGACGGCGCGGCCAAGGGGCTGGTCCATGTCCGTGAGCTCGGCGACGACCTCGACTGACGCAAGCTTTCCGATCTGCACCATCAGGCGCGCGAGTCGTCGGGCTGAGGGCAGATCCTTCATGAAGGCGCCGCGTCCGACCTTGACGTCGAGGACCACCGCGTGCGCGCCGCCGGCGATCTTCTTCGACATCACGCTCGAGGCGATGAGCGGGATGCTCGGCACGGTGCCGGTGACGTCACGCAGCGCGTACATCGCGCCGTCGGCCGGTGCGAGATCTTTCGTCTGACCGGCGACGACGATCCCGATCTGGCGCAGTTGCGACAGGAACTCAGCGGTCGTGAGCTGGACGCGATAACCCGGGATCGACTCGAGCTTGTCCAGCGTGCCGCCGGAAAAACCCAGTCCGCGTCCACTCATCTTTCCCACTGGCAGGCCGCAGGCCGCCACGAGCGGAGCGACGATGAGCGTCGTCTTGTCGCCGACGCCACCGGTCGAGTGCTTGTCCACGACGCGTCCGAACTCGCTCAGATCGAGGCGCTCACCGCTCCGGACCATGGCCATCGTGAGCTCTGTGGTCTCCCTCGGATCCATCCCGCGAAGCAGCACGGCCATTAGGAACGCGCTCATCTGGTAGTCGGGAATCTCGCCGCGAGTGAAGCCGTCGACGAAGAAAGCGATCTCTTCCGCTGAGAGCCGCTTGCCGTCGCGCTTCTTTTCGATGATCTCGACCGCTCGCAGCGCGCTCACCCGCGCGAGACCGCCACGACGGTCGCCAGCGCGAGCTGCGTCATGTGATCGACGCCTTGGCGCAGCTCGGCGTCGCCGATGCGTTGTGCCTGGAGACCGAGACCAGGCACGACGTCGCTCACAGTCAGGAGGCACGCAGCGGAGACCCCGCGGAGGGCCGCGACCGTAAACAGCACCGCGGCCTCCATCTCCACCGCAAGCACGCCGAGGCGCTGCCAGCCGAGGTAGCGGCTCGGATCGGGGTCGTAGAACACATCGCTCGTCGCTACCGAACCGACGCGGACGGCGGTGCCGAGACGCTCGGCCTCGTGCACCGCGGCGTGCACAAAATCGAAATCGGCGATGGGCGCGCTCGGTTCACCGGCGGCGTAGTGCCGCGGCGTCCCGTCGACGGGCACGGCCGCCGCGACCACGATGACGTCGCCGAGGCGCAGCTCCGAACGGAGCGCGCCACAGGTGCCGATGCGGACCAGCCGCTTGACGCCGAGCTGCGCGAGCTCTTCGGTCACGATCGCGGCTGATGGCGAGCCCATGCCGGTCGCCTGCACCGAGACCGGTATGCCCTGGTACGAGCCGGTGAACCCGAGCAGCCCGCGCTCCTGGTTCCGCGGCTGAACGTCGCTGAGGAACGTTTCGGCGACGTACTTCGCGCGCAGCGGATCTCCCGGAAGGAGACACGCGTCGGCGTAATCGCCGGGCGCGGCGCGGATGTGGATGGGCACCGGCGAACGTTAGGCGCGGTCTCGCCGGTCGGTCAAAGCCGCGACAGCACGCCTTTCACCACGCCACCGAGTCTTCGTCCGACGCGGTTCGCCACGGCGAGGACATCCTCGTGCGTCACGTGCTCGGGACGATCGCCGAGTGCCATGTCGGTGATCGTGGCGATGGCGAGGATCCGCATCCCGGCATGCCGCGCGACGATGACCTCGGGAACCGTCGACATGCCGACGGCGTCCGCGCCCCACGAGCGCAGCATCCGTAGCTCGGCCGGTGTCTCGAAGTTCGGGCCGGCGACACCGACGTAGACGCCCTCGCGCAGATCGGCGTCCACCGCGTGCGCGGCCTCTCGCAGCTCCTGCGTGTACGTGCCGACCATGTCCGGAAAGCGTGGCCCGAGCGCGTCATCGTTCGAGCCGCGCAGGGGGTTTTCGGGAAAGAAGTTGATGTGGTCGCTGATGACCATCAGGTCGCCGGCTTTGAACGCCGGATTCAGACCGCCCGCGGCATTCGTGAGGATCGTGACGTCGATGCCCCAGGCGCGGAAGACGCGTATCGGAAAGGTCACGGCCTTCATCGCATAGCCCTCGTAGTAATGGAGCCGTCCCTTCATTACCGCCACCGGCCGGCCCGACAGCGATCCAACGACGAGCTCGCCGGCGTGACCCGGCGCGGTGGAGCGTTCCCAGCCGGGGATGTCCCCGTATGGGATGCGCGTCGCGTCGCGCACCTCATCGGCGAGGCCGCCGAGACCGGAGCCGAGCACGATCGCGGCGACCGGTCGCAGCGACGTTCGCTTGCGGACGGCGTCGACGGCAGCATGGGTCTGATCGATCACGGGCGCCGTCTAGGATATTGCGCGCTCGCCTGCCGAGCAGGCGACGAGAGGGGGAGGCAGCACGTGGCCATCAACTTCGGTGTCAACTATCTCGCGGTGATCGTGGGCGCTGTTGCGGCGTTCATCATCGGCGCGATCTGGTACAGCCCGCCGCTGTTCGGAAAGCAATTTGCCGGCTCGCACGGCATGACCGTGGACCAGATGCGGCCAGGCCCGGAGGGCTTCGCCATCGGCGCGCTCGCCGGACTGCTCAATTCGTGGGTGCTGGCGCTGCTGTCGCTCAATCTCGGCGGGAAGTCGATCACCGACGGTGCACTCCTCGGCATCATCGTCTGGCTCGGCTTCTTTGCCAGCGCACTCGCCGCGGACACCGTATTCCGCAAAGGCTCGTGGAACGTCTGGGCCATCAACGCCGTGCACGCGCTCATCGTGCAGGTCGTCGTCAGCGCGATCGTCACCGTCTGGCGCTAAAGCCCCTTCCCTTCCTTCAGGATCTTGTCCCGCAGGAGGGCCAGGAAGGGACGGACGGCGGCGGTGCGGACGAAGCGCGCGTTGACGGCGGCGGGCGTGACCTCGATCACGTCGCCGGACTCGAGGTCGCGCTCGATCTGCCCGTCCACCGAGAGCCGGGCGTCGCCCTCGGGCACGAGGCGAAGACGCTGTCCCTCATCGAGCACCACGGCATTGCGGAACGAGAGGTGCGGCGCGATCGGCACGAACAGCATCGTCCGGGCGCGCGGGATGATCACCGGTCCGCCGACCGAGAACGCATAGGCCGTCGAACCCGTCGCCGTCGCGACGATTAGTCCGTCGGCCCAGTAAGTGGTGAAGGCCTCGCCGTCGATCTGCACCCGCACGTGTACGGAGCGCACCTCGCGGCCGCGGGCTACGACGACGTCGTTCAGCGCCAGGGCTCGCTCGACGACACGCCCGTCCCGCGTCAGCGTCGCCTCCAGCAGCATCCGATCCTCGAGCTCGTAGCGTCCGGCGAGCACGTCCTCGAGGATCAACGGCAGCTCGCTGACCGAGGCGATGGTCAGAAAGCCGAGCCGTCCGAGGTTGACCCCGAGAATGCCGGCACCGTGCGGCGCGATCAGGCGCGCCGCGCGCAGCATCGTGCCATCGCCGCCGAACACGCAGACGATCCGCGCGTCGCGCACGGCAGCGTCGACGGTGTCGGGATGATCGAGGTTGCCCTCGGCGACGGTGACGTCGCGTTTGCGCAGCCAGGCCGTCGCTTCGCGCGCCGCGGCGACGGCCTCGGCGCGACCGCGAAGCGCGAGCAGCGCGACCTTCATCGCGACTCCTCGGCCGCGCGCAGCGCCAGATCCAGCGACGCGTTCGCCGCCGCGCCCTTGCGGAAGTGGCAGAAGACCTCGACGTTGCCTTCTCTGCCGCGTATCGCCGAACGCGCGAGGTCCTGGATGCCAAGTCCGTGCGCCGAGAGCGCCTCGACCACGGCAACAACGGCGGCGGCGCGCGCCTCGGGATCGCGCACCACACCACCGCGAGACACCGCTGCCGGACCGGCCTCGAACTGCGGTTTCACCAGCGTGACCACGTCCGCGTTCGGCCGCAGGAACGGCAGGAGCGGCGGGAGAGCGAGGCGCAGCGAAATGAAGGACACGTCCGCGACGACGAGCTCGAGCGCCTCCGGCAGGGAGGCCAGGTCGCGCACGTTGACGCCCTCCATGACCACGACCCGCGGATCCTGCCGCAACCGCCACGCCAGCTGACCCTTTCCAACGTCGATGGCGTAGACCCGCGTCGCGCCGCGGCGCAGCAGCACGTCGGTGAAGCCGCCGGTGGAGGCGCCCACGTCCGCGCAGATCCAGCCCTCGACACGCAGCCCGAAGTCATCCAGCGCGCCGGCGAGCTTCTCCGCGCCGCGCCCGACGTAGTCCGGCTCGGTCTTGGCGGCGATCTGTGCCTCGCCGGCGACGAGCGCCGAGGGACGCGTCACGAGCTCGCCGTTGACCCGGATCGAACCCGCGCGCACCAGGACCTGTGCGCGCTCGCGCGACGGCGCGAGGCCACGAGATACCAGCTCGAGATCGAGCCGCCGCCGCTGCACGCGGACCACCTTGCTCACGCACGCATGCTAGGCCGCGGCGCGGTCGCGCTTACGGTGTGACGGTGACGTTCGCCCGAAGCGACGCCGAGCCGCGCTCGGCGAACCAAGTGATGTCCTCCTGCACCACGTCGATCTCCAGCACATACGGACCGGATCGCCCGGGTGCGAAGAACCACACCGGCAGCTGGACCGTTTCGCCGGGCTGGATCTCGTGAGGCAGGTCGGTGCGGAAGCCGTCCCACACCAGGAGGTTTCCCGCCGCGTCGCGCCAGTGATGCGCGAGGTGCACCGGATGGTCGCCATCGATGGGCCAGGCGAACGGACCGTCGTTCCGCACCGTCAGCGTCACGCTCGTCACCGCGCCGCTCTGCACCCGAGCCGGCAGCGCCCCGGCGATGGCGGCGCGGAACGTCGGCGGCGCCACGGCGATCGGGAGCTTCGCCGGCAGAGTCCCCTTCTCCGCGAACCAGCCGATCCCATCCTGGACCATATCGACGACGAGCGTGTACGCGCCGGCTCGATCCGGCGCCGTGACCTCGATCGGCAGCGTCAGCGATTCTTGCGGTCCGACATCTTTCGGCAGATCGACATGCGCCGCATCCCACACCACCGGCGCGCCGCTCGCATCGAGCCAGTGCGCACCCACGCGGACCGGATCGAAGCCGCTCTTCGGCCACGTCGAAGCGCCGACGTTCACGATCGTCGGACGCACCGTGTACGTCAGACCGGTGGCCATCGTCTTGTTCGCGTCCGTCGAGCTGAAGTGGGCCTTGAAGTCGACAGCGATGACCTCCACGAACACATCGAGGTACGGGCTGCCACGCTGCGTGAACCAGGTCACGCCCTCCTGCACCAGCTCGAACGTGAGCTTGTAGCGGCCGGGCTGCTCGGGGGCACGCGCGACGGCCGCGAGCTCGACGGTCTCGCCCGGGCCAACGGCCTTGCCGATCTCGGTCCGCGGTCCGTTCCACAGCGTCGTTCGCGCTTGCGAGTCCGTGACGTGATACGACACCCGCGCTCGACGCGCCCCGGCGTCGGGCAATGGCGCGGTGCCGGCGTTCTTCAACGACAGGCGGATGTCGACCGGCTGGCCGACCGTGACGCGTGCCGGCGCCTTCAGCACCGACAGCACCGCCGCGTACGACGGCGCGGCGACGTCGACCCCGACGCGTGGCCCGCCGCCGAACCAGCCGAGCCCTTCGCGCACGACGTCGAGCTCGAGGACGTAGCGTCCGACCGCCGCGGGAGCCGCGACGCGCAGCGTCAGCGTCGCCGAATCACCAGGATCGAGGTCGCCGTCGAGCGGCGTGCGCTGCCCGTCCCAGACCGCCAGCCGGCCGGACGCGTCGCGCCAGTGGTACGAGAGGCCGATCGCGCCGGCGGACTTCGCCGGCCAGGAGACCGTGCCGGCGTTGGTGATGCTGACGGTGACCGCGGCGGTGACGTCGGCGTAGAAGTGCGCGGGCTGTTGGATGTTGGACCAGGTGGCGCGCGCATCCGGGGCACGGACCTCCACGCCGAGCGCTGCGTCGGCACCCTGGGCCTGGAAATCGCCGGCCGCGTCGCTGAGGCTCCAGCGGAGCGTGTAACTCCCGGTTGCGAGTGGCGCGACGACCGGCACGATGAGATCGACGCTCGTGCCCGGCGCCACCGACGAGGGCAACGGCACGACGTCGCCTTTCGTCGAACCTTCGCTGCCGGCCCAGGCGTAGCTGAACTGGCCATCGGCGCCCCACTCGACCGCGCCGCTGTTGCGCAGACGAAGCGACACCAAGCGCCCCTCGCCGCTGGCGATCAGCGCCGGCGCGTTTGAGCGATCGATCGTGAACGCTCGCTCGAGTCCTCTGGGAGCAAGCGAGGCCGGAGCGGGCAACAGGGCCGAGCACGACACGAGCACCACGAGCGCGAGCGCCAGGATCACCCTCACTGCGGAGTCGAACGCCTCGGGGCGGCTCGTGTTGCGGCCCGCTAGGTCGGTCGGCCCTGACGCTCCAGCGCTTTCGACAGCTCGGTGATGCGCAGCTCGGCGGCATCGAGCTGCGCGGCGCAGCGGCGGTACAGCGCCAGACCCTCCTCGTAGAAGCGCACCGCGTCATCGAGTGGGGTGGCCGGATCCTCGAGGCGTTCGGCGATCTGCTCCAGGCGCGCGATGGCGTCCTCGAGCCGGGGTTCGGCCTCGTTCATTCGACATCCTCGACGCGCGTCACCAGACGGCCGTCCCGGAGCCGCACTCGGGCGGGGTCGCCGGGCTGGAAGGTGCGCGCGTTCGTGCGCACGTGTCCGTCGGCGTCCTCGACGATCGCGTATCCCCGCGCGACCACGTTGAACGGCGACAACGCCTCTAATCGTCGGGACGCCGAGGTCACCGCCCCGCGCCTGCCCGTCAGGAGTCGCGACATGGCGCGATCGAGGCGCGCTCCGGCTTCGTCTGTCCGGCGTCGCAGTCCTGCGACCAGCGCGCGCGGCGCGCGACGATCGAGCACCCGCCGCGCCGAGACCACGAGCGCGCGCCGGCGGCGCGCGGATTCTTCGGCGCGTTGCGCGACACGCCGCATGGCGCGATCGAGCGCCACGATGCCGGCGCGCGCGTCGGGCACCAGGAGCTCCGCCGCGACCGAAGGCGTGGGTGCGCGCAGGTCGGCGGCGAAATCCACGAGCGTCGTGTCCGACTCGTGGCCGACGCCGCTGACGACCGGGACGCTGGCGCGCGTGACCGCGCGCACGACGCCCTCGTCGTTGAAGGCCGCGAGCTCTTCCGGCGCCCCGCCGCCGCGCGCCACGACGATGGCATCGAGCCCGCGCAGCAGCGCCAGCCCGGTCAGCGCGGCGATGACGCTGTCCGCTGCGCCGGCGCCCTGGACCTGCGCCGGCGCGAGCACGATCTCAATGCGTGGATCGCGCCGCGCCACGACGGTCTGGATGTCACGCCAGGCGGCGCCGGCCGGCGAGGTCACCACGCCGATCCGCCGCACCGCTCGCGGCAGCGGGCGCTTTCGGGCGGCGTCGAACAGGCCCTCGGCCTGCAGCCGGCGGCGCAGCGCTTCCAGGCGCGCGTAGGCCTCGCCGAGCCCGGCCGGAATGACGTCGTCCACGAGCAGCTGATAAACGGACCGGTAACCGAAGACATCGAGCGCGCCGTGGGCGACCACGCGCTGGCCGGTGCGCGGCAGCACCGCGACGTTCGCGGCGCGTTCCGCCGAGAGCATGCATTGCAGCGAGAGCTCCGCGTCCTTCAGCGCAAAATAGACGTGGCCCTGCGGCGAGCTCGAGGCCGAGCTCACCTCGCCTTCGATCCACACGTCGCGCAACTCCGCGATCGCGCGGATGCGGTCGGATAGGAGCCGCACGACGTCGCGCACACGCAGGACCTTTCGCTCGATCATCGTCGCGACTATTTATAGTCGGATGATGCGCGGTCCGTCGCTCGCGGCGCAGCTGGAGCGGGCGTTCCCCGGCATCGCATCGATCCGTCAGCCATCGTTGCGCAAACTGGTCGCCGATCTCTGGCAATACGTCGCGGACGTGAATCCGCAGTGGCTCGAGATCGAAGCCATCCCGCTCTTCCCGTCGCTTCCGATCGAGACGTATGGGAATCTGGCCAATCACATCCGCGCCATGGCGCGCGTCGCCGAGACCGTCGTTCCGGTCTACGCCGAGCTGTGGTCGATCGAGCTGAGCCTGGACGACTTCCTCGCCGCGGTGTACGTGCACGATGCGGCCAAGGTCATCGAGTTCGTGAAGAAGGACGGCGAGCTCGCCGCGATCCCGGGATTCAACCACGCGCTCGAGGCGGGCCGCATCGTCCGCGACCTCGGCGGTCCCGAAGCGATCGCGCATATGGTCGAGTGCCACTCCTTCGCCGGTGCGCTCACAATGCCGCGAACGCGCGCGGCCCAGCTGTTCCTGTTCCTCGATCCACTGTGCCTGCCGGTCTTTCCGGAGCAGGGCAAGGGCGCGGTCGAGCGCCACCTCGATTCGAACGGCTGGCAGGATCCGAGGACGAAAGAGAAGTACCGGTCGCCGTTGGAAACCTCGGCTCGCCAACGCCGTTGAAAACACATATGCGCTACGTCGTGTTGCCTCTGCTCCTTGTCCTTGCCGCGGCGTGCGGCACGCGCGCCACGGTCGCGCTTAGTGGCGCATTCCTCAGACCCGCGAGTGTCGTCGCGCAGTGGGAAGAAACGATGAATCTCCCCGACGGTCCGCACGTCGTCCGAAGCCGTTGGCGTGATTACCCCGGCGATAGCCTGGTCGCACTCTGCTACTACAACGCCAGCTTCGATAATTACAGCCCACCCGGAGCACCCGGTCACAGGACCTCGGGTTTCGAGCGCGCATTCGTCCTCGTCGGTCCAGCCGGCGCCGCCGTTCTCGATCACATCGGAACGAAAAGGACGACACCGATCGTCGCACCGTAGCTACGCAGGCAGATCTAAGCCCGCTCGATGTACTCGCCGCTCCGCGTGTCGACCTTGATCCGATCGCCGCTGTTGACGAAGAGCGGCACGTTCACCACCAGACCGGTCTCCAGAGTCGCTTTCTTCAGCGCACCGGTCGCGGTGTCGCCCTTCACCCCCGGCTCCGTCTTCGTGATCCGTATGACCACGCTGGCCGGAAGATCAACGCCGATCGGATCGCCCTCGTACTCGACGAGCTGCACCATCGCGTTCTCGGTGAGGTACGGGGACGCATCGCCGAGCTGGTCCTCGTTCAGCGCGAACTGATCGTAGGTGCGCGTATCCATGAAGTGGTACGTCGTGCCGTCCTTGTACAGGAACTGCACTTCGCGATGGTCGAGCCGCGCCCGTGGAAAGCGCTCGCCGGCCTGGAACACCTTCTCGACGGTGTCGCCGCGACGGATGTCGCGGAGCTTCATCCGTACCTGCGCGCTCCCACGGCCCATCTTGATGTGCTGAAAATCCAGGATCTGCCAGACGCGGCCGTCCAGCTCGATCGTCATGCCGCGCTTGATCTCACCGGTATTGACCAACGCCTCACGTCCTCCTGCGCTCGAGATGATCGAGGAGCCAATCCATCGCCTCCGCGTATCCGGCGACGCCCTTGCCGATGACGGCGTGCGCCGCGACGTCGGCCAGATACGTGAGGCGGCGAAAGGGCTCCCGTTTCGCGATGTCGGTGATATGGACTTCGACGACCGGAAAGGCGCACGCTGCGATCGCATCCCGCAAGACGACGGAGGTATGCGCCAGCCCGCCGGGATTAATGATGCCGCCATCCGCGTCGGCGTGCTCCTGCAGGAAATCGATGACGAAGCGAGGCCCCACGGGCGTCGGCGCGATGGCGGAGATCCTCGACGATGTCGCGCAGCGTCGTTGTGCCGTAGAGCTCGGGCTGGCGGATACCGAGCAGATTGAGGTTCGGCCCGTTGAGCAGCAGGACCTTCACGACGCCCGCCTCGACTCCAGGAGCGCGGCGGCCTTATGGAGAGCGCCGTCGGGCACGTCCTCAACGAGCGAGACCGAACCCAGCCGGCGCGGCAGGACCCAACGCAATTTCCCCTCGCGTCGCTTCTTGTCGCGCTGCAGGTAGGTCCAGGCGCGCGCCGGAATGCGCGTGCGCACGGGGAGGTCGAGCGCGGCGAGCAGCGTCTCGACGCGCGCTCGCAGGCCCGGACGCGCCAGCGCCAGCTCCTCAGCCAGCGCCGAGGCGAAGACCATGCCGAGCGCGACCGCCTCGCCGTGGGTGTACCGGCGAAAGCCGCCGGCAGCCTCCAGCGCGTGGCCGAAGGTGTGGCCGAAGTTCAGCGCCGCGCGATCGCCGCGTTCGCGCGGATCGCGCTCGACGATGGACGCCTTCACGCGCGCGGTGGCGACGGTCGCGGCGAAGACCGCGGCCTCGTCGCGCGCCGCCAGCGGTGGCGCGATGCGCTCGAGCAGCGCGACGAGATCCGCGTCGGCCACGATGGCGGACTTGACGATCTCGGCCAGACCGCTGCGGACCTGACGCGCCGGTAACGTCGCCAGCAGCGCGGGGTCGGTCACGACCAGGGCCGGATCGTGGAACGATCCAGCGAGATTCTTGCCTTCGGGGAGATCCACCGCGGTCTTGCCGCCGATCGACGCATCGACCATCGCGAGCAGTGTCGTCGGCACCGCGACCCAGTGCACGCCGCGCGCGAACGTCGACGCGGCGAAACCGGCGAGATCGCCGACGGAGCCGCCGCCCAGCGCCACGATCGCGTCGTCACGACCGAGGCCCGCGCGGGCGAACGCGCGCCACAGCGTTTCCAGTGAACGCGCGGTCTTGGCCTTCTCGCCGATCGGTACCCGCACGATCGCCGAATCGATGCCGGCAGCCGCCAGCGACTTCGTGACGCGGCGTCCGAGCGTGGTCGCGAGGACGCGATCGGTCACGACGATGACCCGTGGCGACAGGTTGACGCCACGCGCCAGGACGCCGAGCTCGTCGAGCGCACCCGCGTGCACGTGCACGCGGTACGCGTCGCCGACGGGCACGTCCACGCCTCTTCCGGATACCAGCGCGGCGGCGATGGCGCGCGCGATGGCCGGTGGTTCAGTCTCGTCGGTGCGCACGTGGACGTCGGCGTCGGCGTATGCCTCGCGGCGCTCCTCGAGCAGTCCTGCGAGGCGCGCGCGACGATCGCCGCCGGCCAGCAGCGGTCGACCGCCTTTCGTCGTGCGGTCGGCAAGCGTCTCGAGGTCGGCCTCAAGCCCGACGACGACGCCGAGCGCGCGCATGCGTTCGCGGTTCGCGGCGTCCAGCACCACTCCGCCGCCGGTCGACACGACCGTCCAGGTGAAGCCTTCGGGCAGCGAGGCGAGAGCATCTCGCTCCAACGCGCGGAAGGCGCGTTCGCCGTCGCGTTCGAAGATCTGCGCCACGGTGCGCTGCGCGCGCTGCTCGACGAGCGCGTCGAGCTCGACCGCACGCGC
>VBHP01000014.1 GCA_005881435.1 Chloroflexota bacterium | reverse complement strand
CGTAGTGCGTGATCAGCAGGATGCCGACGTCCGGACCGCGCAGCGCATTGATCGATTCGGCCACGGTCTTCAGCGCGTCGATATCGAGACCGCTGTCGGTCTCGTCCAGGACCGCAAGCCGCGGCTGGAGCACGTGCATCTGCAGCATCTCCAGGCGTTTCTTCTCGCCACCGGAAAAGCCCTCGTTCACATGCCGCGAGATGACACCTTCGTCCATCTGCAGCAGCTTCAGCTTCTCCAAGACCAGCTTGCGGAACTGCGCCAGCGGGATCTGCGTGGTCTTCTCATCGGCGCCGGGATTCGCGGCACGGCGTCGCGCGTTGAGCGTCGTGCGCAGGAAGTTCGCCACCGAGACACCGGCGATCGCTTGGGGGTACTGGAAGGCGAGGAAGATGCCCGCACGCCCGCGCTCGTCGGGCGTCATCTTGAGCATGTTCTTGCCCTCGAAGGTGACCGACCCGCTGACGACCTTGTAGCGCGGATGGCCCATGATCGCGAGCGACAGCGTGCTCTTGCCCGATCCGTTCGGGCCCATGATCGCGTGCGCCTCGCCTTTGTTCAGGTCGAGGTCGATGCCCTGGAGGATCTCCTTGCCGTCGACGGCGACGTGGAGGTCGCGGATCTCGAGGTCGGCCAACTATCGTGCTCCTTCGTGTCGGATGAGTGACTGGAGGGTGATGCCGTCCAGGGCGGCGACCATGCTGTCGCGCAGGCGCTGCCAGACGACGTGGGTGTCGCAGAACGGTTGGCGCGCGCAATCGGAGACCGGTTCGCCTTCGGCGTTGCAGATCTGTGGCGCGATCGGGCCATCGAGCGCGCGAATGATGTCCCCGGCGCGGATCTCGGATGGTTGCCGCGCAAGCACGTATCCGCCACCGGCGCCGCGTTTGCCCTTGACCAGCCCCGCGCCACGCAAGCTCGCGGCCAGCTGCTCGAGGTACGCCTCCGGCAAATCCTCGCTCCGCGCCACGCTGTGCAGCGACAGCGGTCCAGAGCCGAAATGCTTTGCCAGCTCGACCATCAGTCGCATGCCGTACTCGCTCCGGCTTGAGACGTGGAACGCGCCCGTCGGCGCCGGCTGCGGATTTCTTACTGCCACGGTCGGAATTATATGTCGCCACTAACCGCGAAGAAAGTGGCTGTTGGCTCGTCCAATCCGGCGAAGATCGCGGCGGTCCGGAGCGCGATGGCGAGGCTCGCGCCGGAGGCCGCGATCATCGCCATCGACGTGCCAAGCAGCGTGCGCGCTCAACCGTGGGGCGAGCGAGAGACGCGTCGGGGGGCGATCGAGCGGGCACGCGCAGCGATCGCCGCAGCTGACGCCGAGCTCGGGATCGGCCTCGAGGGCGGCGTCATCGATGACGGCGCGGGCCTCGAGCTCGTGTCATGGGTCGCGGTCGTCGATCGAGACGGTCGCGTCGGGCTGGCCAGCGGTCTTCGCTTCATGCTCCCGACCGTCACCGCCGAAAAGCTACGCGACGGCGGCGAGCTCGGTGACGTGATGGACGAACTCTTCAACACGACGCAGAGCAAGAAGGCTACCGGTGCCGTGGGACTGCTGACCGATGGCTTCGTCACGCGATCGGACGCGTTCGCGGATCTGGTTGCGATGGCCTGCGCGCGGTTTCTGTTTCGCGAGCTCTACTCCTAGGCCCTGCGCCGGATCAGCCACACCGATCCGCACGCGCTGCGCGATCACGTCGCGACCGGCTCGGTTTCTTCCTCCTTCTTGAGGAACAGGCGCTCGTAGAGGCGCCGGTACAGACCGCTCTTCGCCAGAAGCTCGGCGTGCGTGCCCTCCTCGACGATCCGGCCGCGCTCGAGGACGAGGATCTTGTCCGCCCGCTCGACGGTCGTCAGGCGGTGGGCGATCACGATCGTGGTGCGTCCCTTCTCCAGCCGCGTCAGGGCCTGCTGCACCAGGAACTCGCTTTCGTTGTCCAGCGACGAGGTGGCCTCGTCGAGCAGCAGGATCGGCGCGTCGCGCAGGATGGCGCGCGCGATCGCGACTCGCTGGCGCTGCCCCACTGACAGCTTCACGCCGCGCTCGCCGACGAGCGTGTCCAGCCCGTTCGGCAAGCGGTCGACGAACTCGAGCGCGTTGGCCGCGGCTGCCGCCGCCTGGATCTCCGCGTCGATGGCCTCGAGCCGTCCGTAGCGGATGTTCTCGCGGATCGTGGCCGCGAACAGGATCGGCTCCTGCGGCACCACCGCGATCTTTTCGCGCAGCGAGCGCAGCGTGACGTTCCGCAGATCGAACCCGTCGAGACGGATCGCGCCCTGCACCGGGTCGTAGAAGCGGCCGATGAGATTGACGAACGTCGTCTTGCCCGCGCCGCTCGGCCCGACCAGCGCCGTCGTCGATCCCGGCTCAATGCGTGCGCTCACGTCGATGAGGACGAGCGGGTTGTCGCGCGTGGCGCGTCGCATGACGACCTCCGCCGGCAGACCACCATCGCTCGCGTCGGTCGTCGTCGGCCGCTCGCGCCGGAGGAAACGCAACCCACGCTCGCCGCCGCCGTTCGCGCCGTCCGGCGTGGCGCCGGCGCCGAGGCGGAACGACGGTGGCGTGTCGTACTTGAAGGAAACGTGGTCGAAGACGATCTCCGCCGGCCCTACCGGCAGCTCGATCGCATCCGGCTTCTCCACCACCGACGGATTCGTGTCCAGCAGCGCGAAGAGGCGATCGGCCGCACCGAAGGCCTCCTGGATAGCCGCCCACTGCCCAGCGAGGCCGCCGACCGGACCCGAAACCTGGCCCATGTACAGCAGGAAGGCCACGATCTCGCCGGCGGTCGCCTCGCCCGCGGCGACCTGGTGACCCCCGTACCACAGGACCACGATCGATGAGGCAAATCCGAGGAAGCCGATCAGCGGGAACATCGTGTTGCCGAGACGAGATCGCTTGATCGCCTGCACGAAGTACTTTTGCAGCCGCTCCTCGAAACGGCCCACCTCATAGGGCTCACGCGTGAAAGCCTGCACCGTACGCATCTCCGCGAGCGACTCCTGGAGCACGCCGACGGCCTCCGCCTGCGCATCCTGCGCGGCGCGCGAGATGTTGCGGATGCGGCTTCCGAGATACCGCCCGATGAGCGCGATCGGCGGCGCGACCACCAGGGTCAAGAGCGCCAACCGCCAGTTCATCAGGAATATCACCACGATCCCGCCGACGAGCGTCAGCACCTGTCCAAGCACCGACAGGATCTGCTGCGTCACGACGGAGTGGACGATCGTCGCGTCGCTGGTGACATGCGACAGCAGCTCGCCGCTCTTCCGCTCGTTGAAGAACGCCAGCGACAGCGAGTGCAGGTGCCTGACGATCGCGACACGCAGGTCGAAGATCACACGCTCGCCGGTGTAGGCCATCAGGAAGCCACGCGCGCCGTCGATCGCCGACCGGACCAGCAGGACGATGATCAGAACGCCGATCAGCAGGTCCAGAAGCGACGCGTTGTTCAGACCCTCGTCGAGGACGAACCGGACGATCTGCGGCCACACCAGCCCGAGTGCCGTCGAGGCCAGGAGCATCACCCCGGCGACGACGAGATTCCACTTGTACGGGGCGGAGAAGCGCAAGAGCCGCCGGTAGACCACCACCGACGGCGGCTTCTTGCCGCGGTCGGAGCCGCCGAACCACATGTGGAAGTCGCCGCCCCCACCCATTCGGATCATCACATCATCAAGCGTACTCGTTCAGACGATGCGGCTCGCTGCTTTTCGGCGGCATTTCAAAACCAAAGGTCTAGCTTGCCGACCGATCCGCTACAGCGCAGAACAGCAGCCTCTGATCAGGATGCTCGATGGGAGGCGAGTGGAAGTCGCGGGCCGAAGGAGATCGTGAGGTGAAGAGGGAATGCGAACGCTGTTCCTGAGAGGAATCCTCAGCGCGACTCTGGTGCTGGCTTCGTTGGTCCTGAGCGGTCGTCCCGCCCTTGCTGCCAGCGTGGTTAGCGGCGCCAGCGGACTGCAACAGCAGTGCGTCTGGCTGGCGCCGTGGGGAAGCTGGTGCGTGAAGTACTACGTGTATACCCAGTTCATCTACGACCGCCTACCGCAACAGGTTGCGGTGATCGGGACGCCCGTCTCGATCGTCATCAAGGACTACTGGATCGATCGGTATCAAGGCTTCTATGACTACGTCAGCGTCCGTGTCTACATCACCAATCCCTACGGACAAGACATCGACTACGTCCCGGTATGCCGGGACAGCTGCGATGGTCAATCGGGGTTCTGGCAGGACTATCGAACGAGTAGCAACGATGCTCAGATCAACTACTCGATGCAAAGCCCGCACTGGCCCCCCTATGGTTCGAGAGGGAAGGTACTGACGAGCGCCAGCGTCGAGACGTATGTCGGCGGATACCGCGGCGGAGCCGCCAACTACTGGATCGCCACCATGACGCCCGGCATGTACTAGACCGCGCGAGGTCCGCGCCGTGCATCGGGACGCAGGGAGCGACGCCCGGTCGCTCCCTGCTCGTCCTCAGCTCTGTCTCGTTCCGATCGGCGCCAACTCATGCTCGTCCAACAAGCCGTGACGCAAGGCCACCAGGACCAGCGCAGCCCTGTTGGGGACGATGAGCTTGCGAAGCATCAGCGAGACGTGGATCTTCACGGCCTGGATGCTGATGCCGAGCGCGGCGGCGATCTCCTTGTTCGTTTGTCCAACGGCGATGCGCTCGAGCACGTCCTGCTCGCGATCCGTCAGTCGCACGGCACCCTCCCCGAATCGCGATCAGTACAGGTAGTCGCCATTCGGCGTGCCGATGCTGCAACCGCCATACGTGCAGGGGCCGACGCCCTGCGTGGGTCCGGAAAAGAGCCATTGGCCTGTGGCCGGGACGACGACATCCAGAGCGTGACCCAGGACATAGCCCGCGAGGGCACTGACCAGCCAACCCATGAGACCCCTCCTAGTAGTAGTCGTGATCTGTGCGCAAGGGTGCTGGCTGACGGGGCGCTCGCGCATCGCGCGAATTGACCAATCCGCTGCTGATTAGTGCTCCAGCTCGCCGACGCGGGCGGCCGCTTCGGCGCGGTTCGCCGCCCCAAGCTTGACGCGCGCGTTCGAGAGATGGCGTGCGACGGTGTGCGGGCTGAGCAACAGGCGTTCGGCGATCTCGCGGTTCGTCATCCCGCGGCCGGCCAGCTCCACGATCTCGAGCTCGCGTTCCGTCAGCCCGAGTCGCGGCGGGCGGTGCTCCAGGAACGCGGATGCCGCGTGTCCGACGCTGCCCGGCTCGTGAGCCGCCTGCCGCACGGCTTCGCGCGCCGCGTCACTCCCGACACGCGCCAGCAGCTCCACCGCTTGGACGCGGGTCGGTGCGTCGAGCCGCGCATCGGCCAGGTGCACCTTCGCGATCTCGAAAGCGGTCGCGGCGCTGCCGCTCGCGGCGGCAAAGGCCAGAAGCGCCTCGCTCCGCAGACCGGCCTCCGCGACTGCGCGCGCGGCATCCGCAGCGATGTCGTGCGGGACGAGCACGAGACGCCGCCAGCCGCTCCGGCACAACAACCGATGAAAGCGCATCGCGATCCGTGGCGTCGGATGGATCGCCAGAAGCCAGGCGTAGGCCGACTGCTGCGCCCACACCTGTCCACTTCGTGTCGCCAGCCGCCCGGCAAGGGCGAAGGCTTCCTCGCGGCGGTGCACGACGCCGTCGATGAGGTGCACCGGCGCGGCGAGTCCGGGCGCGGCATCGCGGGCTCGAAGCAGCAGACCCGGGATCTCCCGGGCCGCCGCCTCTCGGTCCGGGCCGGTCAGGCCGCTCGCGACGCGCCAGGCTTGCGCGTGAAGCTCGAAACGCGGTGATCCGATCCGGCGCGAGAGCGATTCAGCGAGCGACGCGGCCCAGGGAAGCAGACCGTCATGCCGTATTTCCAGGAGCGGGCACAGGCTCAGCAGAACGCCGCAGGCCTCGACCGGTGGTGAACCGCGCTGCGTCGCCAGACGCGTCGGATACGCCAGCGGTTCCTTCCAATCCTCGCCCGCCGCGAAGCGACAGAGCGCCGCGAGGTCGTGCCCGATGACGCGGAAGACGTCGCCCTCATCGCCGAGTCGTTGTGCCTCTTGCGCCAAGGCGATTGCGACCGGCAGCGGACCACCCAACGCCTGCGTCAGCGCGAGCAAGCCGACGTCTTGTAGACGGCGGTACTGGACGTGGCGCCTGACATCGACGTCGCCGCGTTGTTCGATGGCTTGCGAGCGCCAGGTCATCAAGACGCGTGCGAAGTGACGGTACGGGCCGACCCGTTGCGCGAGGTCGAAATCCCAACTGAGCGCGACCGCGTCGTGATGCCCCGAGCCAACTCGGCGTGGCGGTGGCGTTCCGGGTGGAGCGAGCATCGCGTCGCGCAGGATCTCGAGCTCGACGCTGTCGACGGGCCCGGCGTTGATACAGGCTTGGAGGTCATCCCAATCGCCCTGAAAGAAGGCGTCCCAACCGCGCAGCTGCGTCAGCGCCGGGTCGATTCCGAGCGGCAGGCGCGAACGGAACTGCGATGCTTGCCGGCCAAAGATGCCGCGCGGCGCGGCCTTGGTGACCAGCGCCTTGACGGCGGGCCAGTCCGAGACCGCGAACGCCTCGAGGAGCTCGGCGGGCATGCCATCAGTGCCGACCGGTGCCCACAGATCAAGACCGGTGGCCGTCTCCGCATGGCGCGCCGGCGCGGACATCGCCTACGTCGTGATCTGCGCGAGCGTGAACGAGTCTCCGCCGCCAATGCCAACGATCACAGCCAGAGCCTACAGCGGCGCGATGCTCAGCTAGAGCGAAGTCGCGGATCGAGTGAGTCGCGAAGGCCGTCGCCGATCAGGTTGAAACCGATGACAGTGAGCATGATCGCGAGACCCGGGAAGAGCAGCGGCCACCACGAGCCCTGGAACATGTAGCGAAGCGAATCGATCAGCATGGCGCCCCACTCGACGTCCGGCCGGATCGCTCCGAGCCCGAGAAAGCCGAGCGCGGCGGCGTCGAGAATCGCCGTCGCGATCCCGAGCGTCGCCTGGACGATCAGCGGCGAGAGCGCGTTCGGGACGATGTGCCTGAACAGCAGGCGCGGCTCGCTGGCGCCGACCGAGCGCGCGGCGGTGACGAAGTCCTGCTCTCGCAGCGAGAGGGTCGTGGCGCGCGAGATGCGCGCGTACGCAGGTATTCGCACGATGCCGACCGCAAGCATGGTGTTGAAGATCCCCGGGCCGCGCATCGCCACGATCGCGATCGCTAGCAAGAGGGTCGGGAACGCCAGCATGATGTCCATCGCACGCATCGCCAGCTGGTCCCACCACTTGCCAAAGAAACCCGCCGTCAGGCCGATCAGCGAACCCACCACGACGGCCAGTCCGACCGCGACGACTCCGACGCGAAGCGAGACCTGCGCTCCGAATGCGACGCGCGTGAAAACGTCTCGCCCCAGGTCGTCAGTGCCCATCGGATGTTGGAGGCTCGGCGACCGCAGCGTCTCGGTCAGCAGCGTCTCGTTGGGGTCCGTGCCGAGGATCGCCGCGATCGCCGGCGCGGTCACGGCAAGAAACACCAGGACGATCACGAGTGCGAACCCGAGTCGCGCGCCGTTGTGACGCACCAGGCGCCGGCCGGCATCGCGCCACAGGGAGGTCTGACGCCGCGCGGCCGCCTGTTGCGGGACGACGCGAGTCGCGGTGGCGCTCATGAGTACTTGATCCTCGGATCGAGCCAGGCGTACGACAAATCGACCAGCAGATTCACGAACA
>VBHP01000004.1:33145-33560 GCA_005881435.1 Chloroflexota bacterium | reverse complement strand
CGTCGTCGGCGGCACCGGATTCCGGCAGGGAGGCGCCTCGCCGCGTCCATCGGCCACGCCGTAGACAAGAGGACCGGTGTGGACGAGTCAGTGCCGGTGAATGGACGCGTCGCCCGCTCCAAAAAAGACGAGCGGCGAGATGATCCACTTATCAACGCTGCCCTGAACGTTTCTAGCGCGGACGCAGCGCCGCTGATCGCCGCGCTGGAGAATCGCAACCGTCACGTCAGGTGTAGCCGGGGACGGACCCAGCTCTCGGAAGTTGACAAATATCAGGTAAGTTGACAGCGACGTCAACTACGGCCAAATTGTCAACATGTCTGGTACTTGGCCAAACCTCCCTCCGATGCTCGATTTGGCCCCCTCCGGCGACGAAATAATCGTAAAACGGCCGGGTCAACGATCGCGGCTACCA
>VBHP01000004.1:32656-33109 GCA_005881435.1 Chloroflexota bacterium | reverse complement strand
GTGCTCGGGTCATTCGTGGCTTAATCCAGTCGCGCCGGAGGGGAGTCGTGCTCGCGCCCCACTTCACTGACCTGTCCAAGGAACTTCTCAGAGATGCGAAGTGGGGATGGATCGACGACGAGGGGAACGCTCATATCGAGGCCCCGGGCGTCCTGATTCACATCGAGCGCCCGGCAACAGGGCAAATCGCACTCTCGGCAGTGCGAATTCCGCCGCAGGGCGAGCGCATCGTCAGGTACTTACTCGATCGCTATCCAGAGCCAGTTCGATGGAATGAGTTGCGACGGACAACGCTACTGGATCGGGGATACACATCTCGGATTGTCCGGCGGTTGGCGGCCGCTGGACTCGTGACGTCTCAACTACGCCGTCCTATATCGGTTGTCTCGCCCGCCGAGTTGTTCGAATCCTGGCGCTCGATGCCCGAGCACATAACAGAGACACAGTGGTTCG
>VBHP01000004.1:25038-32634 GCA_005881435.1 Chloroflexota bacterium | reverse complement strand
AAGCCGCGAAAGGAGAAATCGCGTTCACCGGTCCTTTTGCGGCAGGGCTACTGACTGAGCACCAGGAGACCGAACGCGTCGACGCTTATGTTTCCGACCGCGCTGAGGCTCGTAAATTCGCAACCAAGCTAAATGGTGAGGCGGTTGACCGCGGAGCGAATCTGTATTTGCTCGCGCATCGAGATCCAGGCGTGCTTGAAATAGGAACGAATGAGCGGAACGGGTTAACGCTAGTTTCAATCTCGCAGATCTATCGTGACGCGCTGGTTCGAGGTCGGGGTCGCGATCGCGAAACGGCAGCCGAGTTGAGACGCCGATTTCTGAAGTGGTAATCGAATACGAGGCCCGTGGTTCTGACGATCGACGGACGTTGGAGGCGATACGTGACGTCGCGTCAATCGCCAGGCCCGTTCGACTCGTTGGCGCTTGGATGACGCGGACTTGGTTGCTTTCGGCTGGCCCACTTCCGAGTCTGCGCCGTACAAACGACGTGGACATTGGTTTGGCGCATGAGGCGCCAGGTTCGAGTCAGTTGAAAGACGGCCTGGCTCGGCTTGGATATGCCGCCAATCCGGACTTTCGTTTCCGTGTCGAGCGCATGGGCGTTAACGGATTGCTGATCATCGATTTTCTGATCGATCAGAGCAGGGCACAGGAAGACAAAGACGCATACCCCGTCTATGGGCTCGATTTCGCCCTGCACAGCCTTGTGGCGTTCGTATTGCGACTGAAGGACTTCAACGTGGAATGCGAAGTTGCCGTTCCGAGTCTTGACCGGGCGGTGATCCTTCGCGTGCTCGCGCTAGATGGCGGGGCGGATACTGCCAAGTTCGCCGACTACGCAAAGGACGCCGCGGCTCTTGCGGTTTTGTGCGCCGATGGCGATGGCTTCGCCACCGAAGTACTCCGGTCAGAGGAATTTGCACGCGCAAAAGGGATTGCTAGTGACCTCTTCGGCGACTTCACCAAGCCGGGGTCACGCGAGGCCGTAGGCGTAGTAGCGCTCGACCCGGAACTTGCGGCACGACGCGCGAGCGCGGCCATGCGGAGTCTCTTCGGGCACTAGCTGCGCAGTGCGGGGCCTCAAACGCGACCGAGCTAGCATCGAGTCCGTGCCGTTGCATCCATATCGCGGTAACCGGCCCACCATCGCCGCGGACGCGTGGGTCGCCCCATCTGCAGATCTCATTGGCGACGTAGTCGTCGAAGCTGCCGCTTCGGTGTGGTTCAACGTCACGGTCCGGGCCGACATGGCGCCGGTTCGCATCGGCGAACGCTCCAACGTCCAGGACAACTGCGTCATCCACACCGACACGGGTGAGCCGACCGTCATCGGCAAGGACGTCACGCTCGGACATGGCGCGATCGTCCACTCCAGCGTCGTCGGTGACAACGTGCTGATCGGCATGGGCGCGGTGCTCGTCGGCGGGAACCGCATCGGCGACGGCGCGGTCGTCGGTGCCGGCGCGGTGCTGCCCGCGGGCATGGAGGTGCCCGCGCGAAAGCTCGTCGTGGGCGTGCCGGCGAAGATCGTCCGAGACGCCGTCGCCGACGACGAGCGGTGGACCGTCGACGCAGCCAAACACTACGTCGAGCTCTCGAAGGAATACCGGACCGGCAGGAAATGATCCGGCTCACCGGTCACGACCTGACGATCAAGGACGTCGTCGCGGTCGCGCGCAAGAACGAGCCCGCCGGGCTGGAGCGCGGCGCGGCGCACGCCGTGGACGCGGCCGCGAAGTACGTGCGCCAGCTGGCGGCCTCGCCGGAGCCGGTGTACGGCGTCACAACCGGATTCGGCGACCTGGCCACGGTCCGCGTCTCAGCCGACGACGCTCGTCAGCTGCAGCGGAACCTCGTCCGGAGCCACGCCGTCGGGACCGGCGAGCCGCTGCCCGAGGAGGTGGTCCGCGCCGTCCTCCTGCTGCGGGCGAACACGCTCGCCGCGGGCCGTTCCGGCGTGCGCACCGACACGATCGAGCTGCTCGTGGACATGCTCGATCGCGGCGTGGTGCCGGTGGTGCCGGAGCACGGCAGCGTCGGCGCTTCGGGCGATCTGGCGCCACTGGCGCATCTCGCGCTCGTCCTCATCGGCGAGGGCGAGGCCGTCTATGAAGGCGCGCGCGCCGGCGGCGGCGAAGCCCTACGCCGCGCCGGCCTCAAGCCGCTGGTGCTCGAGCCGAAAGAAGGCCTGTCGCTGATCAACGGGACCCAGGTCATGACCGCCATCGCGTGCCTGGCGCTGCATGACGCCGAAGTGCTGGCCGCGTCGGCGGACATCATCGGCGCGATGTCGGCGGAGGCGCTGCGGGCAACCGACGTCGCCTGGGATACGAAGCTGCATCAGACGCGGCCCTATCCCGGTCAGCTCCGCGTGGCGGCGAATCTGCGGGCGCTGATGGAAGGTAGCCCGATCGTGGCCTCGCATCGCGCCAACGATCCGCGCGTGCAGGACGCGTATTCGATCCGCTGCATGCCTCAGGTGCACGGCGCGGTGCGCGACTCGCTGGCGCACGTTCGCCGCGTGCTGGAGATCGAGATCAACAGCGTCACCGACAACCCGCTGGTGTTCCCTGAGATCGGCCGCGTCATCTCCGGCGGTAATTTCCACGGCGAGCCGGTGGCGATCGTGTCCGACCTCGCGACCATCGCCGTCACCGAGCTGGCCGATATCAGCGAGGCGCGCATCGAGCGGCTGATGGATCCGCACTTCTCGGATCTGCCGCCGTTCCTCACCCCCAAGCCGGGCCTCAACTCGGGACTGATGGTGGCCCAGTACGGCGCGGCCGCGCTGCTGACCGAGATCCGGCTCCTGGCGACGCCGGCGTCGATCCATTCGATCCCGACGTCGGCGGGGATGGAGGACCACGTCAGCATGGGCGTGCATGCGGCGCGGAAGTTCCGCCACGCGGTGCGACTGGCCGCGGATGTACTGGCGACCGAGGCGCTCGTGGCCGCGCAAGGGCTGGATCTCCTGGGACAGGTGCCGGCCGCCCCGGTCGCCAGCGCACGCCGCGTGGTCCGCGAGGTGTCGCCGCGGCTCGAGGACGACCGCTCCCTGGCGCGCGACATCGCGCGCCTCGGGGATCTGATCCGTTCCGAGGTCCTGCTCACCTCGGTGCGCCAGCTGGTCCGCGAGCTGGCCTGACTCCGCCATTTGGCCTAGCCGCTTCCGCAGTACGAGAGTCTCGGCCCGCGTGATACCGCGCGGCTACCCGCGCGCGCGCGGCGTGCGGCATCCTCACCGACGGTGGGGATGAACGGCGCGCCACCGAACGGCAACGGCAGTGTCAGAGGAATGGGACGCGGACCAAGACGGCGTTTCCGCGACCTCGTCGAGGTCGCCGACAGCGTCCTGTGGGAAGCGGACCCGCTCACGCTGCACCTGTCGTTCATCACCGGCCGCGCCGAGCAACTCTTCGGCTATCCGCTCGAGCGCTGGCTCGAGGAACCCGACTTCCTCGATAGCATCGTCCTTCCTGACGATCGCGAGATCCTTCGCGCGCGCGCTGGGGCGATGCGCGCGAGCGGCGGCACCGTCGAATACCGCATTCGCACCGCCGACGGGCGCACGCTGTGGCTGCGTGAGGCGATCCGCGTCACCAACGACGTGCAGAACGGGCGGACCGCCCTTCACGGCGCCATGGTCGACATCACCGCGTTGCGCGAGGCCGAGGACATGAGCGAGCGGCTGCGCACGCTGCTGGAGGCGAACGCACGCGTCGCGGAACAGGCGACACGCGAGGAGGACACCCGGACCGTCAGCGCCGGGACCGATCGCCGGACCCGTTTCCAGATCGCGCTCGCCGAGAACATCGACGATCTCGTCGACGCGCGGTCGGCCGGGCGCCGGCTCTCGCGCGTGCTCGCGGACCTCCTCCAGCTCGACGTGGTCATCGTCTGTGCGCGCGGCTTCGACGGAACGACGATCGCCGGCTCCGCGCCTGAGGAGATCTCGCGGATCGAGCACAGCGGACGATGCGAGTTGCTGGCGCGGCTCGACGAGCTGGACGCGGCCGCGTCGCTCACGATCGTGCACGCGCGCTGCGCGCACGTGCCCATGGCTGTGGAGGCCATCGCGGCGCTGCCGTTGCTCGACAGCCGCGGAGAGCAGATCGGCGCGCTCGCGATCGGCACCAGCGAACCGGCGTGGTTCGTTCAGAGCGGGAAGCTCGAGCTGGCGTGGTACGCCGCGCAGCTGGGCAAGGCCATGGCGCTCGGGCTGGCCTCGGAGCGCCTGTCGTCGTCGGTCGCGCGCGATCCGCTGACGGGGCTGCTGCTGCGCGACGACTTCTACGCCCGCTTCTCGCAGGAGCTCTCGCGGGCGGCACGGCATCGGACCACGCTGGCGCTGCTGCGCTGGGACCTCATCGACTTCGCCGAGTTCAACGAGCGCCACGGCCGACGCGTCGGGGACCGCGCGCTGCGGGCCTTCGCCGACGTCGTCCGCGCCGAGCTGCGCGGTTACGACGTCGCCGGGCGCATCGGACCGGACGAGCTCTCGGCAGTGCTGTTCGTGGAGAAGCACGCCAGCGCGCACATCGTCGCGGCGCGGATCCAGAAGAGCGCGGCGACCGCGCGCGTCGGCGACGTCTTCATCCCCTTCCCGGCCCGCGGCTTCGCGCTGTTCCCCGACGACGGCACCGATGTCGCGGCGCTGGATCGCGTCTCGCTGGTGCGCATGGCGAACCACCGCGACACGCGTCTGGCCTTCGTGCGCAAGGACGAGCTGCCGCTGGTGCGCGCCGTCGCCGAGGACGCCGCCGACTGACGCGCGGCGATTACCGTCGGAGCGCGTAGCCCACGACCCAGCCGCTCGACGACTCCACCGCTACCGCATACCAGTCGTAGCCGTCGGCCGGACGCGGCCCGTCGGTGACGACCAGCTCGATGCCATTGGTCAGCGTTCGAACCACGCTGCTTGCGGTGGTCGCCGTATTCCGCAGATTGGCCTCATCGGCGAAGGGGTTGCACACGGCGACGTGGTCGCCGGCGGTGAACGGCTCGCCGCCCGTCGGTGGCGCAGGGAACGATCCCGCCGGCGCATACCAGTCGAAGACATTCACGTTCGGCGTCGTCTGACCGGAGCGGACCGTGACCTTGATCGGCGCATGGTCGGTGCAGCTCGCGGTGAGACCGCAAGCGACAGCCGGCGTATACGCCCCGGACAACGACGCGCCAGTGGGGCGGCCACTGGCGTCGACGGCAGAGGCCACCACGACGTACGTTCCCGGTTCGACCGCCAGCATCGTGTAGGTCGTGGAGGCCGGCGCGCGAACGATCGGCGCCGTGTGCACGACGCGATAGGTCCCCGGCGTATCCACGCGGATGGCATAGATCGCCAGGGGCGGCGCCGATTCCGACGGATAGGAGAACTTCCCGGTGATCGCGCCGGCCAGCTGCTGAGCCGGCGGGCACACGCGGCGGGCGGCCGCGGTCGTCGCCGAGGCCGATGCGCTCGACGATGGAACTGGCGTCGGCGTCGGCTGCGCCGCACCGAAGCAGGCGCCGGCGGCGAGCACCACGAGCAGCGCCGCGGACAGGATCACGAACGGCCTCATCGCTACAGTTCTAGCCGATGGCGGTCACGTCGCGGATCGTCCGCGCGCCGCGTGGCACAACGCTCTCCTCCAAGGGCTGGCCGCAGGAGGCGGCGCTGCGAATGCTCCACAACAACCTCGATCCCGAGGTCGCGGAGCGCCCCGACGAGCTGATCGTGTACGGCGGCACGGGCAAAGCCGCTCGCTCGTGGCCGGCCTTCGACGCCATCGTCCAGACGCTGCGCCGTCTCGAACGCGACGAGACCCTCCTGGTTCAATCCGGCAAACCTGTCGGCGTGTTCAAGACCCACGAGTGGGCGCCGCGGGTGCTCATCGCCAATGCGCTGCTCGTGCCGGCCTGGGCCACCTGGGAAAAGTTCTGGGAGTACGAGGCCAAGGGCTTGACGATGTACGGGCAGATGACCGCGGGCTCGTGGATCTACATCGGGACCCAAGGCATCCTGCAGGGGACGTACGAGACGTTCGCGGCAGTGGCGCGCAAGCACTTCCGCGGCAGCCTGCGCGGACGGCTCGTTCTGACCGCGGGCCTCGGCGGCATGGGCGGCGCGCAGCCGTTAGCGGTGACCATGAACGAAGGCACCGCGCTCGTCGTCGAGGTCGACCGCGCCCGCGCAGAGCGGCGCCTGCGGCAGCGATTCCTGGACGAGATCGCGACCTCGCTCGACGATGCCCTGCAGCGCTCGCGTGGCGCGGGGGCGCGATCGATCGCGATCATCGGCAACGCGGCGGAGATCTTCCCCGAGCTCGTCCGCCGCGGCGTGCGGATCGACGTCGTCACCGATCAGACCAGCGCCCACGATCCGCTTCGCGGGTACGTGCCGAAGGGGCTCTCGATCGCCGAGTCCCGCGAGCTCGCCGACCGCGACCCGGACGAGCACGTACGGCGCGCCCGCGAATCGATGGCCGAGCAGTGCCGCGCCATCGTCGCGCTGCAGCGCGACAGAGCGGTCGCGTTCGACTACGGCAATAACCTGCGCGGCCAGGCGAAGGAGGGTGGCTTCGCCGACGCGTTCGCGTATCCGGGCTTCGTGCCGGCGTACATCCGGCCGCTGTTCGGCGAAGGCCGCGGCCCCTTCCGCTGGGTCGCGCTCTCAGGCGACGCCAGCGATATCTTCGAGACGGATCGCGCCGTGCTCGAGCTGTTCCCCGAGGACGAGATCCTGGCGCGGTGGATCAAGCTCGCCGAGGAGCGGGTCCCGTTCCAGGGACTGCCGGCGCGAGTCTGCTGGCTCGGCTACGGCGAGCGCGCGATTTTCGGCGAGCGCATCGACGAACTTGTCAGGACCAACAGATTGAAGGCGCCGATCGTGATCGGGCGCGACCATCTCGATGCCGGATCGGTGGCGTCGCCGTTCCGCGAGACCGAGGCGATGAAGGACGGCAGCGACGCCATCGCGGACTGGCCGATCCTGAACGCGCTGGTGAACACCGCCGCCGGAGCGACGTGGGTCTCGGTGCACCATGGCGGCGGTGTGGGCATCGGCTACTCGCTGCACGCCGGCATGGTCGCCGTCGCCGAGGGCACGCCGCTCTCGCGCGAGAAGCTGTCGCGCGTGCTGACGACCGATCCCGGCACCGGCGTCATGCGCCATGCCGACGCCGGCTATGACGAGGCAATCGAGACCGCGCGCGCGAAAGGGATCGATCTCCCCGGGATCACGAGCTGATGCGGACCCTGCCGCGGACCCACTACGCCAAGAGCGGCGACGTGAACATCGCGTATCAGGTCGTGGGCAGCGGCCCGATCGATCTCATCTACGTTCCCGGCTGGATCTCCAACGTCGAAATGATGTGGGAGAACCCGGAGCTCGCGCGGGTGCTGCGCCGCCTGTCGTCGTTCTCGCGCCTGATCATTTTTGATAAGCGCGGTACCGGTCTGTCCGATCGCATCGCCGCGCTGCCCACACTCGAACAGCGAATGGACGACGTTCGCGCGGTCATGGACGCAGTCGGGTCCGAAGGCGCGGCGCTGTTCGGACACTCGGAGGGCGCCGCGATGTGCATCCTCTTCGCGGCGACCTATCCGGGTCGAACG
>VBHP01000004.1:0-24904 GCA_005881435.1 Chloroflexota bacterium | reverse complement strand
CCTGGCTTTTTATGCGCCGAGCCGCGCCGGAGACGCGCAAATGCAGGAATGGCTGGGCAGTTACTACCGGCGCAGCGCCAGCCCAAAAGCCGCGGCCGACCTGTTGCGGACGAATTCGTATACCGATGTGCGAGATGTGCTTCCGAACCTCCGCGTCCCGACGCTCGTCCTGCACGCCACGGCGGATCGTGACGCGCGCATCGAGGAGGGCCGCTACCTGGCGAGCCATATCCCCGGCGCGCGGTTCGTCGAGATCCCGAGCGGCGATCACGTCTTCTGGGCCTCGCATCACGAGGAGATCCTTGGCGAGATCGAGGAGTTCCTCACCGGATCGCGTCCGGCGGCCGACGTGGATCGGGTGCTCGCAACGGTACTGTTCACCGATATCGTCGATTCCACTCGTCGGGCGGCCGCCCTCGGCGATCGGGGTTGGCGCGACGTCGTCGAGGCTCACCACGTCGCCATTCGCGCGAACCTTGAGAGGTACCGCGGTACCGAGTGGGACACGGCTGGTGACGGGTTCTACGCAACCTTCGACGGCCCGGCGCGCGCCGTGCGCTGCGGCCTCGCCGCTCGCGACGCGATCCGTCCGCTGGGGATCGAGATCCGCGCGGGGCTCCACACCGGCGAGTGCGAGCGGATCGCCGGGAAGCTCGGCGGCATCGCCACCGTGATCGGCGCGCGGGTGAAGGATCAGGCCGGGGCCGGCGAGGTGCTCGCGACGAGTACGGTCCGTGATCTTGTGTCCGGGTCCGGACTCCACTTCGAGGACCGTGGCGCCCACGAGCTGAAGGGCATCCCTGGCGAATGGCACCTCTTCGCCGTGAGCTGAGCCACTACCGTAACTGCGCGTCCAGGAACGCGAGCACATGCGCCTGGTATTCCGCGGGATGCGTCTCGTATCCCTGGGCGTGGTGGCAGCCGCTCTCGATCCAGAGCTGTGACGCGGGATTTGCGCTCGCGGCTTTCAAGTCGTAGGCATGGTGCAGCGGAACCATCTCGTCTTCGTCGCAGTGGATGAACAGGAACGGCCGCTCCGGATGGGCGCGCACGAAGGCGATCGGACGCACCTGGTCGGTGGGGATGCCGAGCTCGACGCTCGCGGCGAGCAGCACGCCCGGGGTGAACCAGCCGGGAACCAGATTCGTCTCCTGCTCGAGCTTCTCCTGTAGCAGGATGTCGACGTCCTCGTACGCCGAGTCGGTGACGATCGGCCCGACGCCCGGATGCAGCGCCAGCTCCTGCAGCACGGTGCCGGCACCGAGCGACACACCGATCAACGCGATGCGGCGCTCGGGGTAGCCGCGCGACATCACGTACTCGATCGCCGCGGCGACGTCGCGCCGCTCGTAGTAGCCGAGGGAGTACCGGTCGCCGTCGCTGTTGCCGTGCGCGCGCAGGTCGAACAGCAGGACCGAGAACCCATCGGCGACGAGAAAGTCGGCGATGTGCTCGCCGCGACGGACGTTGTCCAGGTCGTTCTGGATGCGGTTGCTGTTCCGCCCGTGGACGACGATCGCGGCGCGATCGCCGCCGTGTGGGAAGTACCAGCCCGTGAGGTTCAGTCCATCGCTCGTCTGAAGGCGGACATCCTCGTAGATCGGCGCGCTCACGATCGGTCCGCGTGTGATCACGTGGCGTTCCGGATGCGTGAACCTGTCGGCGACGTAGAACGAGATGCCGGCGTACGTCAACAGCGCCAGCAGGATCGCGGCGACGATGACAGAGACGGCGATTCGGCGAAGCTGGCGAGGCGAACGTCGCGGCGTCGAGGCAGCCATCTCCACAGCCGGACCGTAGCTCGGGGCCGACGTTGGGCCAAGCGCCGTTAGCGTCGGGACGAGGCGTGATCCGCGTCGACGTGAATTTGACAGCGGGACTATGGTGGCGCTTCAGAAGGTGACGGTCGGCGACGCCACCGAGAGGGGGAGCTCCGGATGGAGACATCTCGCACGAAGATCGGCCCTGCGGAGAAGATCGCGCGAATGCGCGAGGCCTACGACAGCTTCAACAAGCGCGATTTCGACAAAGCGGGGAAGACCTACAGCAAGGACATCGTCTGGCACTTCGTCGCCGGTCCGGTGCGCGGCCGGGACGCGGTGGTCGCATATGCCAAGGAGCAGGCCACGAAGCTCGACGCCAAGCTGGAGCCGCACGACATCGTCGCCAGCGACGAGCATCTCGTCGCGCTGCTCACGTACACGGTGAAGGGCACGCCTTATAAGCTCGTCCACGTCGCGCATACCGATGACGAGGGGAGCATCACCGAGGCCTGGAGTTTCAGCGGAGAGGACCTCGCGGCAGCCGTCGCGCAGCGCTGAGCCACGACCCTGCCGGCGGCGCCGACGCCGGCAGGTTCGGCACCGCAATCACATACGACGATCGAGCTCGCTCACGAGTGATCTCGCGCTCGATCGTTTCCTGGCGCGTAGCGATCTATAGACGCGGCGTCGTCACCCGCTCGGGTGGGGCGGTCGCTAATCCCCGGGCCTAGCGTTTGTGCGTATGCCTCGGCGGATGTGGAGCGCGCGCATCGACGGCGTCGACCACAAGATCGAGCTCGAGCATGGGATCTGGAGCGGCCGGCGGCGATTGGTGGTCGATAGCTGGGAGGTCCACGACAGCTCGAGGCTGTTCGACCTCGGTGGCGACATCCACTTCGCCGTAGCCGGACATCAGGGCCTGCTGCGCATCGTTCCGCGCTCGCTCGGCTACGTCTACGCCATGGCGCTGGACGGGATGTGGGTCAACGGCGGCGGCCTGGTCACCCCGCTCCCGCGATTCGTGCGCTTCGCCAGCTACGCCATCATCGCGCACGGGTTGTTCCTGCTCGCCGTCGCCGCGCTGTCGCCGGGAGATTTCGTGTCGCTGTTCCTGTTCGTTGGCACGCGCGCGGTCGCCGCTTCATATCTCGCGCTCCAGCTCGTCAGCGGCACCCGTGACGGCTGGTATGCGTCGCTCGGCTATGCCGCGCTCACGCTGGTGCTGGCGGTCGGCGTCGTCGTCGCCGGCGTCGTCGCCGGCCTGCACCTCGACTCGTCGACGATCCCGAGCGATCTCCGCACGCCGGTCGGGTTGCTCGGTGACATCGCGTTCGCCGGCGCGATCGGTGGACTACTCCTCGGATCGAACGCGGTCCGGAACTTCTACCTGCCGCAGTCGGAGCCGACGGCCGCGTAGCTTCCAGCCCGACTCAGCGCGACGCGTTAGACGCCCTCGCCCTGGTACTTTCCGCGATAGCCCTCGCGCGCCGGTTGCTCGAGGCGCATGAACACGAGTTGCAGCACCCTCGCGCCGCGCTGCACCCGAAACCCGCGTCCGTTCAGGACCGTCAGCAGCGCTTCGCTGCGACCGTTGTAGCCCGCATCCCACACCGCGGTGTGGATGGCCACGCCGGAGCGCAGCAAGGTCGAGCGCGGGCGGCCCAGCGCCATCACATCGATCGGCAGATTCACCTTTTCTTTCACCACGATCACGTAGGCGCCCTGATGCAGGTCCCACCAACCGTCGCGATCAGGCAGGACCTCCTCGCGGGCCGCCGGCTCGCGCAGCGCATCGGTCGCGCCGAGCAGTGCCGGCGAGGTCAGCTTGAACACGCGGTCGATCCGGACGTCGATCCCGTTCGGCTGGAGCTGACGCTCGGGCTCGGCCACGTCTTCCACCAGCGACGGAGACGCCGCTATGAGACGACGGAGCTCTTCACGCGACAGCGTCGACATCGTCGCGACTATATCCTCGCGAGGGTGGCCGGGCTCACTCCCAAACATGTTCGTGATAGCCAGATCACGATGACGCAGCAGATGCTGCCGAGCGACGCGAATCCGTATGGCAACGTGCACGGCGGCGTGATCATGAAGCTCATCGATTCGGCGGCGGGCGCGTGCGCCGGGCGCCATGCCCGGCAGCGGGTCGTCACCGCGCGGATCGATGAGCTGTCGTTCGTCGCTCCGGTCGTCGTCGGCGACCTCGTCTATGCCAAGGCGTCGGTGAACGACGTCGGCACGACGAGCATGGAGGTCGGCGTGCGGGTCGAAGCCGAGAACGTCCTATCGGGCCGGATCGTGCACGTCTCCTCGGCCTACCTGGTCTTCGTCGCGATCGACGAGCGCGGCGAGCCAGTCGCGATCCCGCCGATCGCCGCGGAAACGCCGGACGAGGTGCGCCGCCAGGAGGCCGCGAAACGGCGGCGGGAGCTGCGGCGCCAGCGCCCACGCCGGGAGGCCTAGCGGTAGCGCCGGCGCCCGCGACCCGCGAAAGCCGCGGGCGGTAGGCTCATGCGCCGTGCAGTTCCTCACCGCACCCGGCCTGCTGCTCCGCGCCGAGGGCCTGGCACTCCTGCTTGTCGCCGTGCTCGCGTACTCGCGGATGCAAGGCAACTGGATCGCATTCTTCGCCCTGCTGCTGGTGCCGGATCTCGGGATGGTCGGTTACCTGCGGAACACCAGACTCGGCGCGGCGATCTACAACCTCGTACATGCGCAGCTGCTCCCGGCCGCGCTGCTGGCGTACTGGCTGTTCGCCGCTGATGCGACCGCACTGGCGCTGGCGATCATCTGGTTCGCGCACATCGGCATGGACCGGCTGTTCGGTTTCGGCTTGAAGTACCCAACGCGTTTCGGTGACACGCACTTGCAGCACAGCTAGAGGGGGAGACCGCACTATGCCCGCCCGCAAGAGGCGAACAGGCAACGCATCCACGCGCGCGCCGGAGCTCACCTTCGATGCGCTCGAGTGGCGCAATATCGGCCCGTGGCGCGGCGGGCGCGTCGGGGCCGTCGCCGCGCATCCCAACGACGCGCAGACCTTCTACTTCGGTTCGACCGGCGGCGGAGTGTGGAAGTCGACCGACGCCGGCATGTACTGGGAGAACGTCTCCGACGGCTTCTTCAAGCGCGCCTCGGTCGGTGCACTCGCGGTCGCGCGATCCGATCCGAACGTCATCTACGTTGGCATGGGCGAATCCTGCATCCGGGGCAACGTCTCACACGGCGACGGCGTGTACCGCTCGACCGACGCGGGCAAGACCTGGCAGCACCGCGGCTTGGCGCCGACGCGTCACATCGCCAAGGTGCGGGTGCATCCCTCGGACCCGGACCTGGTCTACGTCGCGGCACTGGGCCACGCGCACGGACCCAATCCCGAGCGCGGCGTGTTCCGGTCGCGCGACGGCGGCAAGACCTGGCAGAAGGTGCTGTACGGCGGGCCGAAGGCCGGAGCCTCCGACCTGTCCATGGATCCGAACAACCCGCGCATCCTGTACGCCGCGTTTTGGGAGGCGATCCGCAGGCCGTGGGAGCTCGTGTCCGGCGGACCCGCGAGCGGGTTGTTCCGCTCGACCGACGGCGGGGACACCTGGAGCGACATCTCGCGCCACAACGGGCTGCCCCGCGGCGTGCTCGGCAAGATCGGCGTCAGCGTGTCGCCGGCGAAGGAAGGCCGGGTCTACGCGATCGTCGAAGCTGTCGACGGCGCCGTGTTCCGCTCCGACGACGGCGGCAATACCTGGGAGCGCCTCTCCGAGGAGCGCGAGGCTCGTACGCGCGCCTGGTACTACCAGCACATCATCGCCCACCCCACCGACCCGGACACGGTGTGGGCGCTGAATATCGAAGCGTGGCGTTCGATCGACGCCGGCAAGACCTTCGAACGCGTCGCCATCCCCCACGGCGACCACCACGATTTGTGGATCGACCCCAAGGACCCGCGGCGCATGATCAACGGGAACGACGGCGGCGCGACGATCTCGCTGAACGGCGGCGAGGCCTGGTCCTCGATCTACAACCAGCCGACGGCCGAGTTCTATCACGTCATGACCGACACGCGGATCCCGTATCGCGTGTACGGCGCGCAGCAGGACAACACCACCATCGCGGTGCCGAGCCGGTCACCCCTCGCGGGCATCACGCGCTCCGAGGCGTACGCCATCGGCGGCGGTGAGAGCGGCTACGTCGCGATCCGTCCGGACGATCCGGAGATCGTCTTCGCCGGCAACTACCAGGGCTTCATGACGCGGTACGACAACCGCACCGGGCAGAGTCGAAACATCATGGTCTGGCCCGAGGCCTCGAGCGGCTGGGGCGCGGCGGAGCTGCGACACCGGTTCCAATGGACGTTCCCGATCGTGATCTCGCCGCATGACCCGAGCGTGCTCTATGCCGGGGGCGAGCGCGTGTTCCGCTCGCGCGACGAAGGCGCGTCGTGGGAGCCGATCAGCCCGGACCTCACCCGGAACGACAAGACGAAGCAGCAGTCGTCGGGCGGACCGATCACCAAGGACAACACCGGCGCGGAGTACTACTGCACCGTCTTCGCTTTCGCCGAATCGCCGCGGCAGCGCGGCGTGCTCTGGGCCGGATCAGACGATGGCCGCGTCCACGTCTCGCGCGACGACGGGAAGTCGTGGCGCGAGGTCACGCCTCCGGGGCTGCCGCGCTGGGCCACGATCCGCATCATCGAGCCGTCGCCGCACGATGCGGCGCGCGCGTACGTCGCGGCCGAGGCATACCGGCTCGACGATTTCCGACCGTATCTCTATCGCACCACCAATTACGGCCGGACGTGGACGAAGATCGCGAGCGGCATCGCGCCCGACGACTTCGCACGGGTGATACGCGAAGATCCCGAACGCGCGGGCCTGCTGTTCGCCGGCACGGAGACGGGCCTGTACGTCTCCTTCGATGACGGCGGGCGGTGGCGCAGAGTCCAAGGAAACCTGCCTGTGGTGCCGCTGCACGACCTGCTGATCAAGGACGGCGACCTGGTGGCGGCGACGCACGGGCGATCGTTCTGGATCCTCGACGACATCACGCCGCTGCGGCAAGAGGCCGAACGGACCACGCGGGAGCGCGTGCATCTGTTCGCGCCGCGCCTGACGACGCGCTTCAAGGCCGACCGCGGTTTCCCGGGCAAGCCCAAGCCGGGCAAGAACTTCCGCATGCCCGGCGCGACGATGATCACCTACCGCTCGGTGGACAAACCTGAGACCGGGGAGAAGGTCGACGTCTTCATCGACGCCGGAAAGAACCCGCCGGACGGCGTGGTCGTGCACTACTGGCTGCGTGACGCGCCGGAGGGCGAGGTCAAGCTGACCTTCCTCGACCCGCGCGGCAAGGAGATCAAGTCGTTCTCCAGCGCCGTTCCCCAACCGGTGTCGCCGTCGGGCGAACCACCGTCCGAGGGCGCGCCGATCGAAGCCGTCAGCGGGCCGGCTGCGCCGGCGCGCGAGGAGCGGAAGGAAGCGGTCGTCCCGAAGAAGGCGGGCCTCAATCGCTTCGTGTGGAACATGCGCTATCCCGACGCGACAAAGCTCGAGGGCGATCCGCCTATGGACGAGGCCACCGAGCGCGGCATCGCCGGACCGGTCGCCGCTCCGGGCACATATCGCGTCCGCCTCCGTGCCGGCGAGGAAACGCGCGAGGCGCGTTTCGAGATCCGCGTCGATCCTCGTGTCAGCGCGACTGGCGCCGAGCTGCAGGCGCAGTTCGAGCTCGCCCTCGGCGTGCGCGACAAGCTCGCCGAGACGCATGAGGCGATCAACGCGATCCGGCGGATGCGGACGCAGATCGAGGCGTGGCTCGAGCGCGTCAAAGACCGCCGCGAGCTTCGTGCGCTGGAGCGCTCGGGTCGGAACCTCTCGGCGAAGCTCCGCGACATCGAGGGCGAGCTCGTGCAATGGCGCGCCCGGACCCGCAGCGAGACGCTGGCCCTGCCAATCCGCCTGAATTCGAAGCTGGCGTGGCTCTCCGGCGTGGTCGGCTCCGCCGATGCGGCGCCGACCCAGGGAATGCGCGAGCTGTTCGCCGATCTCTCCAAACGCGTCGACGCTCAGGTCAAACGGCTCGCCGCACTGGAAAAGGCGGAGCTGAAGGACTTCAACGCGGCGGTGCGCCGGGAGAAGCTGCCGCCGGTCAGCCGCTAGACGCGCAGCTCACTGGTACCGGACTTCGCGCGCGAGGCGTTCGCGATCGACGACGCCGATGCGGCGTCGCGCGACCTTGATGATGCCACGCGACTCGAGCGACGCGAGCACCCGGTTCACGGACACGCGCGTCGCTCCGACCATAGCGGCAAGGTCATCCTGCGTGAGCTCGATCTCCTTTTCGGCGCCGCCGACCTCGGACAGGTCGAGAATCGACTTCGCCACGCGACTCGGGACGTCGAGGAAGACGAGGTCCTCGACCCGCGAGGTCGAGCGGCGCAGGGTGCGTGCGAGCAACCGCAGCACCTCGCGCATGGTCTGCGGCGCGCGCTCCAGCAGCGCCAGGAAATCGTCCCGCGCCACCAGCAGGCACTCGGTATCGCCGACGGCGACGATCGTCGCGGATCGCGGAGCGTCATCGAACAGAGCGAGCTCTCCGAAGACCTCACCGGGACGGAGGAGTGCGATCACCGCCTCCTTCCCGTATTCATCGGGCAGAGTCACCTTGGCGCTTCCGGTCACGAGAACGTAAAGATGTGCGGCTGGATCACCGCGGTGGAACAGGGTCTCGCCAGCGCCGAAACGTCGCGACCGCACACGGCCGGCCAGGGCGCGCCGATCGGCCTCCGAGAGCGAGGCGAAGAGCGGCACCTGCGCGAGGGCATCTCCGATGGCCGCGAGCTCCACCGGATCGCGAGTCTAGCGCCGCCTTATGACGTGGTCTGGGGTCGCGCCGGAGCCACTTCACCCGACTGCGCGTATCCGAACGAACCATCGGGGCGCACATCCAGAGCACGACCCTCAGTGAGCTGTCGTCGATCGAAGGACTTTCGATCGAACTCCTCTCCGCAGTCGGGACAGTAACCGCGTACTTCCACCACCGGATGGTCGTGCTGCGCGTGAGCGACAGCGAGTTCCTCTGCACCGGATGCGGCGATCGAACCGTTCGTGCCGACACTCGCCGCGACGTGGCCGCGCGTACTGTCGGTCGCGCCGCTCTGGCGTTCGAAGTCAGCCCGTCCGAGCTCCTCGCCGCAGTCCGGGCAATAGCTCTCGACGGCGACCTTCATGTGCCGATGTTCGGCCATTGCCCACCTCCTTCGCCCTGCGCCGCCGTGATAAAAAGGCAGCCGTTCCGGCACGGCTGCAGCACGGGTGCCATCCGACAGAGGGCGTAACGGAGCTGTTACAACGTCGGAGAAAATCAGGCCGCAGGTTCAGCGCCGGCGAGAGCGATCACATCCGCCGCGGCCTGGGCGCAACGGGCATCGGGCGCTTCAATGACATCCAGCGCTTCGGACCAGAGCCAGCTCGTTTTGCATTCGACCCAGCGAGCCTGCACGCCGGCGCTGCGCAACAACGCCTCGATGTGTTCCCCGTGCCGGCGTCTGTCGTTCCGATCGCGGAGTCGTGACGGCGCGATGTCGCTGCGCACGAAGTACAGGGTCATAGCCAGCGCGGAGGCAACCATCGTGCCAGTCGTGCGCATCATCGCGAGCGCTCGACCGCTCGCCGCACGGTCTCGAGCAGGTCTCGAACGTCGAACGGCTTCGGCACCAGCGCTGACCCGATCGCCGCCGCCTGACGCGGTGCGTCGCGAGCTGCGGAGAGCACCACGATCGGCGCGCCGCCGCCCGAGGCACGGTACTGCTCGACGAAGACAGTGCCGTTTTGATCGGCGAGCAGGAGATCGAGGATGATCACGTCCGCGGGATCGCTCTCGTTGGCGGCGAGGCCGCCGTTCACATCGTGCGCGGTCGTGACCGCGTAGCCCTCATCGGCGAGGAGCTCGGCGAGCAGCTCAACGGTGGGCACGTCGTCATCGATGACGAGCACGCGGGGCTGCGGGTCGGGCACGTAGAAGCCTCCCCTGCCCCCTCTACCCCCGCATAGACGCTACTCGGACGGTCAAGCAACCTCAAGTGCGCCGTCTCACGACGCGGTCGTGCCAGGCTGTCGTTGTGACCGTGTCGAACGCCGATATCGGCGAGCTGCTCTGGCGCGAGTCCGAGGCCGCCGAGGGTCAGCGGCGCTACGCGCTGCGGCGCGCCGCCCGAGCCGCGCTGCACCTCTGGCCGGAGGAGGCTGCGGCGGTGGCCGCTTCGGGTGCGGAGCTGACCTCCTTGGCGTACGTCGGGCCACGCATCGCCGCGCGCATCGAACGCTGGCTGGAGCGGCAGCCGGAGGTGACCGCGCCACCGGCAACGCGCCGCGGCTACATGACGCGCGCCGACGCCGTACGGATCCTGCGTCGCGACCCCTCATGGACGACGCGTTACCGGGGCGACCTCCAGCTGCACACGACGTTCTCCGACGGAGCCGCGACCCTGACGCAGATGAGCGAGGCTGCCGCCGCGCGCGGCTACGAGTTCGTCGCCATCACCGACCACACCAAAGGACTGCCGATCGCCGGCGGAAAGGATGAGATCGCCTTCGCCGGACAGGCGACCGAGATCGCGGCGCGAAACCACCAGCTCGAGGAGGAGGGCGCGAGACTTCGAGTACTTCGCGGCATCGAGATGAACCTCGACTCAAAGGGCGAAGGAGACATGGACCCGGCTCTGCTGCGAACCCTCGACGTCGTGCTCGGCGCGTTCCACTCGCAGCTCCGCGAGCGCGAGGATCGCACCGAGCGTTACCTGGCTGCGGTGCGCAATCCTGAGGTGCACGTGCTGGCGCATCCGCGCAATCGCATGTTTTCGCGCCGCGTCGGTCTCAGCGCGGATTGGAGCCGCGTCGCCGCGCTCGCGGCGGAGCTGGACAAGGCCCTCGAGATCGACGCCACGCCGGACCGCCAGGACCTCGACGTCGAAACACTCGCGGTGGTCAAGGACGCCGGCTGCCGCGTCGCCATCGACACGGACTCGCACAGCGTGATGGAGCTGCAGTTCGTCGACTTCGGGCTTGCCGCCGCACTGGCGGCGGGAATCCCGGAAGACCGGGTGGTGAACTTCCAGCCACGGGACGAGCTGCTGTCCTGGACCGCGTCGCTACGAGAACGGGCCGCACATGTCTAGCGTCGGGGCGGCACCGTCGATGCAACCACGGCACGATCCGTGAGCGACGACCTGCGCATCACGCCGCAAGCGGCGAACGAGGGGATCCGCCGCGGAGACACGATCCTTCTCGATGTCGTCGGTGAGGCGGCGTGGCGATCCTTACGGGAGGTCCCGGCCGGCTCGATCCGTTTGCCGCCGGAAGAGGCGGTCGAGCGCAGCGACCGTTTGCCGCGCGACAAGTCATTCGCCGTCTTTTGCACCTGACCGCACGAAGAAACGAGCACCCGTGTGGTGCAACTCTTGCGGGATCGCGGCCGCCGCGCCTCGGCGATCAGCGGCGGACTTGCGGCGTGGCGTCGCGCCGGATTGCCAATGGAGCCGAAGGCCGCCGAGGTCGAGCGAACCTCGTCGGAGATCTGCCCGTACTGTCACCAGCCCTTGTCGATGCACGCCGTCTGAAGCACGCTCAATCGGCGCGGTACGGGACGTCGATCACGATGGTGTTGGGTCGGAAGAACAGCCGCAGCTTGAGTCCGAGCGCGGTCTGGTTGTGCAGCAGCACCTCCCACCAGTGCCGGGGCACGAATTCGGACAGCACTACCACGACCGGGCGGCCGGGTTCGCCCTGGTCCAATCGATCGATGTAGCGCAGTAGCGGCGGGACCAGCGCGCGAAACGGCGACTCCAGGACCACGAGCTCGATGTCGGGGAACAGCCGCTGCCAGCGATGCTCGAGGTACGCGGCGTTCGTGACGTCGTCGGTGACGTGGACGGCGGTCACCGACGGGGACGACGCGCGGGCAACGGCGAGAGCTCGCGATACGGCGCGATCGATGCGACCGACCGGCACGATGACCAGCGGCGAGAGGACCTCGACCCTCGCCTCCTCCGGATCGGACACCGTGAGGGCGTCCTCGACCCGACGGTAGTGCCGGTGAATGCCGTAGAGCACCGCGACGAACAGCGGGATTAAGGCGATGACCATCCACGCGCCGCTGGTGAACTTGGTCGTGCCGACGATCAGCGCCACGAGCCCGGTCGCGACCGCGCCGAGGCCGTTCATCGCTGCCTTGTAACGCCACGCCAGCCCGCGTAGCCGGCGCCAGTGCTGCACCATGCCGGACTGCGACAGCGTGAAGGCGATGAAGACGCCGATCGTGTACAGCGGGATGAGGTTCGTCACGCTCCCGCCGAAGGCCACGATCAGCAGCATCGACAACGACGCCAGCACCAGGATGCCGGTGGAGAACGCCAGCCGCTCGCCGCGGAACGCAAACGAGTGCGGCGCGAAGTGGTCCTTGGCCAGGATCGAAGACAGACGCGGGAAATCGGCGAAGCTGGTGTTCGCCGCGAGCAGGAGCAACAGCGCGGTCGCGACCTGCACGACCCAGAAGAACCAGCCGTCGCCGACGAGCGCCGCGGCAACCTGGCTCAGGACGGTCTGTTGCTCGGTCGGGTCGGCGACGATGCCCATGTGACCGGCCAGAACGCTGATGCCCGAGAACAGGGAACCGAACGACGCGCCCATGAGGATGAGCGTGATCGCGGCGTTGCGCGGCTCGGGACGCTTAAACGCGGGGACGCCGTTCGATACTGCCTCCACACCGGTGAGCGCGACGGCGCCGGAGGAGAAGGCGCGAAGGATCAGGAAGATCGACAGCGGCGCCGCGGTTGCCGGCAACCACTCGGCTGGAGCGGTGACGGTGGGCAGCGTGCCGGCGAACAGACGAAACAATCCGAACAGCACCAGGCCGCCCAAACTCACCACGTACAGGTAGGTCGGCGCGGCGAAGATGTTGCCCGAGTCGCGGATGCCGCGGAGATTGCCGACAGTCAGGATCGCGATCGCCAGCACGCCGACGGCGACGCGGTTGTCGTAGACGAACGGCGAGATCGCGCCGATGGCGGCGACGCCCGCGGCGATCGACACGGAGACGGTGAGAACGTAGTCGGTCAGGAGCGCCGCCGCCGCGACGAGGCCCGGCAGCATCCCGAGGTTGTCGCTGGCGACGATGTACGAGCCGCCACCGTTCGGGTAGGCGCGGATCGTCTGCTGATACGAGAGGACGACGATGGCCAGGACGACGAGAATCGCGATCGTGATCGGCATCGTGAGCGCGAGAGCGCCGGCGCCGGCCAGCGCGAGGACGCGCATGATCTCCTCGGTGGCGTAGGCCGACGACGAGATGTTGTCTGAGGCGAATATCGCGAGGCCGGTCTTCTTCGAGACCCGTTTGTTGGACTCCTCGTGCGTCGCGAGACGGCGGCCGATGAGCGCACGACGCAGCAGGTCGAGCAATCCGCCGAGCGTCGAGCGCGGCCGAAGCACCTCCTCGCTGACGCGATAGCGCGCCGGCCCGGTGCGCTGGAACTCCTCGCGGTAGGGTCGGACGACGCGGACGAAACGGTCTCCCGGCCGGCGACCACGCTCTCGTCGCCGCCGCTCCAGCTGCGGCGTCCGCGACGGTGGCGGGGTCGTTTCCTCTGCCACCCCGCGAGTCTCGCCGCGAAGCGCTCAACGACGTGTCAACGAATCGCGCGACCGCGTCAACGCGCGCGCAATGGGCCGGCCTTACTACTCGTCGGCGAGCAACAGCCGGTACCCGACGCCGGGCTCGGTGATCAGGTAGCGCGGCCGCTGCGGATCGTCCTCGACCTTCTTGCGCAGGCGAGCCACATATACGTGGAGGTAGTGGGACTCGTCGCCGTAATCGGCGCCCCAGACCTGTTGCAGCAGCATGCGATCGGTCAGCACCCTGTCCGGATGCGCGATGAAGGCCTTCAGGAGCTCGTATTCCGTCGGCGTCAATCGCACCGGTCTGCCACCCGAGGTGACCTCTCTCCGCTCGAGGTCGACGCGGAGATCGCCGGTGCGGAACACCGAATCCGCGCCACGAGGCGGCCGCGCGAGGTGGCGGAGCGCAACGCGGATGCGGGCCAGGAGCTCGTCCGCGCCGAAAGGTTTGGTGACGTAGTCGTCGGCGCCGAGATCGAGCGCCGCGACCTTGTCGCGTTCGGCATCGCGAACCGATAGGACGATGATCGGTGTCGAGCCGCGCTCGCGAACGTGCCGGATCACATCGAGTCCGGTCGGCTCGGGCAGATTGAGGTCCAGCACGATTAGGTCCGGCCGGAGGTGCTCGAAGCGCTCGAGCGCTTCGGCTGCCGTCTCGGCGGTCTCGACGTCGAAACCATGCGCGTGCAGGTTCGTGCGCACGGCGCGACGGATCGCTGGCTCGTCGTCGACGACGAGGATGCGCGCCCCCGCGCTCGGGCTCACGCCGCGATCGCCAGCGGCAGCACGAAGATGAATCGGGCGCCGCCGTCGTTCGGCCGTTCGAACCAGATCCGGCCGCCGTGCGCTTCAACCAGACGTTTTGCCACGGCCAGCCCCAGACCGATGCCGGACGCGGACCGGATCGCTTTGCGCGGCATCGGGTGGAATGAGGCGAACAGCTCCGGCTCCTCTGCCGGCTCGATCCCGGGGCCCTCGTCGCGGACCTCGAAGCGCAGGCCGTCGTCGGCGCGCCGCAGCGTGACGTCGATCGTCGTGCTCGCGGGGGCGTACTTCGCCGCATTCTCGATCAAGTTCGAGAGGACCTGATCGATCTCGACGTAGTCCAACGGCACCGGCGGGAGATCCTCGGGGATGTGCAAGGAGATGCGGTGCTGCGCCGTGACGTGCCGCAGGCGACCGAGCACGTCGTCGACGAGCGCACCGGCGTCGTACCAGCCGACCTGCGGGCGAAGCGCTCCGGCCTCGATGCGCGAGAGGTCGAGCAGATTGCCAACGAGTCGGTCTAGACGCCGCGCCTCGTCCTCGATCGACGCCAGGAACTCCGCGCGCTCGTCATCACTCCAGGTCACGTCCCGCTGCCGCAAGCTGCTGGCGGCGGCAAGGATCGATGCCAGAGGCGTCCGCAGGTCGTGTGAGACGGCGTCGAGAAGGGCGCTCTTGAGCTCGTCGGTCCGGCGGAGCGCCTCGTTCTCCGCGGCGTCGCGGCGCAGGCGCGCGCGCACGATCGCGGTGCCGAGCTGCGCGGCCGCGGCCGTGAGCAGCCGATCGTCCGCGGGAGCGAACGCGCGATCGGCGCGCGCGAGCAGCTGCAACGATCCGAGCTGGGTGCCGTCACCGAGGATCGGCACGCTCGCAAAGCCGGCCTGCGCAGGTACCCCGGGTGCGGCGTTCGCCGGAATGACTCGCACCCACCGTCCCGGCCCGGCCCGCTGCGCGGCGGTCGGCGCACGGCCGCTCGAGAGCACGCGACTCGCCAGGCCGGGCCCGAGGCGATGCAGCGCCGGCTCGTCGCCGGCGACGAACCGTCGCGGCGTGCGCTCGTCGCGAAGCTCCACTGCAACCGCGGCCAGGTCGAGCTCGGCGCGAAGCCGCTCGGCCACGGCGCGAAGCGAGGGCTCGAGGTCCGGCTCGGTCATCAGACGCAACACGTCATACAGCACGATGGCCTCCCGCTCGCGCGCGCGAGCGTCGCTGGCGCGGGCCTGCTGATCGGCCGCGACCTGGCCGGCGACGATCGCGGTGAAGAGCAGCAGGATCAGCGACGCCCACTCCGAGGGATTGCCGACGCCGAATTGGAAGCGCGGGTCGACGAAGAAGAAGTCGAATGCCAGGAACGACAGCAGCGAGGCCGCGATCGCCGGGCCACGTCCCAAGCGCACGGCGGCGAGAAGGACGGCCGGCAGATACAGCATTGAAACGTTGTTGATGTGCGAGAGTCCGGGCACGAACGCGATGACCGCCGTGACGATCGCGACGGCACCGGCGGCGTAGACGTAGCGAAAGAGCGACGGACGCGTGCGCTGATTCTAGGCAGCGTTAATCTCAGCGGCGTGGCACGAGTGCGTGACGCCAGAGCGAAGCTGCTCGACCACGCGCTCTCGCTGCCAGGAGCTTGGCTCGATCATCCCTGGGGCGAAGATGTCGCGAAGATCGGCAAGAAGGTCTTCGTGTTCTTCGGGATCGACGGACCCGAACTGGGGCTCGGCGTGAAGCTGCCGCGCTCGCTGTTGTTCGCGCGCACGCAGCCGTTCGTGAAGCGCTTCGGCTACGGCCTGGATGCCTCCGGCTGGGTCGCGGCGCGTTTCGCCAAGGGCGACGACGTGCCGCTCCAGCTGCTGCGTGAGTGGATCGAAGAGAGCTACGAGGCGGTGGCGCCGAAGAAGCGCGTGGCGGCTAGCGCGAAGCGAGCGCGGACGTGAAGGCAGACATCGCCGGCGTGCGGATCCGCCGCTCGCGCCCGGAGGACTTCGAGGCGCTGGTGGCGCTGCGCAACATCGGCCTTCATCCGGTGCGGCAATGGACTGTCGAGCACCGCCGCCAGTGGGAGGCGACGACGCGCGATCCGAACACGCTGCTGGAGATCGGTGAGGACTCCGACGGACGCCTGGTGGCGCTTGGAGAGCTCGACGCCGGAGGAAGTTTTCGACAGAGCGACGGCACGCTCTTCACTAACGTCCGCGTGGCGCCGAGCCACCGTCATCGCGGCATCGGCACGCTCCTGGCGGATCGCATCGAGACGGTCGCTCGCGAGCGGCATGCGCCGCGCCTGCTGGGGACGGTCCCTGAGAGCGAGCCGGACGCGTTCGCCTGGGTCAGGCGTCGCGGCTGGCAGGAGCGCTGGCGCCAGTACGAGTCCTACATCCACATCTCCGATCTGATGCGTGACGTGCTCGGCGTCGTGCCGCCGCGCGGGGTCGAGATCCTCGATCTGCCGACGTACCTCGCGCGAGTCGGACGTGACGAGGGCATCGCTCAGCTGCACAGCATCTATCAGCGCTCGGTGACGGACACGCCTGGAAATCCGGAGCCGCCCTTCAGCCTGGAGGGCTTTCGCGGCCAGCTCATCGAAGGACCGCTGGCCGCGCCGGACCTGTCGCTCGTGGCGCTTGCGGGCGCGAGGCCGGTCGGCATCACGATCAACTTCCGTCGCGGTCCGGCGCGCGCTCACACCGCGTTCACCGGCACGGAGCGCGATTGGCGGCGGCGCGGCGTGGCGCGGTCGCTCAAGGCCGCGGCAATGCTGAAGGCTCGCGACGCCGGCGTGCGCGTCATGCTCACCGCCAACGACGGTACGAACGTGCCGATGCTGCGGCTCAACCAATGGCTCGGGTACGCGCCGCTCCCGGCGATCGTGCACATCGAGCGCGTACTGACCGGCCGAGCCAAGGAGTGACACGGCACCCCTGGCCTCCTTATCGCAGCGCGAACAGCGCGAGGCCGATCAGCGCGGAAACACCGACCACCGCCGGTTCTGGGATCTTGTAACGCCAGAGCGTCACGAACGCCGCGACCAGGATTCCAGCCGTGACCACATCGATGACAACCTGCGTCGCGATCACGACCGCGGCGCCGACGATCGCGCCCGCCGCGGCAGCGGTCGCGCCCTTCGTGAAGCCCTGGACCGCGGGGTGCTTCCGATACCGCATGATCCAGGGCGCGAAGATCACCACCATCAGAAACGGCGGCAGAAAGACGCCAAGGCCCGCGACAGAAGCGCCCGCTAATCCGGCAACGAGGTACCCGACGAATACCGCTGTGATCACCACCGGTCCCGGCGTGATCATCCCCATCGCCACGGCGTCCAGGAATTCACGCTCGTTCAGCCAGCCGAAGTCGTGAACGACGCCCTGCTGCAGAAAAGGAACGATCGCGAGGCCCGAGCCGAACGTAAACGCGCCCGCCTTGAAGAAGAAGATGCCGAGCTGTAGGAGAACGGCCAGGTCGCCGCTTGTCGTGGCGAGGACCAGGCCGCCCAGGCCAAGCGGGATGAGACCTGGTGCGGCCGAAGCGCGCCGAAGCCAGCTCGGCGGCGCGTACAAGAGGACGCCCGCCAGACCCGAGAGCACCAACAGCACCGCGACTTCGCTACGCACCACAAAGGTCACGACGGCCACGACGGCGAAGATCGCCCATAGGCGCGGATCGCTCTGTACGGTGACCCTCACGAGCTTCCAGGCACCGCGCAGGATCAGCGCAATGACCGTCGGCCCAATGCCGTAGAAGAGGGCCTGAATGATGCTCGTGCCCCGGAACGAGACGTAGAGAGCGGCGACGATACTCACGATCACGAACGGCGGCAGGATGAATGGCACCGCTGCGGCGACCGCGCCCCAAAACCCGCGACGAACGTAACCAAGCCACATCGCGAGTTGCGCGGCGAGAGGTCCCGGCAGGGTCTGCGAGACCGCGAGTCCCTGCAAATATTCCTCCTGGGTGAACCAACGTCGCCGCTCGACGAGGTCGCGCTGCATGTAGCCGGCGAGTGCGATCGGACCGCCGAAGCCGATCGAGCCAAGGCGGAGGAAATAGCTCGCGATTTGCCGGAGCGAGACTGTCGAGCGCGCTTCGGCGCTCACGCTGTGTCCTGACACATAGCGCTCCTACGCATCCATGCGCTGCTCTTCTAGATCGATCTCGTGTTCGAGCTTTCGGAGCACATCGTCGTCGATCACTCCCTGGGCGCGCATGCGCAGCAAGGTCTCGCGCTCGGCGTCGTTCACGGTGTGCCGGATCTCGCGGTGCTCGATCAGCTCGCGGTCTTCGCCATCACGATCGGAATCGCGTTGGCGGTCGACGTGCTCTGAGCGATGCCGGTATTGCTCGCGGAGTTGATCGAGGAGCGGACGGTGTCCCGGCCATACCGGATAGAGCTGATCGATGCGGCGATTCGCGGCCTCGAGCAAGCGCTGTCGAGCGTTCGCCTCCTCGTCGTGCACCTCGCTGTCAGACCCAAGCCGGACGGCGCGGATCAGCCACGGCAGGCTCAGTCCCTGCCCGACCAAGGTGAGCACGATGACAGTCAAGGTCACCACGACGATCGCTTCGCGCGCCGGAAATGCGGTGCCGTCGGGAAGGGACAGCGGCAGCGCCAGCGCCACCGCGAGCGACACGACGCCGCGCATCCCGGCCCACGACAGGACGAGCGCATGCCCGAGGCGGCGCGGGCTGGGCCGGCCTCGACGCAGTAACCGCGGACGGTAGGCGGTGGCGAAGATCCACAATGTCCGCACGGCGATCAGTACGACGGTCACCGCCACGCCGATCGCGACGAGCTGGATCACCTGTGACGGCGCAAGCTCTCGCAGCAGTAGCGGGACTTCGAGGCCCGTCAGGAGGAACACGAAGCCGTTGAGCAGGAACGTGAGGATCTCCCATACGGACCGGCCGGCCAGGCGCGTGTCGGCGCCCATGATGCGCGAGCTGCGACGGCCAAGGTAGACGCCGGCGACGACGGTCGCGATGACGCCGGACACACCGAGCAGCTGAGCCGGGAGGAACGCCGCATATGGTGTCAACAGCGAGACCGTGATCTCGACGGGCGTGTCGTCGAGGCGCGAGCGAATCTGCGCGATGAGCCATCCGACAGCCAGGCCGATCGCGTAACCGCCTATCGCGTAGATCAGGAAAGTCCCTAGCGCGGACGTGACCGAGAACGTCCCACTCATCGCCGCGGCGAGAGCGATGCTGTATAGCGTCAGCGCGGTGGCGTCGTTGAGTAAGCTCTCGCCTTCGAGGATCGAGATGATCCTTCGCGGGACCGGCAGTCGAGAGATGATCGCGGTCGCCGCGACCTCGTCTGGTGGTGCGACGATCGCACCGAGCACGAGCGCGACGGCCCAGGGGATCCCAGGGATGAGGGCATGGGCGATGACGGCTGCACCGAACGCGGTCGCGATGACAAGACCGACGGCGAGCGAGGAGATCGTGCCCAGATTTGCGCGCAGGCTGCGAACCGGCGTGAAGAAGGCGGCGAGATACAGGATCGGCGGCAGCACGATCAGGAAGATGAGCTCGGGCTCGACCTCGAAGCGCGGTATTCCAGGCACGAGGCCGAGGGCGAGGCCACCGATGACGAGAAAGATCGGATACGCCACGCCGAGCCGGCGAGCGAGAGTGACGAGCGCCGCCACGGCGATGAGCAAGCCCAGGACGAGTTCGGCTGTCTGCACGGCGTTAGCGCGCTGTTTCTAACATCACTGCGCCGTGCGCGCGCTGATCTTCGACTTGGATGGCACTCTGATCGATACCGTCTATGCGCACGTCTTCGCCTGGCAGCGCGCGCTGCGCGAGGCCGGGATGCCCATCGACGGCTGGAAGATCCACCGTCGCATCGGCATGAGCGGCGGTCTGTTCACGCGCGCGGTGGCGCGCGAGATCGGCCGGCCGCTGATCGACGACGAAGCCGAGGCCATCCAGCGCCGTCACGGCGAGATCTTCAGGGAAATCCTGGTCGAGCGCCGTCCGCTCCCGGGCGCCATCGCGCTGCTGCGCGAGTTGCGCCAGGCCGGGATCCCGCACGGCATCGCGACATCCGGTCGTCGGCCGGAGATCGACGCCTCGCTCGACGCTCTTGAGGTTGGCCCGAGCATGGTCGTGGTCGCGCGCGGCGATGTGCTTCGGGCCAAGCCGGAGCCGGACCTGTTCCTCGCGGCGTCGCAGCGTCTGAACGTCCCCGCCGGCGACTGCTATGCGGTCGGCGACGCGGTGTGGGATCTGCTGGCCGCGCGCCGCGCCGGGATGCTGAGCGTCGGGCTGCTGTCGGGCGGATACGGCGAGGACGAGCTCACGCGTGCCGGCGCGTTCCGCGTATATCGCGACGCGGCCGAGCTGCATGACTCGCTCGACGAGCTGGGCATCCTGCTTCGGGGTGCATAGCCGCGCCTACAGGCGCAGCGGCTTCATCTCCGCGAAGATCGCGCTGGGATCGTCCTTCCAGCGCGCCGGCTGAACGTCGATGTAGAGCTCGATCTCGTTCCCGTCGGGATCGAGGATGTAGAGGCTGTGCGTCACCCCATGGTCGGTCGCGCCGACGATGCGAACGCCCTCGGCGACGAGGCGATCCCTCGCCTCGCGGAGCTCGTCATCGGTCTCGCCGACCTTCAGGCCGAAGTGGTACAGCCCGACGCGCCGGCCCGGCGGCAGCGGTGCCGCGCTCGGTCCGACCTCCAAGAGCAGCAGCTCGTGATGGGTGCGGCCCGAGGTGAAGGCCGCGGCGGGGAAGTCCTCACCGCCGGGCACTTCGATCTCTTTCCAGCCCAGCACGTCGCGGTAGAAGCGACGCGATCGCTGCAGATCCCGCACGTAGAGAACCAGGTGACCGAGCTCCCAGACCTTCATCGTGTCCTCCTGTCGTTACGCGGCTCGCGGCAGCGCCGCGCCAGCCGCCGGCTCGAGGGCCTGATCCAGCACCTCGCGCACATCGTGGACCAGGTGGATCGTCATCGCCGAACGCACCGTCTCCGGCACGTCGTCGAGATCGGCCTCGTTGCGGTGCGGCAGGATGACCTCGGTCAGACCCGCGCGGTGTGCGGCGAGCAGCTTCTGCTTTACGCCGCCGATCGGCAGGACCTTGCCCTGGAGTGTGACCTCGCCGGTCATACCCACGGTGCTCCGCACCGGCCTGTTGGTGAGCAAGCTCACCAGCGCCGTGACCATCGTGACGCCCGCCGACGGACCGTCCTTCGGCACCGCGCCCGCCGGCACGTGCACGTGAATGCCCTTCTCCGACAGGTCGCCGAGGATGCCGAGCTCGTCGGCGTGCGAACGGACGTAGCTCAGCCCGATCTGCACCGACTCCTTCATCACGTCGCCCAGCTGACCGGTCAGCGTCAGACCCTTGCCGCCGTCGATGGCCGCGGCCTCGACGAAGAGCACCTCGCCTCCCGTCCCGGTGACCGCGAGCCCGGTGGCGACGCCAGGCACTTCGGTCCGCTCGGCCGCCTCGGGCAAGAACTTCGCGCGCCCGAGGTAGGTGCGAACGTCCGCGGCGTCGATCCGGATCGGCGTGGTGACCGCGCCGGCCTCGATCTTCGTCGCGATCTTCCGCAACAGCCGTCCGAGCTCGCGCTCGAGACTGCGCACGCCGGCTTCCCGCGTGTGCTCGGTGATGATCCGGCGGATGGCGTCGTCGCTCAGAGCGATGTCGTCCGGAACGAGTCCGTTGCGCTCGAGCTGACGCCGCAGCAAGTGGTCTCTGCCGATGGCGAGCTTCTCTTCCTCGGTGTAACCGTCGAGTCGCACGATCTCCATGCGATCGAGCAGCGGCCCGGGAATGGTGTCCGCGACGTTTGCCGTCGGAATGAACAGCACCTCGGACAGGTCCAGATCGACCTCGAGGTAGTGGTCGCGGAAGCTGTGGTTCTGTGCCGGATCGAGCACCTCGAGCAGCGCCGACGCCGGATCGCCGCGCCAGTCGTTCCCGACCTTGTCGATCTCGTCGAGCATGATCACCGGGTTCCGCGTACCGGCTTCCTTAAGCGCGCGCGCGATCCGGCCCGGCAGCGCGCCGATGTACGTGCGCCGGTGGCCGCGGATCTCCGCCTCGTCGTGAATGCCGCCCAGCGATATCCGCGTGAACTTCCGGCCCAGCGCGCGGGCCACGGACTCGCCCAGCGACGTCTTGCCGACGCCGGGCGGCCCCACCAGCGTGATGATCGCGCCGGAACCGCGGCCTCCGACAACGCCAAGGCCACGCGTCTCGCGGCGCTTCTTCACCGCAAGAAATTCAATGATGCGGTCCTTCACGTCCGAAAGTCCGGTGTGGTCCTCGTCCAGGATGCGCCGCGCCTCGGCGACGTCGAACCGATCCTCGGTCCGCTTGTTCCAGGGCAGTTCGAGCATCCAGTCCAGGTAATTGCGGATCCAGGCCGTCTCCGGGTTCTGCTCGCTGGTGCGCTCGAGGCGATCGAGCTCGCGCTCGACCTCCTTGCGTACCGCCTCGGGCATGCCGGCGTCTTCGATCTTCTTGCGGTATTCGCTGACCACATCGCTGCCGCCCTCGCCCAGCTCTTTCTTGATCGCTTCCAGCTGCTGGCGCAGCAGGAATTCGCGCTGCCGCTTCTCCATCCCCTCCTCGACTTCGCTGCGGATCTTGTCGCGCAGCGACGCCTGGGCCAGGATCTCGCGCGTCCACGCGATGAGCTTCGTGAGACGCGCTTCGACGTCGGCGGTCTCGAGGATCTCGAGCTTGCGCTCGAGCGAGAGCTCGCGCGAGTAACCCGAGAGGTCCGCGAGCTGGCTGGGTCGATCGATGGCGCGAACCATCTCCACCGCGTCGCTGGCACCGCGGATCTCCAAAAGGTTCTCGACGAGCGCCTTGTACTCGCGAGCGAGCACGCGGGCTTGGTCCGTGAGCGGATTGACGTCTTCGACCGGATGCGCCAGGACGCGGAGCGCCGAGCCCGTCCCCGCTTCGCCGCTTCCGGGCGACGCCCGGTAGAGGCCCTCCACGACGGCCACCTCGATGCCGCTCGGCAACCGGCCGGCGTCGTTGACGCGGGCGACGACGCCAACGCGGGCGTACGTACCCTCGACTCGAGGGACGAGCAGGACCAGACCGTCAGCCGCTCTGGCGGCCTCGATCGCGGCACGCGCGTCGCCACGCTCCAGCGGCACAGTCATCACCATGCCCGGCAGCACGGCTGCGTTGTTCAGTGGTAGCAGCGGCAGCAGCGCCACTTTCGCTTCGGTCAATTCGTCCTCCTGAGTCCTGGGTGTCACCACCAGAACAAGCGGTCGCGTGTCATACTTCCCGGCGGGAAGTAGCGGGCGGAAAAGTAAGATGGCGACCGCACGAGGGGCGCATCCGGACAAGGCAGCCCTAGACCGACTGGTGTCTGACCTGCGCGTGCTCGACGCGGACGGCATCGAGCGCGCGGCGTGGGCCTGGGATCGCCACGAGGGCCGCGGGCTCGATGAGTACCACGCCGCCGAACGCGCGGCGCTCGCGGCCATCGAGGCGGCGGACCTCGGGTCCTTGTGGGAAGACCTACGGCGGACTCTCTTCGGCTTGACCGAGAGCCAGGGCGCCCTCGTTCATTGGAAAGCAAAGCACGGTGACCTGGGACACAAAGCCGAGCGCGCGGCGTTCGGCGCGGCGCTGGGATTGCTCGCCCGGGACGGGCTGCCGCATCCGCAGTTCGTCGCGCTCGTCCGCCCGATGGCAGAGGTGCTCCCGTGGCTACTCCCCGAGACGCCGCCGCTGCCACTGCGATAGCCGCGACATTTCGCCTGGACGGCGCGCTGGCCGCGACAGCGATCGCGGCCGTCGTGGCGACCAGCGTCGATCTCGCGATCGAGGAGCTCGCGCGCCGCGCCTTCGCGGTGCCACCGGAGTTCGAGCCGTTCCAGGGCACCGTCGCCCCCTACACGATCGGCGGCGTGATGCTCGCGGGGCTCGCCTTCTGGCTCACCAGCCGTTTCGTCCGTGACGTGGCGCGCGTGTACCCGCGACTGGCGATCGGAGCGCTGCTGCTGTCGTGGATCCCCGATCTGGCGCTGCTCGTCATCAATGAGCCGGGCGTCAGCGTGCCGGCGGTGGCGTCGTTGATGACCATGCATTTCGCGACCACTGCGATCGTTACGGTGCTGCTGGTGCGAATGGGACTGCGCTGTCGCGTGGCTATCGTGCCTCGATGACCGGCGAGGTCGTCCTGCGCACGAGCGGACTGGTGAAGCGCTTCGGGGCACTCACCGCCGTGGATGGACTGGACCTCGAAGTGCGACGCGGCGAGGTCGTCGGGCTCCTCGGACCGAACGGCGCTGGTAAGAGCACGACCATCGGCATGGTCCTCGGTCTGGTGAGGCCGACCGCCGGCCGCGCGGAGGTCATGGGCCTTGACGTCGCGACGCATCGCCAGGAGGCGCTGGCGGCAGTCGGCGCGATGCTCGAGGTGACAACCTTCTACCCGTACCTCTCCGGCCGCGACAATCTGGCCGCGATCGCGATCCTGCGTGGACGTGGCGCACAGGGCCGCATCGACGCGCTCCTCGAGCGACTTGGACTGGCGCAGCGTGCCCGATCGAAGTTCCGCACGTATTCGCTGGGCATGCGCCAGCGGCTCGGCGTCGCATCGACGCTGTTGGCCGACCCGGCCGTGGTGATCCTCGACGAGCCGGCGAACGGTCTCGATCCCGCGGGACAGCGTGAGATCCGCGAGCTCATCCGCGAGCTGGCGCAAGAGGATCGCG
>VBHP01000003.1 GCA_005881435.1 Chloroflexota bacterium | reverse complement strand
ATCGGGAAGCGCGTCGCCGACAGCGCGAGTGCGAACGCCCACGCAACAGCCATCGCCGACCAATCGAGACCGTTCAGCGGGCCCAGGCGTACCGGAGCGCGGCCCGCTCCGCCGACGTAGCAACGCGCCTCCATGGCGATGATGAGGTCCTCGGCGCGGCGGAACGCCGAGACGAACAGCGGCACGGTCACCGGGATGAGCTGCCGGGCGCGCTGCACGAAGCGGAACGCGCCGGGAGAGCCGAAGTCCGCGCCGCGCGAGGCCTGCGCCTTCATCAGCCGCTCGAGCTCTTCAGCGACCGTGGGCATGAAGCGGTACGCGATGGCGAGCACCATCGCGATCTCGTGTCCAGGCACGCGGATCCGCCGGAACGGTTGCAGCAGCCACTCCACGGCCTTCGCCGTCGCCGTGATCGTCGTGGTCAGGGTGAGGACGCTGGCGAGCAGGATCAGGTCGATGACGCGCGCGACGCCCTGCACCGTCTGGCGCAGCGAGTTATCGGTCACGGTGAAGGCGATGTGATACGGGCCGATGTCGATCGGTTGGCGCCACAGCACCGCCGAGCCGGTGGGGTCGTAGTTGCCGAGGAACAGAAAGTTGAAGATCAGGTACAGGATCAGCAGCGGGATTACCGGTCGGACACCCGACAGCACGTACCCGATCGGGATCCGGCTGGCGCGGACGATCACGACGACGGCGATGATCGCGATCACGTTGGCGATATACGACGGCTGCGTGATCGTCGCCACCAGGAGACCGATGAAGGCGATGAGCTTCGCGCGCGCGTCGATGCGGTGCACGATCGACGTGCCCGGTATGTACTGACCGACGGTCACACTGCGCGCGAAGTCGAACTCGTCCATAGCGCCTCTGCCGCCTCGTCCACGGTGATGATGTCAGGACGCACCGGCGCTCCGCGCGCGCGGAGCTCGTGCGCGACCTCGGTGACCTGCGGAAGGCCAAGGCCGAGCTCGCGCAACCGCTCGACTTGCGTGAACACCTGACGCGTCGGACCCTGCAGCACGGTCTTACCGCCGGCCAGGACCCACACCCGCTGCACGAGCTCGGCGACATCCTCCATGTTGTGTGACACGAACACGAGCGTGGTCCCGACCTCGTCGTGGAGCGAGCGGAGAGTGTTGAGGACCTTGCGCCGGCCGCGCGGATCGAGCCCGCTGGTGGGCTCGTCGAGCACGAGGACCTCGGGCTCCAGCGCGAGAACGCCGGCCAAGGCGACCATGCGCTGTTCGCCACCGGAAAGGCCGAAGGTATAGCGATCCTTGTACGCCTCGAACGGAATGCCGGATCGCTCCATCGCGTCGCGCACGCGGCGTCGCACTTCCTCGCGCGTGAGGCCGAGTCGTCGCGGACCGAACGCGATCTCGTCGCCGACCGTCGGGTCGAACAGCTGCGTCTCCGGGAATTGGAAGAGCAGCCCGACACGCCGCCGCAGTGGCCGTGGATCGGTCTTGGCGTCGCCGAGATCCGCACCCAACACACGGACGCTGCCGCGATGCGGACGCAGCAGGCCATTGAAGTGCTGGATCAGCGTGGATTTCCCCGACCCCGTGTGGCCCATGATGCCGGCGATCTCGCTGCGTACGAGCTCGAAGTTCGCTCCGAGCAGAGCCGGCGTCTGCAGCGGCGTGCCGCGTAGGTACCAGTGCCACAGGTCCTTGACCTCGACGAGCGTCTCGTTCACGCGAGTGCCTCCACCAGATCGTGGACCGTGATCGGCAGCGGTTCGAGCCGCCGGCCCCGCGCCGCCAGCGCCTCCGCGACCTGCGTGACCTGCGGCACGTCGAGCTCGAGCTGACGGAGCGCGTCGCCGTGGGCGAAGATCTCCCGCGGCGTCCCCTCAAGCGCGATCTGCCCTTCGTTCAGCACGATGACGCGATCGGCGAGCGGCACCTCGGACATGAAGTGCGTGATCGAGACGACCGTCGTGCCGCCGTCGTGGAGCCGGCCGACGGTGTCCAGCACCTCGCGACGGCCCTCCGGATCGAGCATCGCCGTGGCCTCGTCGAGCACCAAGCACTGCGGCCGCATCGCGAGCACGCCGGCGATCGCGACACGCTGCTTCTGCCCGCCTGAAAGCTGATGCGGCGGCCGGAGCCGGAGCTCCGCCACGTCGACCGCGGCGATCGACTCTTCGACACGGCGCTTGATCTCCTCGTGATCCAGGCCGAGGTTCTCCGGGCCGAAGGCAACGTCTTCCTCGACGACCGTCGCCACCAGCTGGTTGTCGGGATGTTGGAAGACCATCCCCACGATCTGCCGTATGCGCCGGGCGTTCGCAGGGTCGCGGGTGGAGATGCCGTCGACCGCGACCGCGCCACGGCCTGGCACGAGCAGCGCGTTGAAGCATTTGGCGAGCGTGCTCTTGCCGGAGCCGTTGTGTCCGATGATCGCGAGCCACTCGCCGCGGCGCACGTCCATGGTGATGTCCTTGAGCGCTTGCACCCGTCCGCCGCCGGGCGCCAGGTACGCCACCGAGACCGCATCGACGGTGATGAGCGGCGTCAAAGCGGCGGATCGAAGCGCCCGTCGGTCGCGGTCCAGCCGCCGTCGACGAAAATGCAGGCGCCGGTAACGTACGAGCTCGCGTCCGAACAGAGGAACACCACTGTGGTTGCCATCTCTTCAGGCCGAGCCCATCGTCGCAGTACGTTGCGGTCGGCGTACGCCTTGTACCACTCGGGCTTCGATTTGATCGGCGCGGTCAGCGGGGTTTCGACGACGCCCGGCGCGATGGCGTTCGCCCGCACACCGCGCGGCCCGAGCTCGGCCGCGAGCGCGCGCAGGAGCTGGACGATCCCCGCCTTTGTCGCCGCGTACACGCCCTGCCCCGGCTCGACGACCTGCGAGCGGATGCTGGAAAAAGCCACGATGCTGCCCGAGCCGCGCTCGGCCATGCGTTTGCCCACCTCCCGCGCCAGCCGAAACGTGCCCTTGAGGTTCACGTCGATGACGCGATCGAACTCCTCGTCGGTCACGTCGGCGATGCGCTTTCGCACGTTGATGCCCGGCGTCGACACCAGCGCATCCGGCGTTCCGTGTCGATCGAGCACGCGACGGACATCTTCCGTCGAGCGTACGTCAAGCCTCTCGGGCTCGGCGCTGCCGCCGGCGGCGCGGATGCTGTCGGCCGTCCGCCGTGCGGCCGGCTCGTCCACGTCGGCGGCGATGATCTTCGCGCCAAAGGCGGCGAGCGCTTCCGCGCTCGCCGCCCCGATCCCGCTGCCCGCTCCCACGACCAGTGCCGTCCGGCCGTCGAGTCGGAACAGCGCGCGATAGTCGACCAACGCGCTAGACCGTTGACCGCCGCATGCGTCCCGCACCGCGGACGGCCAAGCCGACCGCGAGCGTGATGATCCCGCCCACGATGGCCTCGGGGACGCCGTTGGTGAGCGCCACGCTCCAGGCGACGTCACGAGCGAGGTACGGCGCGCCATTCGGTCCCGTCAGCAAGACCGCGAGGCTGAGAACGAGCACCGTGTTCGTCAGCGTGCCGAGCACGCCGGCGGCTGCGAGCGCAAGTGGTTCGTTGATCGGCCGCAGCGCTCGATAGACGAGAAATGCGACAACGCCGATGAGCAAGCGAGGTCCGAAGGCGATGATCGGGTTCGAGAAGAGCGGCGTCGTCGAACGGATGAAGCTGAAGAGCCCGAAGATGCCGCCGACCGCGAGGCCGGCGACCCAGCCCTCCATCACTCCTGCCAGGATCGCGGGGATGTGCAGGATGGTCGCGTTGACGCCGGTCGGAAGTGGAATGAATCCGATGCCGGTGATACCAAGGGCGAGCTGAATCGCGGCGAGGACGCCGGCGACCACGACGGTGCGCACCGTCTTGTTCTGCTGCATCAGACCCATGTCGTCCGACATCGTTCCGGTGTGTTGTGCCATTGACCCCCTCCCCTATTTGCCTGATGACGGCGTGTTATAGCGCACCGGTTTTACCCGGCGTTGACTGGATCGACACGCGATTGACGCGCCGACGGCCCGTCATACGTTCAAATCTGTACCTGCAAACTCGCGGAGGTGGGGTTTCTTGGGGCGGCTTGACGGCAGGGCCGGGGGCGTCGTTCGCGTCGGCGCCATCGCCGGCGCACTCGTGGCGGTGGGGACGGTCGCCTTCCTGGCGCCGTACCGCGGCTCCGCGCCGAGCGTCCTGGTGCGGGTCGTGGCTAACACCGTCCTCGTCAGTCGCGACGGCTCCTCCTATGCGCCCGTCTCTTCCACCACCACGCTGGATGCCGGCCAGAGCCTGCGCACCGACAACCACGGCCGAGCGCTGCTGACCTACTTCGACGGCACCACCGTCTTGATCGGCGAGGAGTCCGAGTTCAGCTACGTGGTGTCGCAGACGACGCTCGGCGAGATCGTCGTGACCATGCTCCAGTCCGCTGGGCGCATGTGGTATCGCATCGCGCGTGCGCTGTCGCCGGGCGCGCGATACGAAGTGCACTTCCCCGTCGGCGCCGCCGTCGTCCGTGCCGGCTCGGCCATGGACGCGGTCGTCGGCGAGGATGGCGCGACGACGGTCGTCGCGAGCGAAGGCAGCATCGACGTGAGCTCAGGGGGCCGGTCCGTTCCGCTCCGTCCGGGCGAGCAGACGGTGGTCAAGCGCGGCGCGACGCCAAGCACGCCGACGACGAATCCGGAGACCGCGACGACATCGCCGGCGCCCACGGCCGGCCCGACTGCGAACGCGACTCCCTCGTCGACACCGGCGCCGACGTCCCCGCCGAGCCTCCCGATCGTCTTGCCGTCGATCATGCCGACGCCGACACCCACGCCGACACTCACGCCGACACCAACACCGACGCCCACTGGCTCGCCGTCTCCAGTGCCGTCACTGCTGCCGTCAGCTTCGCCAATACCGACCTCGAATCCGGCGCCCTCGATTCTGCCGTCGTTGAGCGCCCCGCCGCTGCCGACTCCAACGCTCCCTGCACTTCCCTGAAGCGGCCCTAAAGGAGGCCCGCCGATCACTCGACGAGCCTCCCGCATGTACGCCGGGCCGCAGGTTAGTCCTGCTCGTTCGTACCGCTGCTCTTGCCGTCGATCTGGCCGCGTATCTCTCCCCCTGCGAATTTCGCGCTGTGCATGTTTGCGTACGTGACGCCAGAACGAATCGCCCTGATGAGCGAGGTAAGGTCGCCTGGCGCGATGCCCTGACCCGCGGGGCCGATGACGTCACTCGCGACGATCGTGCCGGTCACGACACCCGACGTGGTAGCCGGACACGGGGGTTTGCCGCCACCACCGCAGAAGAACGCCGAGACGCCCCCCGCGATCTTGCGCGCGCCGAAGTGAATGTGGGCCGCGGCGGGCGGTCCGCTGAGATCGGCGTACGTCAGCCTGAAGTTGATCGCCGTGTCACTGTCCGCGATGGTCAGTTCGAAGGTCCCATGTCCAGTGGTATTGACCGTCGGGGTTTCCTGGTAGCCGGTGAGGGTTGTCTTGAAGTGCGTCCGATGCGAATCGGCCACGCCGGTGGTCGTGCCGGCGATCGCGATCGCGACCACGGCGAACGCAGCGAAGACAGAGACCGTAACGAACCGCGCGAACCCCTGCATCTTCAACCTCCCAAAATCGCGAGCTGAAATCTCGTAATGCCCGAGCGTAGCGCTCTTACTCGCTTCTTACGTTTTGCGTCCTGACACGGATCAGACGGAACTCCACTCCTGCTCGTGGGTAGCTCATACAAGCGACACGCGAATAGGAGGACCAAGCGATGCGCAAGCTCATCGTCGTCATCGGCGCGACTCTGATCGGCGTTGGCGCCCTGACCACATCGGTCCTGGCCAACACGCCTGGGCCCAGCGCGACAGCCGTCCCCCAGACGGCCAACAGTGGCGATCACGCCGCGAAGGTGCTGGATCGCCTCAATGACGTCCTGGTCGGACTGGTGCGGAACGGCGTCATCACCACGCAGCAGAAGGATGCGATCCTCGATGCGGTCAAAAACGCCGCCGGTCGCCGCGATCTCGACGCGCGGCAATTCATCGGCGACGTCGTCAAGGGAACCTCCGGCTATCTCGGGATCCCCGTCGCCGAGCTCAAGGCGCAGGTCATGAAGGGCAAGAGTCTCGGGGAAATCGCGAACGCGACAGCCGGCAAGAGCCGCGAGGGTCTGCTCGACGCACTGGACCGGGCCGCCGACGCGCGGATCAAGGCCGCGGTCGACGCGGGCAAGATCACAGCGGCGCAGGCGGACCAGCTTCGTCCCAAGGTGCACGAGGCGATCCTCAAGATCGTCGACCACGACCGCCCGGCCCCCGTTGTCAGCCAGTAGCCCGCCAGGTGACGGCGCCGAGCGGTTCACATTCGGCGCCGCATCGTCTTACGCCGAGACGCTCACCGGCTCTGACCTCGATGGTGCGGATACGCCCGCGAACAGCTCCGCCACGATCTCGGCGGCGGGTTGCACGCGAGTGACGGCGCCAACGGATTGACCGGCGTACTGCGCCATCGCGTCGATCCTGCCGCTGAAGGCCTTGAACGGTGGCGTGCCCTGGAAGCGACGGACCTGACGCCGCTCGCCACCGATGTCAGCCTCGGCGACGAATTCGCCCTCGAACGAGTCGGCCGCCTCCAGCGCCGAACGGAGCACGCCGTGCGTCGAGGGACAGAGTGGACACTCGACATGGAACCGGTCCGTCCGGACGCTGTCCTCGGCCCGCGCCGCGATCAGCGCCTTGACGTAGTCCGGATGCGCGTTCGATTCCCGCGCGACGATGAAACGAGTGCCGACCCGCACCCCGGCCGCTCCCGCGGCCAGGACCGCGGCGACGCTTCGCGCGCTGCCGATGCCGCCGGCAGCCAGGACCGGAACCGAGACGCGGTCGAGCACCTCGCTCAAGAGCGGGAGCAAACCCAGTCGCCCTCTGATGTGACCGCCGGCTTCGATGCCCTGCGCGATGATGAAGTCGCAGCCAGCCGCCTCCGCAGCTTTGGCTTCAGCGGCCGAGCCGACCTGCCACGATGCGAGTGCGCCGGCGGCGTGCACCCGGCGGACCAGCGACGCATCCGGATCGCCCCAAAAGAAATCGATCACCCGGGCCCGCCGCGACGCCAGCTCGAAAACCGCTTCGTCGAAGTACGGGATCAGCAAGTTCACTCCGAACGGTCGCGCGGTGAGAGCGGCGAGCCGGTCCAGCCTCTTCTTGGCCTCGTCCGCCGGAATGCCGGCGAACGTCACCTGCCCGAGGCCGCCGGCGTTGGAAACGGCGGCCGCCAACTCGGGTGAAAGGATCGACCCCATCCCCGCCAGCTGCAACGGCACGGTCACTCCGACCAGCCGCGTGAACGCTGTCTCCAACATGGCCACCTCCCCGCGGCCAGATTAGCGCGTCGTCAACAACATAAAGGAAGGCAATAACGGCGCGTGGCGCCGGGCGAGACTGCCCGGCGCCACGTATCGACTCTGCTGCTAGGGCTTCGTGGCGACGATCGAAATCGTCGCGAGGCCGCTCGTGCTCATGTATTCAGCGCTGATGCCATATCGGCCGGAAGGGGCGTTGAAGGGAAGCCAGGTGCGGAAGGTCCCGTATGCGGTCGTAGTGCCGTCGACGGTGTAGGACTGACCGTTCTCGTGGACCATCGCGACGGTGACGTCGGTCCCATCGCCGAAGCCATACAGGATCACGTACAGACCAGGTGCGCCTTCGGCCTGATCCTGCGCATACGCCATACCGGGGTATGACGGAGCGAGCGCGTTCAGCCGCGCCGGCAGGCCCGCGGCGAACTGACTGAACAGACTGCCTGCCGCCGTTGCCGCATATGCGTCGTCGAACGATTTCCCTTGGGCCAGGAGGTCGAGGATCTTGTTCACGCCAGCTATGCCGATATCGGTGCGGAGCAACCGCGCCGTCTCAGCGGCTTGGCGATATTGGAACGAGGCCGGCAAACCGGTACGAGCGTTCCAGCTCGTGCGCGACGTCAGGTCCGCCAGGCTAAACAGCTTGTTCGCGTCCGCCATCGAAGCGGCGGAGTACCGACTGACGACGCCGAGCCACTGAGACTGTGGGGCGCCTTGCTCTTCCAGGACCGCCAGCCCGTCGTCCAGCCACGCCGGCAGTGCTGCGCTTGCGGCAGTCAACTGCCGGAGCAGCGCGTGGGTCAGCTCGTGGCGGAGCGATCGGCTCAGCGTAGCCGGAGGATTCAGGCTCGCCTTCACCTGATTCCACGGGAGCCCGATGAGACCGGTGCGGTGCGCGAAGAAGCTCGACTCGTTCTGAAACGCGGTCGTGGCCTCTGCCGCGGTCAGCCCCAGCACGGACTGCAAGCCACCCTGGAACGATGCATCGCTGGCGAAGACGTAGATCGAGGCGGGTGGGGTGATCGGGCGACGCCCCAGATCCGTCTGCACGCTGCCGATCTCTTGATTGACCGCGTTGACGATTGTGCCGGTATCAGCAGCGTTGATGCCGTTCTCGACATAGATATCCGCGCCCGGCGTCAGGCTAAGCGTGAACGTATAGCCGCCGACCGTGCGCGTCAGCGGAGGTAGCGCGGGCACCGCGATCGCGGGACCTGGCGTCCCGGTGAAGGCCATGCCGTAATCGCCGGGCCGGTCGGAGTAATGATTCGCGACCGCCGCTACGGGCAATGCCGATTGCACCAGCGCGGAGAAGACGCCGTTCGAAACGCGGCGATCGAGCTTCGACTCGAAGACCACGGCGGCGCCTGGGGCGATCCCGGGGAATACTCTCTGCGTCGCGACGACGCCGCTCGCGTCGAAGATCGTGACAGTGATATCGCTCGGCGCGCCACCAAGGTTCTGCGCGATGATCGGCGAATTCCATGCGACGGAGCCGTTGTCCTTCTGGATGTATGGCAGATAGGAGGACTGGGCGGCGTTGGTGATGCCGTCGTAGGAGAGCGCCATGCCGCTAGTGAACTCGACCTGATTCACGACCGCCGCGAGTTCAGCACCGGGCGCTCCGCGAATGACGACTGAGTACTGGCCGGGCGGGAGATTCGCGGGCGTGAAGCGCACGTCGTCGGCGAAGCTCCGTCCCGGCTGGAGCGTGATGTTTTCGAGCTGTGCTACTGCTGCCTGCGTCGAGAACGAGTAGAACGAGATGGAGAAGGTCGCAGCAACCGATCCGACGTTCTGGATGATGAACGGCGAGCTCCAGTGTGCCTGTCCGGCGAAGAACTTCACGATGTTCGGCAGGTAGACGGTTTGAGCCCCGCTGAGGATTCCTTCGTAGGACATCGCCGCGATGCCCTGGACCTCGTTCACGATGGCGTAGAGCTGCGCGTCCGCGCCGCCCTCGACGACAACGGCGTACTGGCGATCGTCGGACAAACCATCGATCGTCCACGGCACGAAGTCGCGCGCGCGGCCGGGCTCGAGCGCGATGTTGTCGAGCTTCTTTGCCAGAGCGCCGTCGCCGAAGTTGAAGAATGAGACTGAGATCGTCGCTGCTTTGGTGCCGATGTTCTGCACAACGAATGGTGTGTCCCAGCCGCCCACGCCGCCGAGCCGCCGCGTGATATTAGGCAAGTAGACCTTGCTGACGCCGATCGTCGCGCCGCTGTATGCCATCCACGACGCGCCCTGGCCTTCGATGACCGTGGCGCTGACCTGGCCGCTGGCGGCCTGCACCACGAGTGAGAACTGGGTGTCGTTCGGTAACTCGGGGTAGACGAGCGGATTGAGGAGCCAAGCCTGTCCCGGTTGCAGCGATGGCGCGGCGATCGTCGCCACAGATGCGCCGTCTTTGAAGCGATACGCGGTGACGGTCGCTGTCGTGGGGGCGGTACCGATGTTCTGGATCGCCACCGGGGTCGTCCACCCGTCCGCCCCGCCGAACGTCTTGGTGACGTTTGGAAGAAAGATTTGTCCCGTCGCCGCTCGCGCGTGGCCGGCGCCGCCATACCACAGCGGCGCGCAGAAAAGCGCGATGAGCGCAAGCCTGAACAAAAGCACAGCACGACTTCGTCGAACCATCATCACATCGGACCGCGCACGGAATCGTGCGCGGGCCCCCTCCCCCTCTCGCCACGCGGCGGCAACGGTGCGACGCTACATCGCGCTCGGGTTAAGTCAATGTTCTACAAGCACCCAGCGCCGCTGAAGATTGCTCCTAGCGTTTCGTCTTCAGCGTGCGAAGGAACGCGACGAGCTCATCAACCTCCCGGGGCGTGAGCGTGCTTGCGAACGCCGGCATGTTCCTGCCACCGTTCAGGACGCGTGTCGTGAGCTGATCCGAGGTCAGGCGATCGCCAACGAAGGTGAGATCCGGCCCTGCGAGGCCACCGGTCCCCTGCACCGTGTGGCAGGCCCAGCAGCCGCGGCGGACGAAGAGCGTGGCACCGGCCGACTGCTGCGTGTCGAGGCCGGCTGTGACGCTCGGCGGGAGTGCCCCGTGCTGCACGGCGTCGATGTTCGGCGCCCATGGCGCCCGGTCGCCAGCGACCGTCAGCACCGCTCCGGCGAGCAGGCCCACGCCGACGGCGGCGACGGCCCACGGACGCTTGGACCAGTGGCGCTGCCCGCGATTGGCGACGAGCGGCACGGCGAACAGGAACACTCCGATCGCGATGGGCACGCCGAGGATGACCCAGTTCTCGACCTCGGGCGGGATGAGCGAGAGCAACGCGAAGTACGACAGGAAGTACCAGTCCGGCCTCGGGTTCGTGTTCACGATCGTCGGGTTGGCTTCGGTGCGCATCGCCGGCGGTCCGACCGCGACGGAAAGGAGCAGCACCGCGAGGACGAGGGCGGCGCTCGCGGCGAAGTCGCGCCAGGCCACATCCGGGAAGAACGGGACGCCGCGTGTCGCGAGGACGCGCTCGTAGCGCTCGAGCTCGACGTTCGGCACGACGACGCTGTCCGGCTGCGGTGGATCGGAGATGCCGCGGTGGACCACGAGGTACAGGTGCACGCCGATGAGCAAGAAGATCCCGGCCGGAATGAGGAACACGTGGGTGGCGAAGAATCGCGTCAGGGTCGCGCCGCCGACCTGCTGTCCGGCGATCGTCAGCTGCGCCAAGACCCCACCGATGATCGGCGTCTTCCCGAATTGCTCCGCCAGCACGACGATGCCCCAGAAGCTGTCCTGATCCCAGCGCAGGAGCTGGCCGGTGAACGCCATCGCCAGCACCAGCAGCAGCAGCAGCGATCCGGTCAGCCACGAGACCTCGCGCGGGAACTTGAACGAGCCGAACAGGAACACGCGGCCCATGTGCGCGAGGATCAGCACGACCATCGCCGTCGCGCCCCAGAAGTGCAGGCCGCGGACGACGCTGCCGAGGAAGGCCTGTCGGGTGATGAAGTCGAGCGACGAGTAGGCGTGCTCCGTCGATGGCACGTAGGCGAACGCAAGCGCCACGCCGGTCACGACCTGCACGATGAACGCGGTCAACGTGGCGGAGCCGAGGACGTACCACCAGTTCACGTCGATCGGGACGGGATGGAGAAACGTCGCGCGCCACACGCCGCTGATGTCCATGCGCAGGTCGAGCCACCGGTACATCCGCGTCCAGATGCTCACTGGGGCTCGTTCTCCGTCGGCAGCACGATGGTCCGAAGCTCGATGTTCTCGCCATTGATGCGCCAGGGGAGGTTGAATAACGGACGCGGCGGCGGGCCGGCGGCCACGGTGCCGTCCTGGTAGTAGGCGCCGCCGTGACACGGACAGAGGAACAGCTGCGCGTCGTCGAGCCAGTTCACCGGGCAGCCGAGGTGCGTGCAGTGCACCGAAAACGTGAGGAACGACGCGTCACCGGTCCGGCGCACCCACGCCGCCGACTCCGCGGTCGTGCCGGCCCACGGCAGCGACGCGGGGTTCTCGATCTTGACCAGCTTGGTGTCGCCGAGTCTCCAGTCGGCGACTTTGCCCGCGACACGCCACTCGTTCTCGACCGGCCGCAGCAGCGGCCCGAGCAGGTAGCCCAGGATCGGCACGCCGATGGCCGCCGTGATCAGGCCCGTCAGCCCCACCGAGAGCCAGGTGAGGAATTGGCGCCGACTGCTATTCACGACGGCGTCTCGCGCCAGATGGCCTCGATCCAGCGCGCCACGCCGAGGACGACGATCGCGAGCCCGACGATCGAGGCGATCGGGCTCCACACCGCACCGCCGAGGATCAGCATCGCGCCGAAAGCGACGACGAGCGGCGCGAGCGTGTCGGCGGGAACGCCCGTGTGCGGGTTCATTCCGGATTTCATGCGAACAACGTCCACAGGTACACCAGTGAGAAGATCACGACCCACACGGCGTCGACGAAGTGCCAGTACACGCTGACCGCCTCGAGGCCGCCCCGGCCACGCCGGGCGAAGTCCGGCCGTCGAGTCAGCAGCGTCACGGCGCCGATCGCGACGAGCCCCACCAGCACGTGCATGCCGTGCAGACCGGTGAGGGTGAAGAAGCCCGAGCCGAACAGCGACGCCGACGGTGTGAGCCGATCGGCTTGTAGCAGGCGCAACCACTCGCTCCCCTGCCCCGCCAGGAAGATCGCGCCGAGCGCCAGGGTCGCCAGGAGCCAGAGGCGCCGGCGCGCGACGGCTCGATCGGCCAGCACCATCGTCGCCGAGCTGGAGAAGAGGAACAGGCTGAACAGGAACGTTCGCGGCACGTCGAGAATGGCTTTGGCCTCAATCACCGGTCGTGCGGCGATGTAGGCCACGATGACCGAGCCGAAGAAGATCGCCTCCGATCCGATGAACAGGAACATCGCCAGCGTCGAGGGACGGAGCCTCGCGAGCCATCCCTCGTCGCCCGTCGCACGTGGCGGATCGGCCCGATCCGGATGCTTGAGATCCCACAGCGGACGGCGGCTGCGCACCGCCGGCGCCGCGGCGAAGTTGCCGGGCGGCGGCGGCGACGGCACGGACCATTCCAGCGTCCAGGCGTCCCACGGGTCAGGGCCGGCGACCGCCCCGCGACGCAGGCTGCGCGCGATGTTCACTCCGAGCACGAGCGTCCCGATCACGATGAGGCTCGCGCCGATCGTCTCGACGAGATTCCACAAGCCCCAGTCGGCGACGTTGGGATAGGTCCACACGCGACGCGGCATGCCCTCGAGCCCGATCCAGTGCATCGGCAGGAAGGCGAGGTTCATCCCGACGAGCGTGGTCCAGAAGTGCACTCGTCCGAGACCCTCACCGAGGAGCCGGCCGGTGACCTTCGGGAACCAGTAATACAGACCGGCGAAGACGCCCAGGATCGTCCCGCCGAACAGGACGTAGTGCATGTGTCCCACGACGTAATAGGAGTCCGTGGCCTGCCAGTCGAACGGCACGACCGCAACAGACACTCCGGTCAAACCACCGATCACGAACATGCCGATGAAGCCGAGCGCGAACAGCAGCGGCGTGCGCAGCCGCAACGTGCCGCCCCAGAGCGTCGCCAGCCAGTTGAAGATCTTCACGCCCGTCGGCACCGCGATCGCCATCGAGGCGGCGGAGAAGAACGTGAGTTCCGCGCCGGAGAGGCCCGCCGCGAACATATGGTGCGCCCATACCAGGAAGGAGAGGAACGCGATCGCGATCCCGGACGCCACCAGGAAGCCGAACCCGAACAGCGGTTTGCGCGAGAACACCGGGATGATCTCCGAGATCATGCCGAACACGGGGAGGATGACGATGTACACCTCGGGGTGGCCGAAGAACCAGAACAGGTGCTGCCAGATCAGCGCCGCGCCGGCGTACTGACCGTCGAAGAAGTGCGCGCCGAGCTGGCGGTCCATCAGCAGCAACAGCGCGGCGCCCGATAGCGCCGGCAGCGCGCCGAGGATCAACACCATCTGCACGAACACCATCCAGGTGAACATCGGAGCGCTGGTGAGCGACATGCCACGGCAACGCAATCGCAAGAACGTCGTCGCCAGATTGAGCGCACCGGCGATGGATGACGCGCCGAGCAGGATCATGCCGGCGGCCCAGTAATCGACGCCCGGGCCGCTGGAGAACGGCCGCTCCGTCAGCGGGGCATACGCGAACCACCCCACGTCCGGCGCCTGTGCCGAGAGGAACGAGAAGTTCAACAGGATGCCGGCGAATAGATACAGCCACACCGACAGCGCGTTGAGGCGCGGGAACGCGACCTCGGGCGCACCGAGCATCAGCGGCACGAGGTAATTGCCGAAGCCGAACAGCAGCGGCACCGCGGCGAGGAAGATCATCGTCGTGCCGTGCATCGTGAACAGCTGGTCGTACTGCTCGGGCGTGAGCAGCCTCGCGCCGGGCTGCGCAAGCTGAAGCCGGATCAGCAGCGCCTCGAGTCCACCGAGAACGAAGAAGGTCAGCCCGCCGACCAGATACAGCGCGCCGACGATCTTGTGGTCCACGCCGGCGAACCAGCTCAACAGCGATAGGCGCTCCTCGCCGACGACGATGCTCGGGACCGGCGTGGTCGTAGCGGTCACTTGAGGCTCCCGAGGTAGCGCACCAGGTCCGCGAGCTGTGTCTCGGAGAACGCGAACGGCGGCATCAGCGCCCCCGGTTTCAGCGCACCGGCGTCGCGGATCCACATGGCCCGATGTGCGTCATCGTTCGGGGCGACACCAGCCCCGAGAGTGGCGCGGCTGGCGAAGTGCGTGAGATCCGGCCCGGCGGTTCCTGAGGCGGAGGTGCCGCGGAGAGTGTGGCAATTGATGCACGTCGAGGACAGGAACACCTGCGCGCCGGGGTCGCTCGTGGACGTCGTCGCAGGACCGCGCTGGCCATCGAGCCAGGTCTGGAATTGATCCGCGGACTCGACCACCACCGTGATCAGCATCCAGGCGTGCTCCTGTCCGCAGAACTCGGCGCAGGCGCCACCGAATGTCCCCTCCTGCATCGGGGTGATCGCGAGGCGCTGAATCTGCGTCGGCACGCCGTCGCGCTTACCCGCGAGCGACGGCACCCAGAAGGAATGGATCACGTCGGCCGAAGTGATCTCCAGCAGCGCGGGCTTCCCCACTGGGAGATGCAGCTCGTTCGCCGTCACCACGTCGCCATAGCGGAACTCCCACCACCATTGATGACCGATGACACGCACCACCAGCGCGTCGGCCGGCGCGGCGCTGATGCGCTGCATCGCGCCAAGCATCAGCGCGAACACCACGACGAGGACCGCCAGCGGCGCGATGGTCCACGCGATCTCCAAGCGCTGATTGCTGACAAAGCGCGCCGCCGGCCTGTCGTCGCCGCGCTCGCGGAAGCGGAAGATGGCGTACAGGAGCGCGGCCTCGACGCCGACGAAGATCAGGATCGCCACGGCGAACACGAAAGTGGAGATGTCCAGGATCGACTGCAGCTGTGGCGTCGTGACCTGCGGCATGCGCGCTCAGAATCCTCGGTGCCGCATCAGAGTCAAATCGCGCTAGGCCGTTTCGACGCGAAGGTCGCCATCGCGGACGTCGGCGTCAACGCGGACGTCGGCGCCATCGCCATCGAAGCGCAGGTCAACGGACGCATCTCCGACGCGCATGCCACGGAGCTCGAGGTGGCCGACGTTCTCCGGCAGCAGCGGCCGCTCGACGCGGAGGGTGTGCGCGGCGGCGTCGGCCCGCAGTCCGAGCATGCGATACAGCGCGTACGGCAGCGCCGCGGCAGCCCAAGCCTGTGGCGAGCACGCCACGGGATATTCGACGGGCTTGCGCTCGTCCGGTTTGCGCGCGTAGCCGCAGTACAACTCCGGCATGCGATAGTCGCGGAACCCGGCGGCCGCGGACAGCAGCGCCTGGAACACGTGGGACGCCTCGGCATCGCAGCCGTAGCGGCGGAAACCGGAAACGATAATGGCATTGTCGTGCGGCCAGACTGTGCCGAGGTGGTAGCCAATGGGGTTGTGGGCGCGCGCCTTCGTGGAGAGGGTGCGGATGCCCCAGCCCGAGAACAGGTCGTCCTCGAGTAGACGCCGCGCGACGCGCCGCGCGCGCTCGGGCGAGGCGATCCCACCCCACAGGACCTGCCCGGCGTTCGAGGACGGAACGAGGCAGGGACGGCCGCCCTTCTGCAGGGCCATGACGTAACAGCCGAGCTCGTCCGACCAGAACCGCTCCTCGAAGTTTTCGCGCATCGACTCGGCGCGACGCTCGAGATCGTCGGCGAGCGCCAGGTCGTCGCCGAGATGTCGTAGGAGCGCGGCGGTCGAACGCCACGCGCGGAACGCGTAGGACTGGACCTCGGCCGGCGCGATCGGCGGACGCGCCAGTGAGCCGTCCGCGTTCATGATCGCGTTGCCGGAATCCTTCCAGCCCTGATTGATGAGACCGTTCTCGTATTCGCCGCTGTAATCCAGGAAGCCGTCGCCGTCGTGGTCGCCGATGGCGAGGCTCCACGCCGCTGCCGCGTGCACGTTCGGCAGGAGATCGCGCGCCAGGCTGGCGTCGCCGGACCAGTTCACGTACTCGGCGAGGAGGATCAGGAAGAGCAGCGTGGCGTCGACGCTGCCGTAGTACGCCGGGCTCTGCGGCACCAGTTTCGCTCGTGCGAGCTCGCCGGTGCGCAGCTCGTGCAGGATCTTCCCGGGCTCGGCTTCGCGGAAGCGGTCCTCGCTCGAGGCCTGATAGCGCGCCAGCAGACGGAGCGTGTCCCGCGCGATGCTCGTCCCGAACGCCAGCATCTGCAATCCAACGATGGCGCTGTCGCGGCCGAACAGCGTCGCGAACCACGGGATCCCTGCCGCTTCGTAGTGCAGGCCGCGGAGTGAGGTCTGCAGCATGCGCAGGTCCCGTAGGCCGCGTAACAGGATCGCGTCGAACAGCTGGTTCGACGACCGAACCTCGCACCACTGCGCCAGCCACGTGCGCTCCTGCTGCTCCAGGAGCTTCGAGGCGTCGTCGGCGGCGATCCGCACGCCGTCGGGATGCGCGTCGGGGTGGGCCGCGGATCGGCTCCGTTCGCGCTCAGCAGACTCGATCGTCGGCGTGATGGCCACGCCGATCAGGAACTGCTCGCCCTCATCGAGCGCGACCGCGAAGTGCGCCATATTGGCCGTGAGCTCGCGCGGGCGCGGACTGAACGCGATGACCGTCAGCCGCTCGGCGCCATCGACGCCGCGCGAGCGGAGCTCGACTCGATCGCGCATGGGCCGCGGCTCGAGGACGCGGTGCCCAGGTTTCGGCGGAACGTACCCGCGGAGCGCGAAGATGTCTTCGAAACGCGAGCCGAAGTGGATCGTGAGCTCGAAGCTCGCGCGCTGCATACCGAAGTTGCGAATGGTGATGATCTCGTGCAGCGAGCGCCGCCGGACCAGACGTTGCCGCCGGATGGCAACGGTGTCCCGTGGGACGCCGTCCAGGTCGGGATTGGTCAGATCGTGTCTGGTCTCATAGCCCCGTGTCGCCGACGCCGACAGCACCGTCGGAGTGATGCCGTTGATGAATAGCTCGTATTCGTCCAGGAAGCGGCAGTCATCGAAGAAGAGGCCGAGTCCGTGCTCCGCGCCGGCGGGGACGTCGCCGCCGACGTCGCTGAGTAGGAACAGATCGTCGACCTTCAGGACGATGGCGCTGGTGGATTCGCGCACCTTCGACGGCGCGCGCTGGGTGAGGACCTGCTCCTTATGCCGGTGCTGCGTGCTGGTCAGCGGCTTCCGCAGAGCGCGCAGGACCGCGGCCGTCCTGGAGCGAGCGACTGCGTCCTTCGTCTAGATCAGCTCCCGGCGACCGTCGTCACGGGAGCCGTGGCAGCATCGGGCATGCCGGGAACGGCACGCGTCGTGCTCCGTTCCTTTCCCGTGGGCGATGTCACGGGCGCCGACCTGGTCGTCTTCGGCAGCATGCTGGTGGGTCTGATGCTGGCCGGCGTGGGGATCGCTCGAGACGCGTTGGCCACGCGGCGCCGGTTCGAAGTCGACGGGCCGCAGCCTCCCGAGGAAGCTAAACGGGCGGCTTGAGGGCGCGCGCTCTGATCACGTAGACCGTCCCCCGCGAGCGGGTCAACCACTGTCGTTCGAATTCCCAGCGCGTGTAGGTCCGGCGCACCACGCTATCCGCCGGCGCGGCCGGGTCGTTCACCACCGGATCGCCGCGGTCGTCGAACCCGGCGATGACGCCGAGGTGTCCGTCGACCTTTGGGAGCGGCGCGCCTTCGAGCTCGCCCTCGTCCCAGGCGTAGCTGGCCACGATCGGCGTCCCGTCGACGATGCTCCGTTCCACCTCGAGGAGCGAGCGGAAGCGCGCGACGTACGCGTCGAAGCCGAAGCGCGCGGCGTACGCGGTGTTGAAGGGCCAGTTCCCCGACCCGCGGTACGACCAGTCGTAGGTAGCGGCCGCGGCCTCCGGGATCGCCACATCGACGCCGTAATAGGAGAGGACCATCGCCACCGACGCGGGGCTGCACCAGGCATCGCCACCTCCCTCGCGGTGGACCATCTGCGACCGTTGGGGCACGTCGAGTATCCGGCCCCAGGCGGCTCGCTCGGTCCGAAAGGTCCGCGGCGTGTTCGTCGTCGACGTCGCCAGCGACAGCGACGTGAGGATCGGCACGACGCCCGGTGAGAGCGTGAACAACGCGACCTCGACCTGAAGGGTCTGGGCCGCGACGCTGATGCGCAGCGTGTCGGTCACCACTTCGGCGTCTTCGTCGTGCTGACCGGGCACGCTGTGTCTCGCCACCGGATCCGCGCGTTCGGCCCAGACGCCAAGCGAGTACCAGCGGGTCCAGCGTTTGACGAAAGAGACGCGCAGGCGCATCTCGATCCATGTCCCGGACGGCGTCCGCGCCGTCCACGACGGCACGACCTCGTCGAAGGGATCGAGCTCCAGCACCGGCGAGCGAAGCGTTCCGACAAGGTGGGATGCGCCGTTGTACATCGGCCCGCCGTCGACGACCGCGTCGTCGATCGATTCGGCGAGTGGTGTCGCCGACCACCCCGCGAGGTCGGGGGCTTCGAATCGCACCAGCCCGGTCACGACAGGCGCAGTCCTTTGGCCAGGAGCAACACGCTGAACGCGCCCATGCCCTGAGGGTCGACGATCGAGCGCGCCGCGTTTCGCGCCGACGCCGCTCGCATCTGACCGAGCGGATCGCGCGCGCCCGGGTCCGCGATCGTGGCCAGCCGCTCCTCGAAACCGAAGTCCGCCAGCAGCTCGGCCTGCGAACGGCGATCGAGCACCTCGAGTCCGGCGCGTGTGGCGTGCTGCGCCAGCCGTTCGAAATCCAGCGCGGCGCTGAGATCCTGCTCGCCGACCCGCTCCAGGGGACCGGCGCCGGCGGTGTGCCGGAAATAGGTGCGCACGTCAGCCCGGATGGAGGTCGGGTAGTCGATCACCAACGCCACGCCGCGCTCGAGGGAGGCCGCTAGCGTCGCGAACCAGTCGTACGCCGCGAGCGGGACGGCGACGCGCTCCCCGGCGGCGACCGTCCCCGCCTCCTGCTTCAGCCGGGGGTCCTCGAGGTCGGCCTCGACGAACCCGAACGCGTCCTTCGACAGCCCGACCCGCAGCTCACGCAGCCGACGCGCCTTTCGCGTGACGAGGTGGAACGGCAGCGCGTCGAGTAGCTCGTTGGCGATGACCAGGCCGTTGATCGGACCGAGCGCCTGAAGCGAGCGCGCCCGCACCACGGGGATGCCGGCGAGCGTCTTGGCCTGCAGCCGATCCGCCGCCGGGCTGACCTCGATCGCGGCGTATCGCGCCGCGGCGGCCGCGTCGCGATCTTCGGCGCGCAACGCTTCGACGAGGTCGCGAAGCAACGCGCCGGTCCCGGCGCCGACGTCGACGACCTCGAAGTCGTCCGGCTTGCCGAGGCCCGCCCAGACCGCGCTGGCAAGGCGTGAGAGCGTCGCGCCGAAGAGCGGCGTGGTCTCCGGCGCGGTGAGGTAGTCGCCGCCGAAGCCCTGCGGCGAGCGCCGCGCGTAGTAGCCCTCGGGCTCGTACAGCGCGACGCGCATGAATTCGGCGAAGGTGAGCGGCCCCTCGCGACGGATGCGCTCGCGCAGTCGTTCCGCGACGGTCATTCGCGGCTTTCCTGTGCGTGGTGGCGCATCACCACAGCGTGCCCTTGCCCGCGGCCGATCAGCCAGCGGTTCACTGGAAGTGCGGCGACGAAAGCGATCACCAGCGACAGCGCCAGGCTGCCCCAGAACAGCGGATCGGCGAGGCCGGCGGTCATCGCACCCGGAACGAGAAGGATCACGGCATTGTCGACCAGCTCCATGACCACGATCGACACCGTGTCCGAGGCCAGGGTGATGCCAAGTGCGCGACGAAGCTCGACGCCGGCGCCGAGCAGCGGGAAGAAGGTCAGCGAATAGCCGAAGAAGAAGGCCAAGACGATCGCCACGAAGATGCTGACGACGATGCCAAGCGCGAGGGCCGTGCTGACCACCAGCCCGAGCACCTCCCCGATGGCGCAACCGGTCAGGCAGTGGACGGTCGCGTCCAGCGCGAGACGCGATGTGGACGCGGTCGCGCCGTGGCCGTCGTGCACCGTTCGAGTATCGCGGTTGCGATGCTGAGGGTCAGCGCATACGCTGCCGCGGTCGTGGGGAAGGACGAACGCGCCGCGCGCCTCCGGGCCGTACCGCTGTTCTCGACATGCACCGACCGTCAGCTCGAGTTCATCGCCACTCGCGTCGACGAGCTCGACTTTCCGATGGGCAAGGTGTTGACCGAAGAGGGTCAGAGCGGTGGTGACTTCTTCATCATCATGTCCGGGTCCGCCGACGTCCGCCGCGGCGGTCGCACGGTGAACCGGATGAAGGCCGGCGACTTTTTCGGCGAGATCGCGCTTTTGGATAACGGGCCGCGCAGCGCGACGGTTGTCGCGACCTCACCACTCCGCGCGCTGGTGCTCGGTCCCTCGCAGTTCCAGGACGTGCTGTTCCAGGACGGCGAGATCGCGCGCCAGATCCTCTACGCCGTGACGAAGCGGCTCCGCGCCAGCGGGCCGCCGCCAGCCGACTAGCTCCTACTCGCCCCAGCCCGGCGGGCCGGGCGGACGCACTTCCGGCGGACGGCGCTCGGGGTGGCCGTCGACCGGGATGGATTCGACCGGGTGCCAGGTGCGCGACGCCGCAAGCTCTTCCTTGCCCATGATCGCGGTGCCGAGCCGGCGGTACGTCGAGATCTCGAAGTTCGGCGTCTCGCCGAGCGCCTGGTGCGGACAGACCTCCACGCAATCGCCGCAGAAGATGCAGCGGGTGATGTCGAGCTCGTAGGTCTGGAGATCGCGCTCGCGCATCATCAGCGCGCCGGTCGGACACGTCTCGGCGCACGCGCCGCAGGACACGCAGTCGGTGTACTGCAGCGATACGTTCCACGGCGTGGTGACGATCGAATCCCAGCCACGCCCCATCAGGCCATAGCAATCGGCGCCGATGACGTCGCGACAGATACGCACGCACTGTGTGCAGTTGATGCACTTGTTGAGGTCACGAAGGATGAACGTGTGCGTGAAGTCGTACTCGTAGTCGTGGTAGTCCCGCGGCTCGGCGCGGTGGAACCGGTTCGAGGTCAGTCCGTGCTCCACCGACTCGCGCTGCAGGTGGCAGCGCCCGACGTCAGGACAGACGCACTGCAAGCACCGCGCCGCCTCTTTCGATGCCTGCTCGCGGCTGTAGCCCTCTTCGATGAGCTCGAAGGAGAGCTCGCGGTCCTTGAACGGCAGGAACGGCATGCGCACCTGTGGCTCCTCAGGCTTGTACGGCACGATGTCGATCAGCTCCGGGACCTTCTCCTCGTCCTCGATGCGTCGCGCCACTTCGGCCATGTCCTCGCCATTGAGGTAGCTGTGTAGGGCCTTGGCCGCGAGCTTTCCCTGCGCCACGGCTTGGATGACCGTGGCCGCGCCGATGACCGCGTCGCCTCCGGCGAACACGCCGGGCCGAGCGGTCATGTATGCGCCGTTCGTGACGATGGTCTCGCGCTGCGTCTTCTGCACCAGCGTCTCGCGCGTCATAAAGCCCAGGTCCGGGATCTGGCCGATGGCGGGGATGACGACGTCGCACTCGATCACGAACTCGCTGCCCGGGATCGGCTCGGGGCGCCGCCGGCCGCTCTTGTCCGGCGCGCCGAGCTTGTTGCGCTGGAACTCGATGCCACCGACGCGGCCGTTCTGCTCCACGACGCGTGTCGGCGAGACGAAGAACTCGAGCTTGATGCCCTCGTGCTCGGCGTCGTCGACCTCGGTGTAGTGCGCACCCATCTCCTTGCGCGAACGGCGGTAACACACCGTGACCTCGGCCCCGAGCCGCCGCGACGTGCGCGAGCAGTCAAACGTGGTGAAGCCGCCGCCGATGACCACGACCCTGGTCCCTTTGCCGACCGGCACCGGGTTCCCCATGGCGTTGTTCCTGAGGTATTGCACGGCCTCGATGACGCCGGGCAGGTCCTCGCCCGGGATGCGCATCTCATTCGACTTGTCTGCGCCGATCCCGAGGAAGACGGCGTTGAAGCCCTGGCCGAACAGGTCGTCGATGGTGAAGTCGCGACCGAGCTCGGCGTCGCCCTTGTAGACAGCGCCGAGCTGCCACACCGAATCCAGCTCCTTGTCCAGCTTCACTTTCGGCAAGCGGTATTCCGGGATGCCATATCGGGTCGTGCCGCCCTGCTTGGGATAGCGATCGAAAACGGTCACGTCGTGACCGTTCAGCGCCGTGTAATACGCGCAGGTCATCCCGGCCGGGCCCGCGCCCACCACCGCGACCTTCTTCCCGGTCGGCGCCGCTTTCGGGAATGGCGTTGGCGCTTCGTCCATCTCCATCACCAGCTCGCCGGTGAAGCCATGGCACTGGCAGATGGCGATCTCTTCCTCGACCAGACCGCGCCGGCAGACCTCCTGGCACGGCTTGGGGCAGACGAGCCCGAGCATGTACGGGAACGGGAGGACCTCCTTCACCAGCCGCGCGGCCTCGACGTGCTGACCCTTGGCCATGAGCTCGAGGTAGCCGGGGATGTCGATGTGCGTCGGACACGCGATCTGGCACGGCGGCTGGCAGTAGGCGTTGTGGTCGCTGAGGATGTACTCGAGGGTCGTCTGACGCTGCTTCTTGAGCCGGTCGTTGAACGCGGTGATCTTCATGCCCTCTCGGGCTGCCAGCGTGCACGACGGGAGCGGCCGGTCTTCGCCCTCGACCTCGACCAGACACATGCGGCACGCGGCCGCGGGCGCCAGCTTCTCGTCATCGCAGAGCGTGGGGATGGCGATGCCGCTGACCTGCGCCGCGCGAAGGACCGTTTGTCCCTCGACCGCGGTCACCGGCTTGCCGTCGATGAAGATCGTGACCGTCGGCTGGCCGTCGGGCACCTCGCCGGTGTGGGCGACCGTGATGATCTGCTGCTCGGCGGGCTGCAGGAAACGAGTCAGCGGGTTTGTCGGCATCTAGCGATCCATTGTCGCGGCACGTTGCCGTATTGACAAAACCGCGCGCTTCGCGCCGCGGCTCGTCATCGTGCTCGAAGACCAGCCGCGCTCTCGCGCGACGCGCTCGAGCTCGCGCCTGGCGTCGGCGCCGACCCAACGCGCACTGCGGATCTCGCTCGCGGCGAGCCGCTCGCTGGTCCGCAACGCCGCGCGATTAAGCGCGGGGCTGCGCTTCCCGATCTGCCGCAGGGCCCAGTTCGCCGCCTTCTTCACGAAGTTCCGATCGTCAGCGGCGCCGGCGACGATGTGCGGGAGCAGACTGACGAATCGTGCGTCGTCGGCAGTCTTGTCGCTGACGGCGAGGCTCGCCATCAGTGCGAACCCGGCGCGCTTGGTGAACTCCGCGCGGCTCGTGCTCCATCGAATCGCCTTGCGGTACGCCGGACGCGCGTGCCGGAAGAGGTTCATGCAGACCTGGTCGCAGACGTCCCAGGAGTCGAAGCCGCGCACCCAACGGTCCATCTGGCGCGCGTCGACGAGCGCAGGATCGTCGACCAGGCTCGCCAGGAGCCGCGCTTCGTGGATCCCGCTGTCCCATAGCTCCTCGGCGAGCGCGTGATCGCGGCCGAGCTCGCGCCCCATCGCGCGCAAGGCCGGCAGCGAGATGCCGAGGGCGCTGCTGTCGTTGATGCCGAAGCGCGAGAGGCGACGGACCGCGTCACGATCGCCAAGTCCGCGGAGGCGCGACAGCACGACCCGAGCTCGACGCGCCGCCGGCGACGGCACGCTAGGTGCGAACGCTCACGGCTGCTTCATCGTTTCGTAGCGCCGCTGCCGCACCGGCGCGCACGTATCTGTCGGGCATCGACCCGCCAGATGGGCCTTCAGGTCGTCGCCGAAGTACCGCTCCACGGTGCGGATGATCGAGGCGGCGGTGATGCCGAACCCACACAGGGAGAAGTCGTGCAGGTGCGCCGCTAGCTCGTCGAGCCACGCCACGTCGTCCTGCCGCCCGATGTTCGAGTAGACGGACTCGAGGACGCCGCCGATGCGCTTCGTTCCGACGCGGCACGGCACGCAGATGCCGCACGTCTCGCGCTCCAGGTAGCCGAAGAGCGATGCGGCGAAGTGGACCATGCAGGTCGGCGCTGGCAGGACGCGCACCTGCGCCGAGCCGAGGATCGTGCCGGCCTCGGCGAGCGCCTCGAACGTCGTCGCGGTGCCGGCCGCGCTCGCGGGGAGCACGCCGCCCGTCGGGCCGCCGACGTGAATGCCGCGCGAGCCGTCGAGCGCCACGCCGCCGCGACGCAGGATCTCCTGGAGCGGCGCGCCGTACGGCACCTCGACCAGCTCGGACTCGCGGTCACCGGAGCGGACCGCGAAGATCTTCGTCCCGCCGGCGAAAGCCT
>VBHP01000062.1 GCA_005881435.1 Chloroflexota bacterium | reverse complement strand
TGTTGATGATGCTCTGCGTCTGTTTCTTGCTTTCGTCCTTGTCCCACGGACCGCCTGGCGCGGCGTGCGCCAGGGTGAAGGTCACCAGAAGCACCACGAACAGCGTCGGTATTAGAAGGAGAAGCCGGCGGATCGTGTACTTCAGCACATGCCCACCATTATTTGGCTAACGATACAGCGAGCCTGTAAGACGAGTGCCGGGTCCCCGTTGGGGACCCGGCACTTCTTCGTCACTCTG
>VBHP01000061.1 GCA_005881435.1 Chloroflexota bacterium | reverse complement strand
CGGGGTAGTCCATGCACCAGCCGAGTCGGAACATTTGCGGCGTCGTGGCCAGCGCCTTGACGTTCTTCGTGTAGGTCGTCGAGTCCTGAGCGTCAAGGTCGATCGTGACGCCGAGATTCTGCTTGTACTGGCCCTGGAACCACTGCGCGCGGGTGAGATTCAGCTGCGTCGAGGAGAAGCCCATCGAGACCTTCAGCTTCCCACTTGTGAGATCCGCCGCGTATTTCGACGACGACAGGAGCTGCTTGGCCGCGGCCGCGTCGAACTTCTGCGTGTCGTCGGTGTTGTCGTAGGCCGGCAGGCCCGGCGGCATGAACGACATGTTCACGGTGCCGATGCCGGAGAGGATGTCCTCGACGTACTGCTGGCGGTCGAACGCCTTGGAGAATGCGAGACGCACGTTGGCGTCGTCGAAGGGTGGCTTCGTGGTGTTGTAGCCCTGGTAGAAGGTGCAGTACGGGGACGTCGCGCCCTTGGTCAGCTGCTTGGAAAGGTCCGCGTCGCCCTCGACCGTCTTGCGGTCAGGTCCGGCGACAGAGACCGTGTCGAGCTGGTCGTTGCGGTACGACGCGAACTCGACCGCGTGCTCGTTGATGATGAAGAGCTTCCAGGTCTTGAACTTGACCTTCGGATCGTGGTTCTCGTTGCGCTCGAAGGTCCAGGACTCGTTCTGCTTGTGCTCCTTGAGCACCCATGGACCGTTCCCGATGTACGTCGCGGGGTCCTGAGTCCACTTGTCCCCGCCCTTGGTCACCATGTCCTCGCGAGTCGGTGCGCCGACCCAGAGGGCCATGATCGAGAGGAAGTACGGAGCCTTCTCCGTCAGCGTGTAGGTGATCGTCTTGTCGTCGGTGGCCTTGACCCCGACGGCGTCGCGCAGCTTCTGCAGATCAGCCGGCGAGGTCGCCTTCGCGTCCGCGCTGCTGTACTTCTCGCAGCCGGCGACGATGTAACCGGTGAAGGCGTACTCGCCTGCGACAGTCGGGTCGCAGAGGCGCTTGAAGCCGTACTCAAAGTTCTTCGCCGTGACGGGCTGGCCGTCCGAGTACTTCAGGCCGTCCTTGATCGTGAAGGTGTAGGTCAATCCGTCCGAAGACAGCTTTGGCATTTCCTTCGCCGAGAGCGGAAGTACCTGACCGGTCTTCGGATCGAAAGTCATCATCGGATCGAAGACCTTCTGCGAGATGTTGATCTCCTGGACAAACGACTCCACCTGCGGGTCGGTGCTGTCGGCCTCGGTGCCGAGGTTCTCGTTGAACACGCCGTTCGCGTCAGCCTGCGCACCGCTCGGGGCCTGACTGGTGCCCGGTGTGCCTTGCTGACACGCCGTCGCGATGAGGCCGAGGATGGTCAGGGCGACCGCGATCGCCCAGCCTCGGCGGCTTTGGGTCATGGATTCCTCCTTCGCCTAATTGGGTCGCTCTGACGAGCGCTGGCGGCCGTAGCGCGTCTTACCTTCACCGACAAGCCCGGCCGATCCGCGCCATTTTGGCAGGCGCGCGGCACCGCGCAAGGCAGAGGCCCATCGTCTCGGATACCGGGCCGCCCTAGATTTGGTTCACGGCGACGAGAACCGCCAGCCGTATGCGTTCCACGACAGCGGCCCGTGCAGCGGACTCGGCACCACCGCATCAAGGCCCGCCGGGACGACATCGACCCCGAGCTCTTGGTACAGCGGAAGTCCGGGAAGCGCGCCGGACCAGATCCGCTGAAGCTCCAGATAAAGCGGACGCCGTTCCGCTCGCGTCACGTAACCGGCCGCCGAACGGGCAAGCGTGTCGAAGGCCGGATCGGCATACCCGGTGATGTTCCGCGGCGAAGTGCTGATGTACTCCTCGGTGACGTCACCGGGATCCGCTCCGCCACGCGCCGCGACCGCGAGGTCGAAGTCTCCGGTGGCGACGACGGTCGCGAATCCGCGGTCGTCGTAGACCGAGACCGACGTCACCACGCCGATGGCGTGCAGATCGTTCGCCGCGAGTGTCGCCGCTTCGATACGCGGCGGCGATCCGCCCTGGACCACGATCCGAGCGCGCAGTGAGGGCGCGATCACGCACACCGGCAGCACGCAGTAGCCGGCGGAGGCGAGCATCGAGCTCGCTGACGACGGATCCGGATCGGGCGGCGCCGCGGAGTCGGCCGCGGCCCACGAGGGCGGGAGCACGTAGCTGGAGGGCACCGGAGCACGCCCGCCGAAGACCTGCTGATTGATCGCGCGACGGTCGATTCTCGCGGCGACGGCCCGGCGGATCCGCGCGTCGCCGTACGCGGTGCGGAAGTTGAACAGGACGAAGTCGCCCCAGACCTGGGGCGTATAGCGCACGACGAGGCCGCGCGATTCGGCGAAGCGCTCGAGCGTCGGACCGAGGTCGGCTCCGACGCCGCCGCCGGGCGTCATCTCCGCCTCGCCGGAGCGCAGCGCGGCCACCAGCGCATCGGTGTCGGGATAGAAGCGCAGCGCGATCCGTGTTAATTGTGGCTTGCCGAGCGCGTAGCGATCGAATGCGATCAGCGTCGCCCCGATACCCGGCTGCCACGACGCGACGGCGAAGGGTCCGGCGTGTACCGGCGCGCGGAGGTAGGACGTCTCGGCGTCCGCGCTCGCGCCCGCGAGGATGTGGCGCGGCATGACGTGGGCGAGCGCCGCATAGCGGCTCGTGCGCACGCTCGGTCTGAGCACGAGCATGGCGGTGCGTCCGTCGACGACGTCGACGCGCTCGATCAGGTCCGCATCGGCCCGAGCGCGCGTTCCGACGCGAGCGGCGCGATCGCGCTGCCACGCATACAGAACGTCATCGCTGGTGATCGGCTGTCCGTCCTGCCACATCAGGCCCGATCGCAGCGTGAAGGTCACCTCGAGGCGGCCCGCGGGCGCGGCTTCGTCGGCGGCGACGCGCGCTAGGCCGTTGTCCAGGGTCGGCACTTTCTCGACCAGCCGCGCCACCAGATCGCCCTTGTCGTCGAGACGCACCAAGTCCTCGGTGATCAGAGCGCCAACGAACGCGGCGTCGCGATCGCTGTCGGCGAAGACGGACGGCGGCTCACCGATGAGGCCGATGGTCAGCGTGGTTCGCGGCGGAGCCGGCGGCGTCGAAACGCAGGCGCCCGTAAGCAGCGCGAGGAGCAACAGGAGCGCGCCGAGCGCGCCGCGCCTGCTACTGCAGGCCAGGACGGTCTACGGACCCGGGCAACGCCGGGAGCGGGGTCACGTCGATGACCGCTCCGTCGGCGACCGGGATGCGTGAAGTTCCGATCATCGACGCGCCGATGAGGCCGGCGGGATCGTCGGCCGCGCGCGTGTAGCGGTGCGGGAAGAGTCGCGTGTCGCCGGCCAGCTGCGTCGACGGGCCGGACCCAAGGATCGCGAATAGCAGCACCGCGGCGCCGACCAGGGCCTCCGCTCGTCGCGGCAGTTGGTGCAGCAGCCCGCCGCCTCGCGCCGCTCGCGCCCCTTCGAAGGCGAGGAGCCGCGATCGCCCTGGCGCGACGCGGGAACGCAGCCACCGGTAGCGATCGAAGGCACGGCGCGCGGCGTTCTGGCTCGCCGCGAGATCCGCGAGCTCTCGCGCGCATCCCACGCACCGCGCAACATGGTCCTGCACGTCGAGTCGAACCCGGACGTCGAGGCGGCCGGCGATGCCGTCCAGCATGCGCGACCGAGCCCAGCGGCACGTGGCCGGGGTTAACACACCGATCACTCCCTCGACTCTTCTGTAGCCGCTTTGCGCACGCGGGGTTCGAGCTCGATCCGGCCGTCCGCGAGCAGGCTCGCGCGAAGGTGGCGCAACGCGTAGTGCAGTCTCGACTTCACTGTTCCGACCGGGCATTCGACGATCTCCGCGATCTCGGCGAGGTCGAGGCCCTGCAGGTGGTGCAGGATCACGACCACCCGGTGCTTGAACGACAGCTGATCGATCGCATCAAGCACGGCGCGCTGCACCTCGCCGCGCTCGGCGAGGCTATTCGGAGAGATGTCGTCCGCTTCCACGACCTGCTCTGTCGCGTCCTCCAACGGGTGCAGCGTGAAGTGCCGCCGCGGGCGACGGTTGTACGAGAGGTTCAGGGCGACGCGGTACAGCCAGGGGCGCAGTGAATCGTGCGGCTCGAGCCGGGCCAGCGCGCGGTAGGCGCGCGCGAAGGTGTCGACGAGGATCTCTTCCGCGGCGGAGGGGTCTTTCGTGACGGCGTAGGCAACGCGGTAAATGCCGTCGCGATAGCGATAAAAGAGGAGGTCGAACGCTGTCTCATCGCCGGCCCTCGCGGCCACGACGAGATCGATGTCACTTCTCTGGGTTCCCTCGCCTACGGGCCACCCGTCGGCCATTCTGCCGAGTGTAGCCATCACAACACTTGGCTAGGGCAGGTAACGGCGCACCGATACCGGAGTGCCCCGCTCGGCGGCCGGCTGCTCCACCACACGGCCGATTGGCGCGTCAGCCGCGTGGATGATCTTTCCGGCTTCCGTGTACATCGCGACGTGGGTGACCGGGGCGCCGAAGAACAGGAGATCGCCCGCCTCTCGATCGCCCTCGGCCGCGCGTCCCTGCGTCGCCTGCTGGTCGGCGTCGCGCGTGAGCACGATGCCGCACAGGCGATACGCGAGCTGGACCAATCCGGAGCAGTCGATGCCCTTTGCGCTGGTCCCGCCCCACAGATACGGCACGTCGAGGAACGCGCGCGCCGCCATCACCAGGTCGGCGCGCGACGGCGGTCGCGCTTCGAGATCGCTCGCTCGCGTGACGTCCGTGGCATTGACCCACAGATCCACCCAGGGATGGCGAACGCGCAGGACCCCGCCTCTCTCGCCTCCCAGCTCCAGCCACGTCCCAGCCGGCAGCCGGAACGAATCGGGTCCCCCAGGTGCGCGGCTCGACGACGCGAGCAGAACGTTGACGACGCCGTCGCCCGGCACCTCGTCGGTCTCGCGCACGTCGGCGTCCTGGATCCACCCGAAGTAATGGTCCTCGCGCGCCTGCACGAAGTACCAATCGTCCTGCTCTGCGAGAAGGGTCAACCGCTCGCCGAAGCGGACCTGATCCACGAGCTCGGCATCGGCGCGCGGTTCCGCGCGCAGGTCGGCGACGCCGCGCGCGACGCGCGCGATGGGGACGCGCACGATGGACACCCGTCGCGCGAAGATCGTCGCTACGGCTTCCGGTATCGGAGCACCGGCTTTCGCGCGGCGAGCGTTTCGTCGAGCCGGCGCAGCGGCGCGTTCCTTGGCGCCTCGCGAAGCAGCTGCGGCTGCTTCTCCGCCTGATCCGCGATGTCGAGCATCGCGCCGGCGAACGCGTCGAGCGTCTCTTTCGGTTCGGTCTCGGTGGGCTCGATCATCATCGCCTCGTCGACGATCAGCGGGAAGTAGATCGTCGGCGGATGGAAGCCTCTGTCGATCAGTCCCTTGGCGATGTCGAGCGCCCGGACGCCGTTCTGTTTCTGCCTCTTCCCCGACAGCACGAACTCGTGCATGCACGATCGCTCGTACGCGACGTCGTACCGCTGCTTCAGCAGCGCCAGCAGATAGTTGGCGGCGAGGACGGCGTCGTTGCCGGTCTCGAGCAGGCCTTCGTCGCCGAGCGTCTTGATGTAGGTGTACGCGCGGACGAGGACGCCGAAGTTGCCGAGACGCTGCTTGATCGTGCCGATGGAGTCGCCGAGCCCGGCGGGCTCGCGGTCTTCGCGCGCGGTGTCGTAGTGATAGGTGCCGTCGCTCTCGCGCACGATCCACGGCTTCGGGAGGAACGGCCGGAGGTGCGCCTTCACGCACAGCGGACCGGCCCCTGGACCGCCGGCGCCATGCGGTGTGGAGAACGTCTTGTGCACGTTGATGTGCACGCAATCGAATCCGACGTCGCCGGGCCGCGCGATGCCGAGGAGCGCGTTCATGTTCGCGCCGTCGCCGTACACCAGCGCGCCGGCGGCATGCACCGCGTCGCACACCTCGCGCACGCGCTCCTCGAAGAGGCCGAGCGTGTTCGGGTTCGTCAGCATGAATCCGGCGACGTCCGGGCCGAGCGCGGCTTTGAGCGCGTCGAGATCGACGTTCCCACGCGCGTCGCTACGGACGGTCGTGACCTCGTAGCCGCACATCGCGGCGGATGCCGGATTCGTCCCGTGCGCCGAGTCGGGCACGATGATGCGCCGGCGCTGTGCGCCCTCGCCGCGCTTGGCGTGGTACGCCTTGAATACCAGGAGCGCGGTGAACTCGGACTGCGCGCCGGCCTGCGGCTGCAGCGTGACGTAATCCATTCCGGTGATCTTGGCGAGCATCTGCTCGAGCTCGTATGCCAGCGCGAGGACACCTTGCGTCGCGCGGTAGGACTGCCGGGGATGAACGTCGGCGAAGAGCGATGCGACGCGATCGTTCACCTTTGGGTTGTACTTCATCGTGCAGGACCCGAGCGGATACATGCCGGTGTCGACCGCGTAATTCAGCTGCGCGAGGTGGGTGAAATGGCGCACCACCTGCGGCTCGGTCAGCTCGGGGAGCGACAGCGGCGTCTTGCGCCGGAATTTCTCCGGCAGGTCCGCGGTGTCGTTCGACCGCACGTGTCTCCCGCCCCGGCCCGGCCGCGCGAGCTCGAATAGCAGCGGCTCGAGCGCCGGTACGGGTGTCGACGCGCCAGCGTCCGGAACGACCTGCGTCCGGATCATCTGGTGCCCGCCGTCTCTCGCGTGCCAGCGCGTTCCGCAATCGCATTCACCAGCGCATCGGCATCGGCGTCATTGATGAGCTCGGTGCACTGGACGATCACGTCGTCGCGTCCCTGCCGGCGGCCGTCGACATAGTGCGACGCAGTCGCCTCGACCTGGATCCCGCGCTCGAGCAGCGCATTGCGGAGCTCCCAGCCGCCGATCTCGCAGCGCAAGGTGAACCGGTCGAAGAACGGTCCGTCGTTCGCGATGGCGCAGCCGGGAAGTGCGGCCAGCCGCTTCGCGAGCTCGTGGGCGCGCGATACCCCGGCGCGGGCCGCGGCGCGCAAGCCCTCGGGACCCAGCAATGACAGATACACCGCCGCGGTGATCGCGGCCAGCGCCTCGTTGGTGCAGATGTTGCTCGTCGCCTTCTCGCGGCGGATGTGCTGCTCGCGCGTCTGGAGCGTGTTGACGAAGCCGCGCGTGCCGTTCGCGTCCAACGTCTGTCCGGCGATGCGGCCTGGCATCTGACGCACCAGCGCCTCGCGGCAGGCGAAGATCCCGAGATGCGGTCCGCCGTAGGCCATGGCGATGCCGAGCGGCTGGCCCTCGCCGACGGCGATATCCGCGCCGACCGCTCCGGGTGGTTCGAGCAGCGCGCAGGCGTGCGGCTCCGTGACCTGGATGCACAATGCGTCCGCGGCATGCGCTGCGTCGGCGATCTGGCGGACGTCGACGAGCGTCCCGAACGCGTCGGGATGCTGGACGATGAGACAGGCTGCGCCCGCGGCGGCGGAGGCTAGCTTGGAGGTCGGCACCTCGACGATCTCGAGCTCCGGTCCTCGCGCGTACGTACGCAGCGTGCGGCGGTACGTGTAGTCCACTTCAGTCGCGACGGCGACCTTCTTGCGTCCGGTGACGCGCACCGCCATGAACGCGGCCTCTGCGACGGCCGAACCGCCGTCGTACATCGACGAGTTGACGACATCCATCGCCAGCAGCTCGGCCATCAACGACTGGTATTCGAAAACGGCCTGCAGCGTCCCCTGACTGACTTCGGCCTGGTACGGCGTGTAGGCGGTGAGGAATTCGCCGCGAAGTGCGAGCACCGGCACCGCGGCTGGGATGTAGCGGCGCTGGATCGAACCCCCGATGAAGAACGGGCCTGCGCCGGCCGTTGTGTTCAGCTTCGCCAACAATTCGAGGTGCGACTGCACTTCGATCTCGCTCATGCCGGCCCCGATGCCGAGGCGCGGGTGCCGGGCGTCCTTCGGGATCGCGCCGAGCAGGTCGTCGACGCTGCCGACGCCGACACGCTGGAGCATCGCGGCGCGCTCCTCGGGCGTGTGCGGGGAGTACGGGTTCGAGTTCATCGAGTCGAGTGGAGCTAGTCCGCCCCGGCGGCGCCGGTGGTCTCGCCGATGTGCGCGCGGTAGTCACCGGGACTCAGCAGACCCTTCAGCTCGCCACGGTCGGCGAGCCTGACCTTCAGCAGCCAGCCTTTCTGGTACGGCGATTCGTTCACCAGCTCCGGCTTCTCGATGACGTCGACGTTCCGTTCGGCGACCTCACCGGACACCGGCGAGTACACGTCGGACGCCGCCTTGACTGACTCGACTACGCCGAGGCTGGCGAACTGACGGACCTGCTCGCCCTTCGACGGCAGCTCCACGAATACCACGTCACCAAGCTGCTCTTGCGCGAAATCGGTGATGCCGACGGTCGCGACCTCTCCGTCGACCTTCACCCACTCGTGCTCCTTGGAGTACAACAGCCCCTCCGGTACCAACGCTTACACCCTCCTCGTTCGCTACAACAAGCCTACCCGGACCGCTTGTAGAACGGGGTCTTCCCCGCGGTCGCGGGCACGTCCTTGCCGCGGATCCGGACGCACACGGCCGTGCCGATCGCGGCGAGACCGGTGGGGACGTAAGCGAGCGCGATGTTCTTGCGGACTGTCGGGCCGAAGGTGCCGCTGGTGACGTTGCCGACGACCGCGCCCTCCATCGTGACCTCGTGGCCGTGCCGCGCCACGCCGCCTTGCACCACCAGCCCGACGAGCTTGCGGCTCGGGCCGCGCTCCTTCATCGCTGCAATGGCGGGCCGTCCGCGGAACTCGCCCTTGTCCAGCTTCACGACCCACGACAGGCCCGCCTCGATCGGATTCGTGGTCTCGTCGATGTCGTTGCCGTACAGCATGTACCGGCACTCGAGCCGGAGGGTGTCGCGCGCGCCGAGCCCGATCGGTCTGACGCCGTTCGACGCGCCGGCGACGAGGAGCCGGTTCCAGACCTGCGGCGCGCGGTCCCACTCGACGAAGATCTCGAAGCCGTCCTCCCCGGTGTAACCGGTGCGCGCGATCACCGCTTCGGCGTCGGCGACGCGGGCGCGACGGACACCGAACGCCGGCAGCGCTTCAATGGATTCCTCCCGGACCGGCAGGTTCGTCACGGCCATGACGACGACGGATGCGCGCGGCCCCTGGACCGCGACGAGGGCGGTCCGCGGCGACGCGTCCTCGAAACGCACGCTCGCTGGCAGCGCGCGGCTCACGTGCGCCGCATCCTTGGCCACATTGGCCGCGTTCACGACCATGAGGTACTCCTCGTTGTCAGTGCGGTACACGATCACGTCGTCGACGATCCCGCCGCTCTCGACGCACATGAGGTTGTACTGAGCCTGGCCGACCTCGAGCTTCGCGACATCGTTGGTCGTGAGCGAGCTCACCCAATCGCGTGCGCCCGGCCCGCGGAACCAGAACTCGCCCATGTGCGACAGGTCGAAGACGCCGCAGGCCGAGCGCACGCGCTCGTGCTCCTCGAGGATCGACGTGTACTGGATCGGCATCTCCCAGCCGGCGAACGCAACTATCTTCGCGCCCAGCGCGCGGTGCTCGTCGAACAGCGGCGTCCGCCTCAGCTCTTGCCCCACTTGCGCTCCTTCCATGCCGCGATCGCGAGATCCAGCATCTGGCGGTAGTTCTCGAACGACAGCAGCGAGCGCGCTTCGTCGACGCGCACCCAGCGGACCACGTCGTACTCGCGATCGTGCCGCTCGACATCTCCCCCGGTCGCCTCCATCAGGAAGAAATGCACGCGCTTATGGAAACGCACGCCGCGTGAGGCGAACCAGTACTGCGTCGTGTCCAGTGGCTCGAGGATGCGGACCTCCAGCCCCGTCTCTTCGACGACCTCGCGAATGGCCGTCTGCTCGACGGTCTCGGGGCCGTCCGGCGTCCCCTTCGGGAACACCCAGGTGCCATCCGAATCGCGGCCGGCGATGGCCACCTCGAGCCGGCCCTCGTTCTCGCGCATGACGACGCCGCCGGCGGCGACAGCGTCACGAACAGGTAGGCGCCCCGGGCCGCCCCGATTCTGCTTCGGCACGTTGTCTCCTGTGCTGCTGCCGAGGTGAGATGAGGTCGGTCAACGTCGGCGGCAGCGGTATGGTTGCGGCCAGTTTATCGCTACAGCAGACGGGTGTTGTTGATCACGAGCGCGAACGAGCAGTGCAGGTACTCGGCGGAGCGCCGGCACAGCACCATGCGCGAGAGGAAGATCTCGAAGTACTCCATCAGCGGCGACACCGCGGTGTCGATCGTCAGCTCGAGCGTGATCAGCTTCTCCCGCCGGTCGACACGGATATTCACCGCCGTCGCCGCGTAGTTCACGCGGTCGTGGATGTCGAACGATGTCGTGCGTGGATTTCGCACCCGGCTGCGATGCACGTCGCTCTTGTCGGCGAGGATGACCGCGGCTGAGACCGCGCTGACCGGCTGGCCGCCCTCTTCGCCCTCGTGGTTCCCGACCGCGCCCATGATCCCCGCGACCTCATCTTCGGTGTATCGCAGCTCGCGCAGGATCTCGGCGGCGATGATCGCGCCGGTCTGTGCATGCCGGTCGCGGGTGATGACGTTCCCGATGTCATGCAGGTAGGCAGCGATCGCGCCGAGCTCGCAACGCCGCGCATCGTGACCCAGCGACTTCAGGATGAAGCGCGCGGAGTCGGCGGTCGTTCGCGCGTGACGCTCGCCGTGCTCGGTGTACCCGACGACTCCGAGCTGCTCGTTCGCCGCGCGGATGAAGGCCTTCACGCGGGGGTGCTCGCGGACCTGGTCCAGCGTCGGTCCCTCGCGTTTGGCCTGTGGCTCGGTGCGCGTCTTCGTCGGGCCGCGCTGGAGCTTCGCGGGCGCGCTCTTGTCGATCGGTTGCGGCTGCGGCGCAGGCTGGGAGCTCATTTCGCCTGCAAGTATCCCTGCTGCATCCGCTCCGCGACCTGCTGCAGCCAGCGCAGCTCGTTGAGTCCGGCGCGGCAGACGATGAGCCCGCGTGTGAACGCGAGCCACGGCTTGATCGTGCCCGCCATCAGGCCGAGCCACGTGGCCGATGACGCGTCGACCTTCGGACCAGGGCCACGTTTGTCGGCGCGCTCGATGGACAGTGCGCCCTCGCCGGCGCCGAACTCGAAGGCGTCCTCGGAATCGGTGAAGCGCAACAGCGCGCGTCCGCTGGTCACGCCTCGCAGCGCGTCGCGCACGGCCTCATCCGCCGCGGCCGCGCGGACGACGCGCTCGAAGGTCTCGGCCGCGCGCGTCGTGTCCGGCGCGTCGGAGGCCGCGAGCGTGCGGGCATCCGCGAGCGCGTCGACGAGCGTCATGCGAGCTTCATGTTCGGCCGCACCGCGAGCGGCACCTCGCTGGTGCGATAGCGCAAGGCAAAGAACGCCGCAGCGCCGACCATCGCGCCGTTGTCCGTGCACAGCCGCGGCGGCGGAACACGCAGACGCTCGGCGCCGACACGCTTGGCGATCTCCGCGCGC